>CAZUZO010000012.1:0-36744 GCA_964624765.1 uncultured Thiotrichales bacterium
TACTGTCATCTGCCATGATTTTTTTCGTTTCCCACACCATCTTCATTTCTTCTTTGGTGTAACCATTCTCCAAGAACATATCGATGTGAGGCAGCACATTGAAGGCGATTTGCTTCGGATAGACGGTACGCTTGATCGGTTGGCCATTAAGCACCGCAGCACTCTGACTCTCCAGTTCTTGAATCGCATTTTTGCCGGTTCCAGACACCGCTTGGTAAGTGGCAACATTGACGCGTTCGATACCCACCGCATCATGCAGGGGTTTTAAAACCACCACCATTTGGATGGTCGAGCAATTCGGGTTGGCGATAATGCCGCGAGCCTTATAATGAGCGATGGCTTCCGGATTCACTTCCGGCACCACCAACGGTATATCGAAGTCGTAGCGAAATTCCGATGTATTGTCTATCACCACACATCCCGCTTCAGCCGCTTCCGGGGCGAATCGTGCCGAGACGCTTGCTCCTGCCGAAAACAGACCGATATCCACTCTGGAGAAATCGAAATCATCGACGACCTGAACGATCAATTCATCCCCTTTGAACTCGATCCGTGCCCCTTCCGAACGCTCACTGGCCAACGCATAAATGTTTCCGACCGGAAATTGTCTCTGCTCCAAGATCGAGAGCATAGCCTCGCCGACCGCACCGGTGGCCCCGAGGACGGCGACATGACAGGGTCGATTCATCTACAAATCCTCTTTCACAAGCTCTGAGACGCGATCTAAAGCGACCACCCGATGACCGAGCCAAGCTCACGAAACGACCGACCTGGCCGAAACCCCCTACAGCGCTCTGAGGATGGCATCACCCATCTCTGACGTTCCAACGCACTGCGTTCCGGGCTGAGCAATATCGGAGGTTCGCAAGCCCTCATCCAGCACTTGGCCAACGGCTCGTTCGATGCGTTCTGCGAGCTCGGGCCTCGCCAAGGAATGCCGCAACATCAACGCCGCCGACAAAATGGTGGCCAACGGGTTAGCCACATTCCTGCCCGCAATGTCTGGGGCCGATCCATGGACGGGCTCATAGATGCCCTTGCCGAATGCATCCAAGGACGCCGAGGGCAGCATCCCGATCGACCCCGTCAACATCGCCGCCTCGTCGGAAAGAATATCGCCGAACAGGTTGCAGGTCACGATGACATCGAACTGCTTAGGAGCACGCACCAGCTGCATGGCTGCGTTATCGATATACATGTGGGTAAGGGTTATGCTGGGATAGTCCTTTGCCACACTCTCTGCGATCTCACGCCACAGCTGGCTGACTTCTAACACATTGGCCTTATCCACCGAACACACGCGCTGATTGCGATGTAAGGCGATATCGAACGCCACCCTGCAGATCCTCTCGATCTCTGACTCTCTATAGGCGAGCGTATTGAAAGCCTCACGCTCGCCAGCGTCGGTATGACGCATCCCCCGGGGAGTACCAAAGTAGATACCGCCAGTGAGTTCACGCACGATCAACAGATCGAGTCCAGCCACTACCTCCTGCTTAAGCGTGGAGGCCGACAGCAGCGGTGGATAGAGGATAGCCGGCCGAAGGTTAGCGAACGCGCCGAGCGCCGAGCGCAACTGCAACAATCCCGTTTCCGGTCGCAGTTTTCGCTCTAGCCCATCCCACTTAGGCCCGCCAATGGAGCCCATCAGAATGGCATCGGCGCCACGCGCCAACTCGAGCGTTTCCTCAGGTAACGGCACACCAGCGGTATCGATGGCAACCCCCCCAATATGGCCGTGCTGAAATTCCGCCTCGAGCTCGCCATTGGCCACCAATATGCGCAATACTTTCAGCGCCTGCTCCATAATCTCCGGGCCGATACCATCGCCAGGCAACACCAGTATTTTCATCGTCACACTCTGTTACTTTCCAGCCAGAGCCTCATCGCTCCGCAAACAGCCATGGCGCCTCGCGTCGACGCCGAGCCTCGTAATCTTGAATAGCCTGCGCGTACTGCAGCGTGAATGCAATCTCGTCCATACCCTCCAACAAGGCTTGCTTGAGAAACCCATCAATTTCAAAGTGATAAACAACTTCGGCCGGCGTCGTGACGGTTTGCCGCGGTAAGTCAACCGTTAACCGATATCCCGGCAAGGCCGCCACTTCGCTGAACAAGGCCTGAACCACAGGCATCGGCAAAACGATAGCTAGAATACCATTCTTGCCGCAGTTGCCGTAAAAAATATCCGCGAAGCTGGGGGCAACGATCACCCGAAAACCGTATTCCAATAATGCCCAAGAGGCATGCTCTCTACTTGAACCACATCCAAAATTGGCACCGGCCAGGAGAATCTCTGCGCCTTGATACCGGGCTTCATTGAGCACAAATGCTTCATTCAGGGTCCGCTGGGCACAATCCTGCCCGTATTCACCCTGATCGAGGTAACGCCACTCATCAAACAAATAGCGACCAAAGCCGGTGCGGTTGATCGATTTCAAAAACTGTTTGGGTATAATGGCATCGGTATCCACATTGGCGCGGTCAAGCGGCGCCACCAGGCCCACCAGCCTGGTGAATGGCATCATCATCTCTAACCTCCTGTCCCTGTCCCACCAACGAGTGTTTCAGTATCACCGGTGTCGGCAGAGCAAAGCGCCCAACAGCCGAAGAGCCCCAATTCTGCCGCGCAGGACCCGGGAGTCCGAAAGTGTTCCCTTAGCTGGCATCACCAGGACCCCAGTCATCGGTTCGTCAGGGATGCCCAGCGAGGCCGGGCCCCGTCGCCGAATCCGTCTAACCGGTCCCGATAGTTGGGAGATTTACCCACGGGAAGCCATCCTGTTCGATCCCGCAAGCGCTTTGCCCGCCCGATCGATGCATGATAGCGTTGCGCGGACGTGGGAGGAAAGCGAAACGATGCCCAGGGCATCGCACCACCATCGGCGATCCGGACCAGTATGTTTCCCAACCTTCAAGAGAAAGATCAACTGCTAGGGCTCGCGGTCGCCATCAAAGGCTGGGCTATGGAGCTTGGCTTTCAGCAGCTCGGTATCGCCGATGTGGAACTATACGACGACGAGAAACGTCTATGCGCTTGGCTTGCTGCGGGGCAGCATGGGACGATGGAGTACATGGCCCGCCATGGAACCAAGCGCAGCCGGCCTAAGGAGCTGCTACCGGGTACGCTCCGCGTGCTCTGTGTGCGGATGAACTACGGAGGCGCGACGGGCACCAAACCGCAACAGACCCTCGGCGATCCCGGTGCAGCCTACGTTGCTCGATATGCCGTTGGGCGAGACTATCACAAGGTATTGCGTACCCGGTTGCGCCAGCTCGTACGCCGCATTCAACAGCATACCCACCATTTTGGCTATCGTATTTTCGTGGATAGCGCACCGGTGCTGGAAAAGGCGCTGGCCCGAAATGCCGGGCTGGGTTGGATCGGGAAACACACCAATCTCATCAACCGCGGCGACGGATCATGGTTCTTCTTGGGAGAAATCTTCACCGACCTACCCCTGCCCCCGGACCAACCGGCCCAGGCTTACTGCGGAAGCTGTCAGGCCTGCCTCAATGCCTGCCCTACGAAGGCTATCAAGGCTCCCTATGAACTCGATGCACGACGATGCATCGCTTATCTGACCATCGAACTGCGCTCCTCGATCCCGGTGGAGCTTCGCCCGCTGATGGGAAACCGCATCTTTGGTTGCGATGATTGCCAGCTGGTATGCCCATGGAATCGCGCCGCGCCGCCCACCTTGGAAGCTGATTTCGCGCCACGCCATGCGCTTGACACGAGGCGGTTACTCGAGTTGTTCCATTGGAGCGAGGAAGACTTTAATCTGCGCACCCAGGGCTCACCCCTTCGGCGCATAGGCTACCCCTGCTGGTTGCGAAACATTGCCGTAGCACTGGGCAATACACCGACCTC
The DNA here is from genome assembly GCA_964624765.1 of uncultured Thiotrichales bacterium. Classification (GTDB taxonomy): domain Bacteria; phylum Pseudomonadota; class Gammaproteobacteria; order HK1; family HK1; genus JAGTVB01. Next base: position 3,875 of record CAZUZO010000012.1, read on the forward strand.
AAGGGCTGTCGTCGAAGCGCTAGAGCACGCGGTAGACAACCCATCGGAGCTGGTCCGCGAGCACGTCCGGTGGGCGCTTTCAAGGCACCGAGCAGCGAATACCACTGACCGCCCATGAATCCCTATCTGGAAACGTTACGGCCCTACCCATTCGAACGACTGCGTCAGCTCAAGCAGGGTGTCAAGACCCCGGCGGGATCCCGCCACTTGGCACTTTCCCTCGGCGAACCGCAGGATCCAGCCCCAAATTTCATTAAGGAGGCGTTGGTGGCCGCCGTCGATGACATCGCTCGCTACCCGACGACCCAGGGCAGCCTAGCGCTTCGTGAAGCCATCGCGCAGTGGCTCACGAAACGTTTCTCTTTACCAGCCGGTACGGTTAATCCCGACCACCATGTCCTACCCGTCGCGGGCACCCGAGAAGCCTTGTTCGCCATTGCTCAGTGTGTCATCGATGCCAACGACGATCCCCTGGTCCTCATGCCCAACCCTTTCTACCAGATATACGAAGGGGCGGCACTGCTCGCTGGGGCCAGCCCTTACTATCTCAACTGCACCGAGGCCAATGGGTTTTTGCCCGATCTCTCCAGCGTGCCGGCCCAAGCATGGAAGCGATGCCAGCTCTTTTATCTGTGCTCACCGGGGAATCCCACCGGCTCTGTGGCGGGATTCGCTTTTCTGCAGCAGCTCATCGATCTCTCGGACCGTTACGACTTCATCATCGCCGCCGACGAATGTTACTCGGAGATCTACCCGGACGAACAGCACCCCCCCCTTGGCCTGCTGGAAGTGGCAGCACGTCTGGGGCGCACCGACTACCAACGCTGCCTCGTTTTTCACAGCCTCTCGAAGCGATCTAACGTCCCTGGGCTGCGCACCGGTTTTGTCGCCGGCGACGCCGCGTTACTCAATCGTTTCTTGCGGTTCCGCACGTATCACGGCTGCGCCATGCCACTGCCCACCCAAGTCGCGAGCACCGCAGCGTGGCGGGACGAAACCCACGTCCAGGAGAATCGCCAACGCTATCGACGCAAGTTCCAGGCGGTAGAAGCTCGCCTGGCAACGGTGTTACCCTTCGACCAACCGAGGGGAGGATTCTATCTATGGCCGAAAACGCCTGGCGATGATGTTCAATTTGCCCTGCAGCTTTTCCAGCACGCCAATGTAACCGTGCTGCCCGGAACCTACCTTTCCCGTCCAGCCCACGGAAGCGATCCGGGATATTGTCGCGTGCGCATAGCCTTGGTGGCATCCTTGGACGATTGTGCAGAAGCCGCCGATAGAATTGCGGATTTCGTTATGACAAAACACGGCTAGAAGCTGTTTTAAAAATGTGACGAGCGCCGGCACAGCAAGGCGCACGGTGGCGAGCAACCGGAGTGTACAAGGGAGTACATGAGGATTGCGAGCCGCTGTGCAACGCAGCTATGGCAAGCGCAATCGTTTTTAAAACAGCTTCTAACGCGCTGCGCCCACGTTAAGGAGAATTGCCCGATGAGTGACTCACAAAGTGTGATAGAAAAAGCGTATGATAATCTCGATCAACTCGATCCACGCAACACCGATATCACTGTTCGCAAGGCCGTGGACGAGGTTCTGGATTTGCTCGACGCAGGGATGCTGCGTGTCGCGGAAAAAAACGATGGACAATGGGTTGTGCATCAATGGATTAAAAAGGCGGTGCTGCTAGCCTTTCGCATCACTGATAGTGGACTCATGCACGGCGGATACACCAACTACTTCGACAAGATACCGGCCAAGTTTGCTCGCTACGACGCTAGGGATTTTCGCAACGAGCGGGTACGGGTCGTACCGCCGGCTTCCGCCAGACACGGTGCCTATGTAGCACCGGACGTCGTCCTGATGCCCTCTTACATCAATATTGGCGCCTACGTGGATACCGGTACGATGGTCGATACCTGGGCGACGGTGGGATCTTGCGCCCAGATCGGAAAGAATGTTCATCTATCCGGTGGAGTCGGCATCGGGGGAGTGCTTGAGCCGCTGCAAGCCGCTCCCACCATCATCGAGGACAATTGCTTCATCGGCGCCCGCTCCGAGGTCGTCGAGGGAGTGATCGTGGAGCAAGGAGCCGTCATTTCCATGGGCGTCTACATCGGTCAGAGCACCCGCATCTACCACCGAGAAACCGGAGAGGTCAGCTACGGGCGAATCCCGGCGGGCGCGGTAGTCGTCCCTGGAAACTTGCCTTCAGAGGATGGGCGTTACAGCCTCTACTGCGCGGTCATCGTGAAGCAGGTAGACGAGAAAACCCGTAGCAAAGTGGGCATCAACGAGTTACTGCGTAGCCTTTAAGCAGCACCGGCCAGCAGCGGTGGCGCTCGGCATGGCCACCAACCGGTGGTCAGCGTTTCCATTGCCCTACAGGATTCCCCACCTCTTGAAAGCGGGTCTAGGACCAAGGCACGGAGAATTGAGAAGCCTCAACCAGGGCACTTTTAACAGGGCGTTGCACCTACGGCGGACCCTGTAGGTGCGGTGTGGCGGGACAACGTGGCCCCCGGTCGCGGGCCGATCGGTCGGCTCTTTTTTGTCAAAACTCAGCTGACAGGGCCGGAGGCTTCACTGAGTTCGAGCGCACCCGTCATATTGGCACTCAGCCGGAAGGAGCGCCTCGACTGGGTATCGGTCAGATGGGCCTCAAAGGGTACGATCTCACCATTGGCGAAAAAGATAATCTGCGGATCCTCGACTTCCGCTCGGGCGGCATCCAGGGTGAGAAGGCTTCCCTCGATGGCAATGTGGAACCGAAGACCCTCGGGCAACGACCTTCGGCGCAACGGGTCGTTACCAGCAAACGCTCGCCATTGATCGGTATCATGATTGAAGAAACCGTAGGTGTTTTCCGTGAACACTGCGCCAATTTCCTGACCCTGTAGAACCGCCGTTTGTGCGGCCAATTCACAGAGTCGCTGCAAGCGCTTAGCCTCGTGCTCCACGACTCGACCTCTACCCCCGTCTCCGATGGCCAGGGTGGCCAAGCCGAACAGGATCGTCGTGATAGCCAGCACGACAACGACTTCCAGCAGGGTAAAGGCACGATGACGTTCTCGAACGCTCAGAGCTTGTGAATAAACCTGCTGCGCTACCCGATAGCGGCGTTGGGCGGTGCTCGCTCCTCGCCTATCTATAGCGCTCCTAAGACATTCGTGGTAGGCGATCCCAGCAATGTTCAAGTCGGCAGGTCTGGTTAGTCCACAAATCAGGTAGGTGCACTATATCTGATATGTCTCGTCGCTGCGCGCCGTCCGCCTGGCTCTCGGGCTGCTCGCGACGGTTTTTTCACAACCTCTCACTCGAGATCCCAATTACCGATATCCGTAGCGACGCCTTCGCCGCCGAGCACACCGTCAGCCCCCAGTGAATACAGATCAAACTCGCTCCGGGTACCGGGATGTAAGTACTGATAGGGGTTTCCCCAAGGATCCGCTGGCAGTCTCTCAAGATAACCGCCTGCTTTCCAGTTAGCCCCTTTCGCCAGATCGCCGGGACGCTTGACCAGCGCCTCGAGCCCCTGCTCCGTCGTTGGGTAGGAGAAATTGTCGAGCCGGTAGAGAGACAGTGCTGCGCCCATTGCTCGAATATCTTGCTTGGCTCGGATGATACGCGCTTCGTCTGGACGGCTCATTATTTTGGGTACCACCACGGCAGCCAGGATGCCCAGGATGACGACGACCACCATGATCTCGATCAAGGTAAAGCCGCGGCACTGTTGCTTACGATAACAACGAACGTCCATCATTTGGCGCATAGAACTGACCAGCTCAACTCATGATAGATGATTCACTCTGGGCATATCGACGCCGCCCATACTTCCTTTAAGGTGCCTTGAACCAGGGCCTTAGAAGCTGTTTTAGAAACGACTGCGCTTGGCATAGCTACGTTGCACAGCGGCTCGCCATCCTCATGTACTCCCTTGTACACTCCGATGGTTACTCGCCCCATCCCTGGGGCTCGCCCCTTCGGGGCCAGCTTAACGCTGTTCAAAATCGTTCCGGACGATTTTGTCGCCGCTGTGCGCCTTGCTCTGCCAGCGCTCGCAACATTTTTAAAACAGCTTCTTAGCTTAAGGTCGATAAAATCATCCGAAGCAACTCCCTGAGCTTGTGCAAAAACCTGCTGCGCGCCGTCCGCCTGGCTCTCGGCCCGCTCGCGACGGTTTTTTCACAAGCTCTCAGCCCTGTGGGAGGGGTTGGGGGGTAAGGGCTTTAGTTGCAGCCGGGACATGAACCGCCACGGGCCCAGACCGGAGACTGTTGACGACCCACTCAGGCAGGCTGAGCGACCACTCCGCCAAGAGAAGTGCTGGGTTTTGCCGGTGGCGCTCGACCGATCCGACAGGATTTCGTGTTTTCGCCTGCAACGCGCCCGAGTTGCGTTTTCTGCATCAATCGCTCCACCACGCCATCAGCCATGGCCACATTTCGATAAAACCTGCGCCGATGACGACCGCCCAGGCGAGAATGGCGACCCCAGCGGCAGCGGCGGCGATGTCCTTGATCATGCGAATCTTCTCGTTCTGGCGCACTTCCACGAAGTCGCACAGCGCCTCCACCGCGGTATTGAAGAGCTCCGCGGCAAGGGCCACCCCCGTGGCCAGAATGATCACCGCCGTATCGAGCCAAGCGTGCAGCGACACTGACCACACCAGGATCACTGCCGACAGCACCACCTTGTAGAGAACGCTGGAATCATGCAGTACCGCGTAGCGAAGACCGGACAGGATCGCTTGCACCTTGTGCAGCGGATGGTAGCCCGGCTCGCCGATGCCCAGAAACTTGTTTCTCACGGCGCCACCTTATTCTCTGTTCAGGGCCGGCGCGGTCAGCGCGACCGCCCCCGCGGTCCAGAACAGCGCCACCAGTACCCCACCGAGCACATCGCTCGGCCAGCGAACCTGCAGATACAGCCGGGAAGCGGCCACTCGTGCAAAGACAAGCAACAGCGCGGTTTCGGCCATCGTCCAGCGGAGCAATAGAGCGTACCAGCCACCCCAGGCAACGTGCCAGCACCGCGAACCCCCTCATGGGGACGTTCCAGGGAACATAGGTGCGGCGAGCTTTCGTCCCTCATCGAGCAATAGCACACTGCAGGCAACCAGCGTCGCCAATGCCCAGTCGGTCAGCATCAGATCGGTGGTGCGGAAAACCGCCTGCGCCGGTCCCCAATGCACCACCAGCGCCTGCAACGCCAGCACTGCCAGGAGCGACAGCCAAAGCCAGCGGTTGCGGAAGAAATGACGATTAAAGGCCGTGTTCTGCTCGGCGCGGGCATTAAACAGGTTAAAGAACTGGAACAACACGAAGGTGGTAAACGCGAGCGTCAGGGCATAGGTCTCGCCTTGGGACTGCCCATAGCGGAACAGCGCCAGCGTGCCAAGGGCCATGGTCAGCCCGTAGGCGAACAGCCTCGCCAGCCGGGCACCGGTGAGGATGCGCGCATCCGCTCGCCGGGGCGGTTCGTCCATCACCCCCGGGCGCGTCGGCTCCACGCCGAGGCTCATCGCCGGCGGGCCGTCCATGATAATGTTGATCCAGAGGATCTGGATGGCGGTGAACGGGGTAGTCCAGCCGAGCAGGCTCGCGCCGAGCACCGTCTGGATGGCGCCCATGTTGGTGGAAAGCTGGAAGCGCACGAATTTGACGATGTTTTCGTAGATGGCGCGCCCCTCCTTGACCGCGCGCACGATGGTGGCGAAGTTATCGTCGGTGAGCACCATGGTGGCCGCCTCCTTGGTCACCTCGGCGCCCGCGATGCCCATGGCGACGCCGATGTCGGCGCTCTTCAAGGCCGGGGCGTCGTTGACCCCGTCGCCGGTCATCGCCACCACCTGGCCGTGGGCCTTCAGGGCCTGCACGATGCGCACCTTGTGCTCAGGCGCGACGCGGGCGAACACGGCTATTCGCTCGATCCGCGCGGCCAGCGCCCGCGGGCTCATGGCGTCCAGCTCGCTGCCCTCCACCACCTCGCCGTCGAGGCCCAGCTCGCGGGCGATGGCGGCCGCCGTCAGCCTGTGATCGCCGGTGATCATCTTCACCGCGATACCCGCGCGCTTGCACAGCTCGAGAGCCTGGCGCGCCTCGGCGCGCGGCGGGTCGATGATACCGACCAGACCGATGAAGGTCAGGTCCCGCACATGGGCCATGAGGTCGCCGGCCGGGTCGAAATCCCGCACCGCAATGACCTTGCCGGCCAACGCCAGGACCCGCATGGCCTCCGCGGCCAGACCTTCGTTGGCGGCTGTCCACGCCTCTCTGGCGCCGAAGTCCAGCGGCGTCGCGCCTGCCGGCGTCAGATGCTGGTCCGCCAGTGACAGCAGTACGTCCGGCGCGCCTTTCACGTGCAGCCGAACCCGATCACCATCGTGGTGGAAGGTGGCCTGAAACTTGTGCGCCGAGTCGAAGGGGAGCTCGGCGATGCGCGGGTAGTGTGCCATCAGCCGTTCAATGTCGACGCCGCCCTTAGCGGCCAGTGCCAGCATAGCGCCCTCGGTGGGGTCACCGATCAGCTCGCCGTCGCGGATACGGCTGTCGTTGGCCAGCGCCGCCGGATGCAGCAGCGGGGAGAGATCGGGCAGCTCGCCTTCCTGCGCCTCGATATTGCCCGCCGCGCCGTAGCCCTGGCCGGTCACCGAGAAACGCCGCCCCTGATAGACGACGGTGCGAGCAGTCATCTGATTCATGGTCAACGTGCCAGTCTTGTCGGAGCAGATCACTGTGGTGCAGCCCAGGGTCTCCACTGCCGCCAGCCGCTTGACGATGGCACGGTGGCGGGCCATGCGGTGCATACCGATGGCCAGCGTCACCGTCACCACCGCTGGGAGTCCCTCGGGGATCGCCGCCACCGCCAGGGCGATGGAGGTAAGGATGGTCTGCACCAGCGGCGCGTCGCGCGCCAGCCCCAGGGCGAAGATCAGTGCGATGACGACGCTGGCGATCGCGGCCAGGCGACGGCCGAGCGCGTCGAGCTGGATCTGCAGCGGCGTGGGCCCGCTCTCCGCCGCGGCCAGCATGCCCGAGAGCCGCCCCATTTCGGTGGCCATGCCGGTGCCAGTGACCAGCAACTCTGCGCGCCCGCGGGTTACCACTGTGTTCATGAAGGCCATGTTGCTGCGCTCGGCGAGCAGTGTGGCCTCGGGCAGCCGCGATCCGGTCTCCTTGGTCACCGGCTGGGATTCGCCGGTGAGCGCCGCCTCGTCGATCTCTACGGCGTGGGTGGCGAGCAGACGTCCGTCGGCCGGCACCCGGTCACCCGCCTCGAGCAGCACCACATCGCCCGGCACCAGTTGCCGGGCCGGGATCTCCTCCACCCGGCCATCGCGGCGCACCCGAGCCACCGGCGAGAGCATCCCCTTGAGCGCCGCCAGCGTCTGCTCGGCGCGCTGCTCCTGCCAGAAGCCGAGCACCGAGTTAAACAGCACCACGATCAGGATCACCACCGCGTCCTTGGTATCACCGATGGCCCCCGCCAGCAACGCGGCGCCGAGCAGTACCAGGATCAGCGTGCTCTTGAACTGATCGAGAAAAGCCAGCCAGCGCGAGCGCGGGGGTTTCTCGGCCAGGCGGTTCTCGCCATGGCGTTGGAGCCGCGCACGGGCCTCGCGTCCAGCCAGTCCAGCGCCGGGATCGACGCCCTGCCGCCGGGCGGCCTCCGCCGCTTCCAGATGGTGCCAGGCGCATGTCGGGCCTTGGACTGGCGAATCATTCAGCGCCACATCTGCGTCACTCATCGGCTCGCCCCTTCATCCCCGCGGGCTACCAGCATGACTTCCAACTCCCGGATCTCCGTACGCAGGGCGCTCACCTCGCTATGCAGATCGGCCTCGATATGCGCCTGAGCGTGCTGCAACGCCTGGACGGTGTCCTGGTGCTCGGCCTCGCTGTGGCTCTGCATGGCGTTGACGATGATGGCGATGAACAAATTGAGCATGGTAAAGGTGGCCACCAGTATGAAAGTGACGAAAAAAGCCCACGCGTAGGGAAACTGTGCCATCACTGGGCGGGCAATGCCCATCGACCAGCTCTCCAGGGTCATAATCTGGAACAGGGTGTATAGGGAGCGGCCGATACTGCCCAACCACTCGGGATAGGCGGCGGCGAAGAGATTGGTGGCGATCCCCGCGAACACGTAGTAGAGGATCAGCAGCACCAGGACGATGGAGCCGAGCCCCGGGATCGCCGTCAGCAGCGCCCCGACCACCCTGCGCATCGACGGTACCGTAGTCAGCAGCCGCAGCACGCGCAAGGCGCGCAATACCGCGAAGGGTCCGACCGCCGGTACCAGGGCGATGGCCACCACGGTGAAGTCAAATACGCTCTATGGGTCACGCCAGAAGGCCAGCCGGTAGACATACAGGCGCGCGGCGATCTCCACCACGAAAACAGCGAGGATCGCCTGATCGATCGCCCAAATCGGCTCGCCCGCCATCTGCATGGCGGCGGGCCAGGTCTCCAGGCCGAGCAGGCCCGCATTGCCAAAATCAGGGCGATGATGCCCCGCTGCACCGCTGGCCATTCGATGAAGGTGCGCAGTCGCTCGCGCAGGCTGTCTCGGCTCAAGAGGGCGGTCCGTTCCATCAATCGAGCCTCCATTTCTCCTCCTCAGTCGTAACTTTATCACCCTGTCACCGAACAATGCTGTCCCGGACCGATCCTAAAATCAGCCGATAAACCGCCGCTGGAGTTGGGGATTGTAGCCCTATTCAGGCTACCGAGCGATGCTTCTCATGCGCGTCCTCATCGGCGGGGGCCACACAGCGCCTTATCTTTGAGATGATACTGTGGGATGGGAGATTGACGAGTTGTTTAACGAGCAACGCGGCGAGGCCGCGTAGGATGCGGTAACCGCGGCGCACCCCGGGCTCGTGCTTGGACCGGCAAATCGCCGGCGCCTTCCCGATCAGACTCTTCACCAAACAGGCACGGGCGAGGTTCGTTCGCCATGGCGGTGCGGTCACTGCGATTTTCAATACCGCTATCTATCCCGTTCCCCTAACGACATCTCCCCAAAACTGGGATTTTTTTGCAGCCTCTCAGTTCCTTATCGCAGCGGTTCAGCTGAATGCGGTAACGGTCGGCACGGCCTTCAACTTCACTCGCGATCCTCAACAACCAGAGTTTTTCATCATAGGTCCTGTTCTGGAAACCTCGATGCCCTTCGTGATAGGCCAGGTATTGATGGTAGGCATCGGCCTTAGAAATACCGAGCAGCGCCTCACTGAGCGAACAGTACCAACCGATGAAATCGACCGCATCGGAAAAATCATCGCGCACCGCAGTGTGATTACCGGTCTTTTGCATATACCACCGCCAGGTACTCTCGGTTGCCTGGGCATAACCGTAGGACGACGAGGCGCGCCCCCAGGGGATGAGGCCAAAGACGCGTAGGCGCGGTGGCATCGCCTTGGCGGAGAACTTGGATTCTTGATAGATGATGGCGAGTTGCACAGACACCGGAACACCCCATTTCTCATAGGCCTGGAGTGCGCTCGCGTACCAACCCCGCCTGTGCGAAAGCAAAACACAGACATCGTCCCCGTGACTCACCGGCCAGCATCCCGCCACAACGCCGGCCAAAGCGATCAGCAATGCCAGTCTGCGCATGATCGCGATTTCCTCGCGAGCCTTCATGCCACGTTAGCCTGCGAAACTGTCACCCAAAACGAGTATCTGCAACGGGACCAACTTGTCCTATCATGACAGCATGCTCCAGACGAGGTACACCTCGGGGCAGCCAGCACCAGACGGAGGATCGACCGTGAAAACGTCCGACGGTGTACTCATCTCCATGCTCGTATTTCTGGCCGCAGTGGCGATGGTCTGTGCGGCCTTACTCGAGCCGCTGCGCACGGCATTCCTTGCCAATGAGGTTTTTAACTCGCTCATCCTAGCTGTTCTTTTCGTCGGCATTATCATCGATATCCGGCAAGTACTAAACCTGAAGCCGGAATTACGCTGGCTCGACGCTTTCCGCAGCGGCGACGTGAAGCGCCCGAGTCAATCCCAACCGCGCATGTTAGCTCCCATGGCTCGGATTCTGTCCGGACGACACCAAGAGGCATTCCGGCTTTCCGCCATGACCATGCGCTCCTTACTGGATGGCATTCGCCTGCGCCTCGATGAACACCGTGATGTCTCCAGGTACTTGATCGGACTGCTCATCTTCCTAGGTCTGCTCGGTACCTTTTGGGGCCTATTGGACACCATCACAGCCGTCGGTAAAGTCATCGCCGAGCTTTCCCCTGACGGAAGCGACGTCAGCACTCATTTCGCACAGCTGCAGGGAGCCCTACAGGAACCCTTGGCGGGCATGGGCACGGCCTTCAGCTCGTCTTTATTTGGGCTGGGTGGAGCTTTAGTGCTCGGTTTCCTGGATCTACAGGCAGGTCACGCCCAAAACCGCTTTTTCAATCATCTGGAGGAGTGGTTATCGGAACTCACCCATTTGCCTAGCGGCATGTTAGCCACGGAAGGTGAGACAACGGTGCCGCGCTACATCGAAGCCTTGCTGGAGCAAACTGCCGACGGTCTGCACAGCCTGCAGCGGATCATGGCACGGGGCGAGGATAGTCGGCTCACCACCCAGAGTCGCCTCCTCGAGCTTACGGAAAAGCTGGCAGAGCTCAGCGACCAGATGCGCGCCGAGGAAAAGTTGATATCAAACCTCGCGAAGGGCCAGCTGGACATGCAACCGGCCATCAGGCGCATCGCGGAAAATCTCACCGGAGAGCGCGGAAGCGATGAAGAGGTGCGGGGGCACATCCGCAACATGGCGGTGGTGCTCAACCGTCTCCTAGAGGAGTTGTCGACCGGTCGCACGCAGTTCATGGAGGAACTGCGCGGAGAGATCCGCTTGCTGACGCGGACCCTCGCCCAACGATCCGAAACCCGAACACCTGACCGCCCTCAAGAACCACCTGGGTCGCAGCAATGACCGTCACGACCCGCCGCGCCCGCTACACCATCGATATTTGGCCTGGGTTCGTGGATGCCCTCGCCTCTATCTTGATGGTGTTCATCTTCATGCTGCTCATTTTCGTTCTCGCTCAGTTTTTCTTAACCGATACCCTTGAGGGCCGCAACAAAGCGTTGTCACAGCTCTCTCAAGGCATCAACCAGCTGTTCGACGTGTTGTCCCTGGAGCGCAAGAAAAGCGTAGAGCTGCAAGATACCGTCGAGACATTATCCGGCCGCCTCCGGGCGGCGCTCACCGAGCGCGACAGCCTGGCACTCGAGCTGACCCATATCACTCAGCAAGCCGAGGCTCTGCGAACCCAAGCGACCGAACTGCGCGAGGAACTGACGAAAGCGCGCCAAACGATCAGCGCCGACAAGCAAGCCATCGAGCAGCAACGGGATCAGCTCACCGCGCTGCAACGGGACATCGGGGACCTTCAGGGCTTGCGCGCCCAACTTGAGGCCGAAGTCGCGCAGCTCACCACCAGGCTTCGGCAACGGGAGGAGGATCTCTCTGCGACCGGCCAACAGCGTCAACTGCTCGAGGAACGCCTTGCGCAGGAACAGGACACTATTCAGGCTGTCCAAACCAAGCTAACCGAACAGCAGGGCTTGACGAGCAAGGCAGAAGCTGAAATTACCCTACTCAACCACCAAATCGCGGCGCTTCGCGAACAACTCAGCCAATTGTCTTCGGCGCTGGCACTCTCCGAGACAACCGTTGCCGACCAGAAGCTGGAAATAGCTGAGCTGGGGCAGCGGCTCAACCTGGCACTGGCCGATAAGGTGGAGGAACTGGGTCGATACCGGTCAGAGTTTTTCGGCCGGCTGCGCGAGGTGCTCGGACAGCGTGCCGACATTCAGATCGTCGGCGATCGCTTCCTGCTACAATCCGAGCTGTTATTCGCTAGCGGCGCGGCCGAACTCGGCCCAGAGGGACAAGAGCATTTGAGGGAGTTGGCAAACACCCTCAAGGACATCGCCCAAGAGATCCCCGCTGATATTGAATGGATCCTCAGCGTCGCCGGCCATACTGACCGGCGTCCCATTCGCACAGCGCAATTCCCGTCCAACTGGGAGCTTTCAACAGCGCGTGCGCTGTCCATTGCCAAGTACCTCATCGGGCAAGGCATTCCTCCGCATCGACTTTCTGCCGCCGGATTCGGCGAGTTTCGCCCGGTGGATCCGGCCAACACTGCAGAAGCCTACCGCCGAAATAGGCGCATCGAGATCAAACTCACGCAACCCTGAGTTGCAACGCCAGCCCTCGTATCATGTCAAAACACCAACGCCTGCGATGGCCCATTCATGGCCCGCAGGTGACCCGTCGATAACGGACGCTGTCCGCAACCGCCACGCACGGCACAGCCCGGTATCCCTTCGCATGAAAAGAATCGGATGACCCTAAAAAGTCTGACCCAGCGTCTGCTACCGCTATTGCTACTTGCCCTCGGCGGGGGTGGATTCCTGCTACTGGTAGCGACCCGACCGAGCCAACCTCCTCTCGAAGTGGGGGAACGGGTTTGGCGTGTCACCTCCCAAACCGTGGAACCCGGCAGCTTGGCGCCTGTGCTCTCGCTGTATGGGCATGTCACCACGCCGCGTGCCGCGACCCTGAGGGCTGCTCTGGAGGCCGATGTCATCGAGGTCCTGGCCGAGGAAGGGCGTCTGGCCGCCCAAGGGCAGTTGCTGGTGAGCCTGGACAACCGCGAAGCCACCCTACTGTTGGCGCAACGCGAGGCGGATCTCGACGACATCCGCGCCCAGATCGCCTCAGAACACCGGCGTCATGCCAGCGATGTTCAGGCTCTACGCCACGAGGAAGCCCTCCTCACGATCGCACAACGGGCGGTGAACCGAGAACGCGACCTGCAACGCCGGGATCTGGGCTCGGCGACGGCGGTGGACGAGACCCAACGCACCTACGAACAGCAGGCTCTGGCGGTCACTGTCCGCCGACTGGCACGGGACGACTTCGAAGCCCGGCTGGCACAGCTCCAGGCCCGTGAACGCCGTGCCCTAGCGCTGGTGCAACAGGCTGGGCTCGATCTGGCACGTAGTCGTGTGACCGCGCCCTTCGATGCCCGCATCGCCAGCGTGCATGTGGCGCCAGGAGAACGGATACGCATCGGTGACCCGGTAGTCGCGGTCTACGATCTCGCCGCCCTCGAGGTACGGGCGCGCATCCCCGCAAATTACCTACCCGAGGTTCGTGCCGCCCTGGGCAGCGGCACTTCCCTGACAGCCCGCGCCCAAGTAGACGGGCTGCCGGTCGAGCTGGAACTCTCTCGGCTGGCCGGCGAGGCACCGGCCACGGCGGCCGGAGTCGAGGCACTGTTTCGTGTCACCGAGGCCGGTGGCGAGCTGCCGCTTGGCCGATTCATCGCCCTGGAGCTCCAACTGGCACCGCGCCAAGGAGTCGTCGCCCTACCCTTCGAGGCCCTCTACGGCAGGAACCGCATCTATCGCCTGGCAGAGGACCGCATGCGTGCCCTGCAGGTTGAGCGTGTCGGCGAATGGCGCGACGCAGTCGGTCGCGAGTTCGTGCTGATCCATAGCCCGTCGCTGCGCAGCCAGGATCGGGTGGTGACGACGCGTCTGCCCAACGCCGTGGATGGGCTGCTGGTAACGAGCGTCGCGGATGACTGACAGTATGGTGTCATCCCCCCGTGGTCCGATCGGTCTGTTCCTGCGCCACCGCTTGGCGGCCAATCTGTTGATGGCGGTGATGATACTTTCGGGTAGCTGGTCTCTACTCAAGCTCAACACCCAATTCTTTCCCAACTTCGCTCTCGATTTCATTTCGGTGCGTGTCGTGTGGACGGGCGCCAGCGCCGAGGATGTGGAGGCCGGTATCGTCGTGCCTCTCGAGCAGGAGCTGCGCACGGTGGACGGGCTGCGCAACATGACTTCAACCTCGGCGCTCGGCGTTGCCGCCATCACCCTCGAGTTCCAGGCCGGCACCGACATGACTCTGGCACTCGATCAAGTCAAGGACGTGGTCGCGCAACAACGTAACTTGCCCGAAGCGGCCGAAGAACCCGTCATCACCCGCATCATTCGCTACGAGCCCATCGGCCGCATGCTCGTGACCGGCCCGACTGATAGGCAAGAACTGCGGCACCTCGTGCGCGAATTCGAGCGACAGCTGCTAGACCGTGGGATCGCGCGCATCGATCTGACCGGGCTACCCAAGGAGGAAATCGCTATCCAGGTGCCGACCAAGCGCCTGCTCGAGCTGGGTATGACGCTCGATGACATCGGCCATCGGATCGCCGAACTGAGCCGCGACGTACCGGCCGGGATGGCTGGCCGCGACGACACGGCGCGCCAATTGCGCAGCCTTGAACAACAGCGGACCGAGCTCGGCTTCGCCCACCTGCCACTGCGCGCCGATAGCCGCAATGGTCTCGTTTACCTCGGGGATATCGCCGACATCGAGCGCCGGCCCCGTGACAATGAAGTGCTGGTGCGCTACCGCGGCCGGCCGGCGGTCGAGATGGTGTTTCAACGAACCGAGACCGCCGACGCGCTCGAGGCGTCTCGGGTACTCAAGGATTGGTTGGCGCAGACCCTCCCCCGCTTGCCCCCCACGGTGGAACTGCATGTTTACGATCAGTTCTCGGAGCTGATCCTCGAGCGCATCCTGCTGTTGCTGAAAAACGGGGTGGGTGGCCTCGTGCTCGCGCTGGGACTCCTGTTCTTGTTCCTCAACGGGCGGCTCGCCCTGCGGGTGGCCCTCAGCATCCCCGTCGCCTTCACCACAGCGTTCCTGGCACTCTATGTGATGGGCGGCAGCATCAACATGATCTCCTTATTCGGGTTCATCATGTCCCTCGGCATGATCGTCGACAACGCCATCGTCGTCAGCGAGCATGCCTATACCCAATACCAGCGTGGCATGACGCCCACCCAGGCCGCGCACAGCGGCGCCAAGCGCATGCTCGCTCCGGTCATCTCCGCCTCGCTCACGACGGTCGCCGCGTTCCTGCCGCTGATGCTAGTGGGGGGCATCATCGGCAACATCCTGTTCGACATACCTTTGGTGGTGGTGTGCGTGATCCTCGCGACATTGGTGATCAGCTTTCTGATTCTGCCGGCGCATCTCAAGAACAGCCTGCAGAAGGTCACGCCGCCTCCGGCCAGCTCGCTGCGCTGGCGTTTCGAGCGGCGCTTCGAGCAGTTTCGCGAACACACGTTTCGCACCTTGGTCAGCGGGGCCGTCAGCCACGCCACCGTCACCCTAGCCGGTGCCGTGGCGGTGTTGATCCTGGCTCTCGGTCTGATCGCGGGGGGGCGCATCGGCTTCACCTTCTTCCCCTCACCGGAAGGGACGCTGATCAACGCCGGCGTGAGCTTCGTGGCCGGCACACCACCGCAGCGCGTCGAAGCCTTCCTATCGCATGTCGAGGAGGCTCTGCTGGAGGCTGAACGGGAACTCGGGGGTAACCTGATCCGCACCATCGTCGTACACCTCGGTAAAGGCGTGGAACCGGGCGGCGCGACTCAATCACCCAAGGGTGAGCAGTTCGGCGCCGTCCTAGTGGAGCTGGTTTCCCCTGACCGCCGCGAAGTCCGCAATACGGCGATCATCCGCGCCTGGCAAGCCCACGTGCGCCTACCTGCCGGAATCGAGAATTTCACCGTCACCCAACGGCAGAGCGGACCCCCGGGACGCGACCTCGACATCCGCATCACCGGATCCGATCCCCAGGTGGTCAAAGCTGCCGGTCTCGAACTGGCGGAGGTGATGAACGACCATCCTGGGGTCTACGGCGTGGAGGACGACATGCCCTTCGGTCGCGAGCAACTCATCTACCGCCTGACACCGGAAGGCCTGGCACTGGGCCTGACCATCGAGTCGATGGGCCGACAACTGCGCGCCGCTTTCGATGGTCGGCTGGCGCAGATCTTCCAGGATGGCCTCGAGGAACTGGAAGTGCGAGTGCGTTTGCCCGATGCGGAACGCCACCGCGGCGCCACCTTGGAGAGGCTGGCCATCGTGCTGCCGGACGGGAGCAGCGCACCACTGGATACGGTGGCGGAGCTGGAACCCCGTCAGGGATTCGAGACCCTGCGCCACGCCGACGGCCGGCTCGCCATCCACGTCTCGGGGGAGGTGGATCGGCAGGTCAATAACGCCGCGCGTGTGCGCCAGCAGCTCGCCGAGAGTACCCTGCCGGAGCTGGTGGAACGGCACGGCATCACCTGGTCGTTCGAAGGCCGCGCCGCGGAGCAGGCGGAGACCGTCGGCGACATGCGCATGGGTCTGGTGTTCGCGCTGGCGATGATCTACCTCGTGCTCGCCTGGGTCTTCAGCGCCTACGGCTGGCCGCTGGTGGTCATGGCCATCATCCCGTTCGGCTTGCTGGGCGCCCTGGTGGGACACTGGCTCATGGGCTTGGAGCTCACTATCCTGTCCCTGTTTGGCCTCTTCGGTCTTACCGGCATCGTGGTGAACAACTCCATCATCCTGGTGAGCTTCTACCAATCCCTGCGCGAGGAGGGGCTCGCGCGCGATGCCGCCATCGTGGAGGCCTCGTGTCAGCGCCTGCGCGCCGTCTTGTTGACGTCCTTCACCACCATCGCAGGGCTGGTGCCACTCCTCTTCGAACGCTCCGTACAGGCACAGTTTCTGATCCCGATGGCCGTTTCCATCACCTTCGGTCTCGGCGTGGCCACGGTGCTGGTGCTGCTGGTCATCCCCGCCCTGCTGGCAGTCCATGAGCGTTGGGCCGAGCGCCTGGGCGGGAAAGGGATCCCGGCGGCAGCAGGAGAGGGGGTGGATACAGCCGCCGCCAGCGGCTCGAGAGCTAGTCGGACGACGCAAAGCCGAGAGACATATCAGGTCGATAGGCGAAGGGCGAGCACCGTCCGCAGCTATCGGGAGGCGCAGTAGGTTAACTCACTCCCTCTGCGGGCCGATCCAACTCCGGTACTCGCCGACGCGTAAGACTGAAAAGCAGTTAAGCAGGCGTCAGCCATGAGGTTAACGGTTCGATCAACCGGCTCTAACGGGTGACGAGCACCAGTTTGCCCGTCGTCTTCCGGCTCAGCAGTGCGCGAAGGGCCGAGCCGGCTTCGTGCAGCGGATAAGTGTCGGCCACATGGGGCTTCAGCAAGCCTTCACTATACCAGGCGAACAGCTGGGCAAAGGAATCAGCCAACACACCAGGCGCCTGGGTTCGATAAGATCCCCAGTGAACACCGATCACGGCGATGTTCTTGACCATCACGATATTGGCGGGGATCTGCGGCACACGGCCGCTGGCAAAGCCTATCAGCAGAATCCGCCCTCCCCAGGCGACGCTGCGCAGGGACATGTCGAACAGATCGCCGCCGACGGGATCGTAGATCACATCTGCCCCCCGGTTACCGGTGAGAGCTCTTATGCGCTCCCGAACATCCTCCCGCCGGGAATCGACGAGGTGATCGGCCCCGTGCGCGGCGGCAACAGCCAGCTTGGCGGATCCGCCAGCCGTGGCGATCACTTCCGCGCCCATAGCCTTGCCGATCTCCACGGCGCTAAGACCCGCACCGCCGGCAGCGCCATGCACCACTAGCACCTCTCGAGCCTGCAAGGCTGCGCGCCACTGCAAAGCGATGTGAGAGGTGCCATAAGTCACTGGGAAACCCGCACCGACCACGGCCTCCATGCTGTCGGGGATCACAAATGTGTCCGCTTCAGAGACCACGACCTGCTGGGAAAACCCGCCATAGTCAGGGATGGCAAGCACGCGGTCTCCGACCCGACAGCGGGTCACCTGTTGACCGCACTCCAAGACTTCTCCAGCCACTTCCATACCGGGGGTAAAGGGAGGCGTTGGCCTTAACTGATACTTCCCCGCAATCAAAAGCGTATCGGCAAAATTGATACCGCACGCGTGAACGCCCACGCGAACTTGGGCGGGCCCCATGGGAGGTTCCGGCCTGTCCTCTATGACCAGCGCTTCGGGTTCTCCATATGTTCTGCAAACCACCGCTTTCATGGCTCAATCCCGTCAATGACCCGGAACTCAGTGTACTCCGAAAGCCGGGTCGCTGCGCGACGCTGAACGCTCCCGCCGAACGTGTGGGGAAGCGGTTGTGGTCATCGTTTCGTCAAAGACCACGATCCCGCTCGCCGGCCATGGCAGCTACTGCGATGTCCCCGTCCAGCGCCCCCATAGTCTCCAGAGACGAGACATCATAATCTCTAAACATCACGCCGACGCCCTGGTCGGTATGGTGCACGACGATGCCCCGCAGTTTCTGCTTCTTGACTGTGTCACAATCGACGACGCATGACACATCCAAAAGATCCCCAATGCAGAGATCGATCGGCCCCGTTTCGATGTAAATGCCGCCAAGGCTCAGATTGCGGGCTTTAAAGGAACCCATGCGCCCCTGACCATCGTACAACACGACGTCAAGATCA
This sequence comes from uncultured Thiotrichales bacterium, assembly GCA_964624765.1. Lineage (GTDB taxonomy): Bacteria > Pseudomonadota > Gammaproteobacteria > HK1 > HK1 > JAGTVB01. The sequence continues at coordinate 22,268 of CAZUZO010000012.1, forward strand.
AGCACCCTGCGGGCCTGATAACGGCGCTCCATAGTCCTGTAGCCTGAAGGTTAAAACCCGGTCTGTTGGCAGCCGGTAAAACGAAAAGTAGCGCAGCTTGGTTACATCGGTATGAACAATAACCATGGCCAACGCCGGATCGATTTGTCAGACAGTCCATCTCTTGGAGCAGCTATTGCATCACCGGTTCAAAGGGAAAACAAAGACGATGCACCACGTGGGCCGCACGGTTGAATCCGCACCGACCGGCAAGGATGGGGCGCCACACGAAGACGTCCTGGCCATCGATCTGGCTTACCGATAACCCGGCCTTCGCCTCTGTGTGCACCCGGGGTTCGTGGTATGCTTCTCAAAGTAAACGGGCTTAGAAGTTGTTTTAAAAATGTCACGAGCGCCGCCAGAGCAAGGCGCACGGCAGCGAGACAAAATCGTCCGGAACGATTTTGAACAGCCGCAGGCTGGCTCCGAGGGAGCGAGCCTCAGGGATGGGGCGAGTAACGCGGAGTGTACAAAGGAGTACATGAGCATTTCGAGCTGCCGCGCAACGCAGCTCAGGCAAGCGCAGTAATTTTTAAAACAGCTTCTTAGCGAGGTCGATCGTTGCCATCTCAAGAGGGCCCACGATTGCCACCCTACCTTGGACAACTGCTCATTGAGCAAGGAAAGCTCGATAAGGAAAAGCTCGACCGGGCGTTGAAGCTGCAAAAGGGCAGCGACGAGCGGCTCGGCGTATTGCTGGTGCAACTGGGATTGCTATCCGAGCGCGACGTGGCCCAAGGGCTCGCCGAACAGCTCAACCTGCCCTTGGTGCCACCCGAGCGCTATCCGGAAGTTCCTTTATTGGATGGGCAGGTTGCGCCAGAGTTCTTAAGAAAGGCCCGGGTCATTCCCTTAGGGTTGCGCCAGGATCATCTCTTACTGGCGATGGCCGATCCGTTGGATCGGTACACCCAGGAAGCCCTACAGCTGGCCACCGGCAAGGAAATCGAGCCCCAGGTCGGTGTACCAGCGGACATCGAAGCGGCCTTCCAGCGCCATTACAGCAACGGTACGTCCTCGATGGCGAAGGTCGTGGCGGACATCGCCGCGGGCCAAGTCGAAGAACAGGAACTGGACGATATCCAACACCTGCGGGATCTGGCAGCCGAAGCGCCCATCATTCGGCTCGTCAATTCGCTGATCACCCGAGCCCTGGAAGCACGCGCCTCCGATATCCACCTTGAGCCCTTTGAGAACAAGCTGATCATCCGTTACCGCGTCGATGGGGTATTGCGGGACACGGAGACGCCACCTGTACGTTCTACCGCGGCGGTGATCTCCCGCATCAAAGTGATGGCGAACCTGAACATCGCCGAGCGCCGCCTGCCCCAGGATGGCCGCATTCGACTGCGGATCGCCGGCCGGGAATTCGACGTGCGCGTATCCACGGTACCGACCCTGTACGGTGAGAGTGTGGTGCTGCGTATCCTCGACCGAACGAGCGTCCCGCTCGAATTCGAGACCCTCGGGTTTACAGCGGCTCTACTGCCTACATTCGAGACGGTCCTGGCTCGCCCCCACGGCATCATACTCGTCACCGGTCCCACCGGTAGTGGCAAAACGACCACCCTGTACGCCGCTCTGCAGGCGCTCAATACCCCAGACAGGAAAATACTAACGGTCGAAGATCCGGTGGAATACCAACTCGATGGCATCAATCAAATCCAGGTCAAGCCACAGATCGGTCTGACCTTCGCCCATGCGCTGCGCTCCATTCTCCGCCAAGACCCTGATGTCATCATGGTCGGCGAAATGAGGGATCTAGAGACCGCGCGCATCGCTGTTCAGGCGGCCCTCACAGGGCATAAGGTTTTTTCGACCTTGCACACTAACGATGCGGCCTCCAGCGTGACGCGACTGATCGATATGGGAGTCGAGGACTATTTGCTGACTTCAACCATCAGCGGGGTGCTCGCCCAACGGCTGGTGAGAACCCTGTGTCCACATTGCAAAGAACCTTACACGGCGCTGCCTGAGCTCGTGGCGCATCTGGGGTTAGCGCAAGGTGGTGCCGATCAGTGCGTCACCCTGTACCGGGCTCGCGGGTGTGAGCTCTGTTCGGGGCAGGGCTACCATGGCCGCACGTGCATACTGGAACTCTTGGTGTTGTCCGACTCGGTACGGCAGGTCATTCTCAACCACAGCGATGCAACCGCCATTCAACGTGCCGCCACCGCACACGGCATGATCACCATGTATCAAGACGGCCTGCACAAGGTCTTAGGCGGCCAAACGACGCTTGAGGAAGTCGTGCGGGTCACCCAGGAGTCCTGACCAGATGACACGCTTTCGCTACCAGGCCGCCACCGTCGCCGGCGAGGTGCTGGAGGGTGAGATGGAAGCGGCCAGTCAAGAGTTGGTCATCCGCCAGCTGCAAAGCCAGGGACACTTCCCCATCCGGGCGGAGGAGGTGGCGGCCCGCTCGATCCCGCGTTTCGACCGACGTCGGTTGTTGCGACCACGACGCATTTCGCGCCAAGACATTAGCCTCATCACCCTAGAATTATCCACGTTGCTGCAGTCTGGCGTCACCCTGGATAAGAGCCTCGCCATTCTCACCGATCTGGCCGAGCATGAAGCGCAACGAGAGCTGTTGGCAGACATCCACAAGGCGGTGCGCGGGGGAGCCTCTCTGTCGGCGGCACTGGAGGGGCAAAAGGGCGGGTTATTCTCTCGCTTTTACCTCAATATGGTACGAGCCGGCGAGAGCAGCGGCGCCCTCGATATAACCTTAGGCCGGCTCTCCGAGTTCATGGAGCGCTCCCGCAAGTTACAGGAAACCCTTGTCTCAGCGCTGATTTATCCAGCCATACTCGCCACCATGGCGGTCTTATCGGTGTTCGTGTTGCTGACCTTTGTGATCCCGAGCTTTGCCGAGATGTTTCAGGATCTGGGCCAGGAATTGCCCTGGCCAACACGAGTCGTCATCGCTGTCGGCGGCTTTCTGCAGAGCTATTGGTGGCTCATCGCGCTCGTGATCACGCTGGGTGTGTATTCTATACGTTATCAACTACGGTCGCCGGCAAGACGGCAACTGTGGGACGCACGACTGCTACGGGTTCCGCTAGTGGGAAAGCTGGTCGCGCAACATGAGGCGGCGCGTTTCACTCGCACCCTTGGAACGCTTCTCACCAATGGCGTCCCGGTGCTGCAGGCCATCCTCATTGCCAAAGAAGTGATCGGTAACCAGGCCATCGCCAGCAGTGTGCAGCGCATCGCCTCCAGTCTCAAGGAGGGTCAAAGCTTGGCGCGGGCACTCGCCGCGGTGCAGGTGTTTCCCCGCCTGACCGGCCATCTGTTGCAGGTAGGTGAGCAAACCGGCAATCTGGAAGCGATGCTGCTCAGGCTTGCGGACATCTACGAGCGTGAGGTACAAACCGCCGTGCAACGCCTCGTTGTCGTGATCGAGCCGGCCCTCATCCTCGGCCTCGGATTGGTCGTTGGCGGCATTATCCTGTCCGTTCTCATGGCGCTCCTCGGTGTCAATGACTTCGGTCTTTAGACAGCCCAGTCATGCTCTATACCTCCCGGAGAGAAAAGGCGAGATGAAACTGAAGAACTCTATGCTATCCAATGGGCTTGGGCGCCAAGGCGCAAACCCGCGCGGCTTTACGTTGCTCGAACTGCTGGTGGTCCTGGCGATCCTGGGTTTGATCGCAACCTTCGCGGCACCGAGGGTCTTCAAATACCTCGCTAGTGCACGCATCGATTCGGCGCGGGTCCAAATCGAGAACCTGGGGCAGGCACTCGATCTGTATAAACTCGAGGTCGGAACCTATCCTCCCGATCTTGAGGCGTTGGTGCAGCCCCCTGCGGGTGAAGCCCGTTGGAACGGTCCGTACCTGAAGAAGAGCGTCATCCCGAAGGACCCTTGGGGGAACGACTATGTCTACCGTTTCCCCGGCGAGCACGGCCCCTACGATCTGATCTCCCTGGGGGCAGATAATGCAGAGGGGGGTGAAGGCGAGAACGCCGATATTGTCAGCTGGGAATAGGGCACCGTTTTCCCTGCATGGGCCCCATGCCATGGCTCGCCTCCATCGAAGCGGATCGTATCTCGACGCCCCCATCGAAAAGCATGCCGGTCTCGGCGTCACGCTGTTTGAGCTGCTCCTAGTGCTGAGCCTGCTCGCACTCATCACGGCCGTTAGCGTGCCGATGCTGTGGCGCAGTCCCGCCGCTGAACTCAAGGCCCATGCTCAGGCCGTTGCAGCCGGATTGCGCAGAACGCGGGATCTGGCTTTGACGTACAATCGTCCCGCCGCCTTTGCCGTCGATGTCAACGAGCGACGGTTCGCGATGGAGGAAGGGCGGCCGCCTTATCAGCTGCCACGTTCGATCGATCTCGTCCTGTACACTGCTCACTCTGAACTCAGCTCCGAAGCTGTCGGGGCTATTCGTTTCTTTCCGGACGGCAGCTCGACCGGCGGTCGGATCACGCTCAAAACGGATAAAAGACAGTACTTGGTCGATGTAGAATGGTTCACCGGACGGGTGCGCATCCTCGAGGCTGCGCCGCAACAACCTTAGTCAACCACCCACCGGCGGCGGGATACTGGGCCTTAAGCACCCGACTCGAAGCAAGAGGCTTTACCTTGCTGGAAGTGTTGGTTGCCTTTACCGTGATGGCGGTGTTATTGACGGTGCTGTTGAACGTGATCTCAAGCGGCCTGCGTGCCGTCGAACTGGGAGAGCAGTACACGCGAGCGGTGTTGTTGGCGCAATCAAAAATGGCTGCCCTCGAGGCTGAAGAGGAGGGTCTTAAGCTCGGCGCACGCATTGGACGCTTCGACGACACCTACGGGTGGCGCTCCGAGATCACCGTCTATGCTACGGACGCCTACCCCAGGTTGGGGGAGCGAGGGACGTCTGTTTATCCGGTTGTCGCCACCGTTGAAGTCAGCTGGCAGGTCGGTGGTCCCCCACGCTCAGTCTCCTTGAGAACCCTGCGCCTGGCACCGGCACCATGATACTGGGCACCTCCGCAACGCCAACCCCGAACCGTTACCGGCATCGGGGGTTTACCCTGGTTGAGCTGCTGGTTGGGCTCACTTTACTAGCCGTCATAACTCTGGTCCTTTACTCCGCATTTTGGTTGAGCCTGCGCAGCTGGGAGGCGGCTGCGACGCACCGTGAACAGGCAGAAGACATGCGGCTTGCGGTGGGCTTTTTGCAACGCTACCTGAGCAAGGCCTATCCGCTGCTACTGAGGGAAGACACCGCGCACCGCCTGCAGTTCGAAGGGACCGAGCGCCGCCTGCGGTTTGTCACCGACATGGCTCCTCACCTTGGCACGGGCGGATTGCACGCGTTTGTCGTCGAATTTACGGAAAACAGCGATGGAGGAAGCCTGGTTGTCACGCGCACCCTGTTGCATCCAGACCTCGACCCAATGGAAGCGGCACAGTTCACGCAACGAGCCGTGTTAGCGAGACGCATCGGTGAGGCGCGTTTCGCCTATTTCGGCGCACTGTCAGATGACCGTGCGGCGCAGGGCGACCTCCCGGAGCGTTGGCACGCGCACTGGACCGATGCCCGGCGTCTACCCAAACTGGTGAGCCTCGCCGTCACCCCTGATGCCGCTCAGCCCTGGCCAGAGCTCGTGGTGGCCCTGCACATAGATGAGGTGCGTCGAGACGCCAGTAGTGCTCGATCACCCGATCGCCTCGGTCGTGACCTTCCCGCGAAGGGCGATGGGGTCTCCTGACCGGTACTGGCAGCGGTGCGGGGTGTAAGATGAGACGGAACGGCCAGCCCGCTTCGAACGTAGCCCAGGCTGCGCAGGGAATGGCGCTGGTGGTGGTGCTTTGGACCCTGGGCCTGCTGGCGGTCATAGCCGTCAGCTTTGCATTCGAGATGCGCATCGAGACGTCATCGACCACCCATTTTGTGCAGCGCGCGCAAGCGACAGCACTGGCGGAAGCGGCTATCGAGCGGGGCATACTGGATCTCTTGGTGCCAGCCCAAGAGGCCCAATGGAGACGAGACGGAACACCGTACCGGATACCTTTCGGGGAGAATGAGTTAGGCATCGCCTTGATCGCGGAAGCGGGCAAGATCGATCTCAATGCTGCGGCGGAGGAGCTGATTCACGCGCTGCTGGCAAGCGTCGCGGATGAGTCCATCGCCCCCGTGATCGCGGATGCGATACTGGACTGGCGCGATCCTGACTCTAACCGGCGCCCGCGAGGTGCCGAGGACGCCGACTATGCCGCCGCAGGACGCCCCTACGGTGCCCGAGACGGCTCGTTTCTTACGGTCGAGGAGCTGGATCAGGTGCTGCCGATGCGTCGAGACATCTATCAGCGTCTGGTACCCCTGGTCACGACCTATTCCGGCCAAGCGCGTGTTGATGCCATGACGGCTTCCCGGGAGGTGTTGCTGGCGATTCCGGGCCTGCAAGCGTCGCGCGTCGACGAGTTCCTACAAGTACGCGAGTATGCGGCAGAAATCGGTCAGTCACCGCCTACGAGCCTGCTCGAACAGGGCCAAACCTACTTGGGACAGGCTCAGTCACGAGTCTACACGGTGATCGGTGAGGGACGCGTAGCCGGCGAAATCGCGGTACGACGGCGCGCCGTGGTGAAACTGACGGGAAATCCCAAGCAGCCTTATTCGGTTCTCGCCTGGTTTACCAGCGACCTCCAGACGGCCTCCGTCGAGGGGCCTTCTGCGGCCGAGAGGTACCCATGACAGTATTGCAGGCTTACCTTCGCTGGTGGCGCGACGAGCTGATTTCGATGCTCCCCCACAGGTGGCGCGAGCTCTCGTCAGGTCGCCTCAACCAGATTCGCATCGCGGTTTCAGCAACCGAGATCATCGCCTACCACGAAACCGGCGGCCGAACCAGAGAGCTCGGACGGCAACCTCGTACCGACACCGATGAACTGGGTCACGCCCACGATCGTGTCGAGGTGCAGGCACGCCGACGGTTACTCACGGCTCCGATCCAGGCCCTGAAGTCGCGGCCAGCACGGGTCGTTCTAACCCTTGCTCCGGGCTTATCTTTGACCAAGGAGCTGCCGATCCCCCTCGCGGCACAGCGGGATCTGGCCCAGGTGTTAACCTTTGAGATGGACCGACAAACCCCGTTTCGCGCTGATAGTGTCTACTTTGACTATCGGGTCATCGGGCGGGATCCGAGTCGAAAGCAGTTGACGGTGCGCCTCGGAGTCGTGCCCCGCGCCCTGGTAGACAATATCCTCTCGCTGCTTTCCGACTTGCGGCTGCGCATGAGCCCACCCGGCAGCGCAACCGATTCAAGGTGGGACGGACGCACGTTTTTGTTAGTACCGGGGGCCGATCGGCTGCCGCTATCCGCCCGCATCACGCCCTTATTGGTGGCCCTAAACGGCTTGCTGCTGCTGGTCGCGGTGTCTCTGCCTTTCTACCACCAACGCAGCCAGATCACTCACCTCGATAGGCAACTTGAGAAAGTACGGCAAGCAGCCCATGGTGCCATGTCGCTTCGAGAGCAGGCGGAACGGCTCGCGCAAGAGATCAAGGTGGCCATGGACCGAAAGTCGCGCTGGCCGACCATGGTCGAGGTCCTCAATGAGCTCACGGTGGTCTTGCCAGATTCCACCTGGTTGAGTCGGTTGGAAATCAAAGGCGGTGAAATCCACCTGCAGGGCGTATCCGGCAGCGCCTCGTCGCTGATTGCACTGATCGAGGAATCGAAGACATTTGCCGACGTCCGCTTTCAATCGCCGGTCACCCAAGACACGCGAACGGGCCGTGAGCGCTTTCACCTTTCGGCACGGATTACCGGGGAGACCGCCGATGACGTCTAATCTAACCCCTTCCCAGAGCCGGCTCCTCGCTCTAGGACTGTTAGTCTTGGTATTGGGAGGCCTTTATTTTGGCGTCGTGCATCCACTCTGGCGTACTTATTACGCCAACCAGGAACAAATCGAAGACCACCGAGAGAACATCGCACGCTTCCAGCGCATCGCCGCCGAGCAACACGTGCTCGAGCAGCGAGTCGAAGGTTTGAGCCAACAGCGCAAGCTCGTCCGCTATACCTTGGACGCGGAGAGCCCCACCCTGGCTGCCGCAGCCCTCCAGGATCGTGTCAAGTCTATCGTCGAACAAAGTGGTGGCCGCCTGACCAGCACCCGGATCCTGCCGGTCAGCAACGTTGGACCTTTTGCCCAGGTCGCAGTCAATGTGCAGATGCGGGTCTCGACGAAGGCCCTGCAAGACGTCCTGTACGGGCTCGAGAGCGGTGCGCCCTACTTGTTGATCGAAAACCTGACCATCCTCTCTCGGGGCCACCAAGTCTATCGTCGCGGACTCTCCACCGCGGCGGAATTAGACGTGAGGTTTGACCTCTCCGGCCTCATGCCGAGCAGCGAGACGTAAATGGTTCCCAAGCAGCCGATCTCCATTGCACTGCTGGTCAGCCTCACCGCGCTTTTGGCCCTGGTGGGCTTGCAATGGCCGCCCTACGCAACGCCCACAGCCACCTCCTCAGCGCCCGAAGCGACCGACTGGCAACGCCAGGGTTCTGCCCAAGGCGAGTTACCCCAGTTTTCCCTACCGCCTATCGAGACCTTTTTCGAGACGCTCGCTCGTCCGCTGTTTTATGAAGCCCGACAACCCCCTGAGTTGCCCGCAGAAGACGATGACGATCCGCGAGCACAGGCCGAAACCCTCGCCGAGGGGGACATTGTCCTCTCCGCCATCGTCCTCGCCAGCGACCAACGGTTCGCCCTGCTGCAGACCACCCCACAAAAACCCAACCTCATTCGCGTCGAAGAGGGACAGGAGGTGGCCGGCTGGTCGGTCGAGACAATTCGCAACGACAGTCTGGTGCTCAAGAAAGGTGACCGCACCAAAGTCGTACTGCTATGGCGATTCGAGCCGCCCCCGAAGCAACGCGCCACCCCCGCCGGCACCCGCACCGCTCCAAGGCAGGTGTCGCCTGGACAACGCCGGGAAGCGCCTCCCAGAACGCCGCCTGGTGATCCGCCCGAGCAGGGCGACGACTTATTCAGTGCGGTAGCCAAAGCCTTCCCAACGCTGTGAGGTCATGATGCGACGCTTCGGCAAATGGAATCGCCCTTTCCAACCAAGGACAAGCTTGCACCACATGACCACTCGACCCGGCACATGGTTAATCTTTCTGACACTCCTGGTATCAGTACCGGGCTGCCAGACCCCAGGACCTGAGCGAGCTAGCGAGCCGACCCAAAGTCCCTTATTAGCCCCCGACCCGACGCCGTCATCCGGCGCCACCGCAGGCCCAGCCGCGGTCGGCCGATCACACCAGCCTCTGGCAAGCAAGACCGAAGCAAGGTCCCAGAACGAGGCCACCGCATTAGGCGAGGCTGTGGAGTCGTCCTCAGCCGATTCGGTTCCACCCGTCTATCTTCCCGGCACCGATCGGTTTCTCGCCGCGTCGAAACCTGCCCCCTTCACCGAGACAGAACCCGGGAAGATCACTCTGAACTTTGAGAATACCAACCTGCGGGAAGTGGTCAAAGTCATCGTCGGCGATCTGTTGGGCAGAAACTTTGCCATCGACCCGCGCGTACAAGGCAGCGTCACGCTGCAGACAGGCCGGCCGCTTCACCGCGAGGCCCTGCTCCCCACGCTCGAGATGCTGCTTCGCATGAACGACGCCACCCTCGTCAACGACCGGGGTTTGTACGCCATCGTGCCCAGCAAAAACGCGCTGCAAGTGTCGAAGACACCACAGCTTGGCGATGTCACAACCCCCCTGCCCACCGGATACACCGTTTATGTCGTGCCGCTAGAGCATGTCGGCGCACGGGAAATGCAAGAGATCCTGAAACCGCTGGCGACCGCCGAAAACCTGGTACGGGTCGATACCGAGCGCAATCTACTGGTGCTCGCCGGTACCGGCCAGGAAATCGCGAGACTGCTGGAAACGGTGCGACTGTTCGACGTGGATTGGTTGGCGGGTAAGTCGTTTGGATTGTTCAGCCCCGAATTTGCCGATGTCAAAACCCTTGCCGAGGAGCTGACGACCTTGTTTGGCGACGACAAGGAAGGACCGTTGGCAGGGCTCGTCCGTCTCGTGCCGGTCGAACGCATCAACGCCCTGCTCGTCATCACCGCCCGCAAACAATACTTAAAGCAGGTCGCGTTGTGGATAAAGCGCCTCGACAGGGAGCCGCGCGGGACTGGACAGCGCCTGTTCGTCTATCCGGTACAAAACGGCAGGGCTATCGATCTGGCCAACGTGCTGAGCCAAGTGTTTGGCACCCAGCCCGCCGAACCCACGATTCCCCCTGCCCAGCTCGCCCCCGGTCTACGACCGGTGCAGCTGACCGGCAGAACCGCCTCAGCCATGGCCGCTTCCCAAGCCAGCCCTCAGCCCTTCAACAGTCCACCCGCCAACGCACCGTGGGCGGGCAATCCGGGGTCGGCTACTCGGACCGGCGTGCCACCTGCTACCGGAGTTGCGGCTTCAGACCTCGGTGTCACGCCCCCGACAGCGGCTGCCGGGAATGACCAGCAAGACGCGCGACGGGGCACTCGTGCGCTGTTGGGTAGCCGCACCGCCGCCTCCGAACCGCGCAGCGTTGCGGCTCCCGACCTCGCCGTCCCGGACCCGCAGCCGATGCGCATCATTCCCGATGAGATCAATAACGCCCTGGTCATCTTGGCCACCGAGCCCCAATACCGTCAGATACGATCCGCGCTGCGGCAGCTCGACGTGGTGCCCTTGCAGGTCCTCATCGAAGCCACGCTGGCGGATGTCTTCCTCACCGACGAACTCCTCTACGGTGTCGAGTGGTTTTTCACCAACAATGTCGGTAACAGCACCGCCGTCACTCGTTTGGGAAACAGCCCTATTCAATTCCCAGCCGGCTTCACTGGGTTCACCTTCGGCATCGTCAACGCCGCCGACGCCGTCAAAGCTTTACTGCGGGCGCTGGCCGCGGAGCGCAAGCTCGACATCCTCGCCTCGCCTTCGCTGATGGTGCTCAACAACCAGGCGGCCAACATCAACGTCGGCGACGAAGTGCCCGTTGTCACCCAGCAACAGCAATCGACGCTGGAAACAGCGAATATCATCAATAACGTGGAACGCCAACGAACCGGCGTCTTGTTGACGGTGATGCCGCGGGTGAACAAGGGCGGGTTGATCATCATGGACATCGTCCAAAACGTCAGCAACGTCGACCCGGGCACGGTTGACTCCCCCTTTGGTCCTACCATCCAAAACCGCGAGATCACCAGCACCGTGGCCGTGCAAAGCGGCGAGACCTTGGTTCTCGGAGGGCTCATCCGCGAACGCAATCGGGTCGAGAAGTCGGGGGTGCCCTTGTTCCAGGATCTACCCCTGGTCGGGCCGCTATTCGGAACGAGAGGCCGAGGGAACGAACGCACGGAACTAATCGTGCTGATCACACCACGAGCGGTACAAGACGCGCAGGAATCGCGAATGATTACCGAGGAGATTCGCTCGAAGATGCAGGGGATCCGGCCTTGGCCGTTGGATCAAAGTCCGCCCCCCGCGCCGCCAGAAGATAAGGCCACCCGTCCGGAAACGCCGACGCCCCCTCCTCCGAGCCGGCAATAAGCATGCTAGTACCTCTCGGCCAGCCCCGGAGATAACCGAGGAGCGAACACCACCCAACCCGACGCAATGATGACCCTGACCGCCAAGAACTACTATGGCTTGGTCATCACCAGGAGGGAGGCTTCGGGCACATCGCGAAGGTAATGCACCGGTCTTTCGGCCGGCGCCAAAGAGCAAGATCCCTCTCGCACGCGGACCCGTTCGCCGCGGCGGGCGATACGGTAGCCAAGGGTCTCAATCCGTTGACCCGCCTCGACAGACTCGTAATGATAAAGGACCATCCGATCTCTCTGCTCGGGCCGGTAATGATCCGCTATCTCGCCGATGCCGGTGTGGGAAGGATTCTTATGCAGGCCGCAATCGTGAAAAATGACTTCGTTGCGTACTGCAAAACGGTTGATGACCTCTGGGATAGGCCGCGTGTCACCGGTATAGAGAAACACCCCTTCCAGAGCCAGCCCATAGGCAGAGTAGAATTCGTGATGGCGCACGGGAAACACGGTAAACAGCAAATTGCCGTGCCAGAAATGCTCAGAGACCGGGATCAATTGAAAGCAATCCCAGAAGTTGGCCCCACCCTCGGCAAGGATACCAGGATAATCGGCGATCCGCCTTTGCAGCAACTCGATCAATCTGACGGGGACAAAAAGCTTGATGCCCTCCGCACCCTGGCCATCGAAGTAGGCTCGGTAGAACAGATTCTCTAGCCCACCGATGTGATCGAGGTGGCTATGGGTGATAAAAATTGCCTCCGGAATACGTCCTGGGTAAGCTTCGGCGTAGGCAGTAAGCGTGTCGGGCCCGCAATCGACGAGCAGAAGAGGGTTTGCGTTGCTTTCCAGCACGCACGCCGAACTGCCCAAGTCGCGCGCATGGGAGTTGCCCACTCCAAGGAAGAGCATTGAAAAGACGTTCTGCATCGGCTTATCTCAAAACCAAGGCGTTTGGGTTCGGGTCATCGCTGCCGTCGCTTCGAACAGCTGGCGAACAACGGGGGCCAACGAGCCCAGCACTCGGCGCGGCATGGCAAGGCCCGTCGGCAGAAACCCACAGCCGCTGCTACCATCCGATCGCCTGTTCCGTGACCTTCACATCCCGCAACAACTCATTGATCATGCCCACCACATCATAAAGCCTAGCATACGATCGGAATTTGAACTGCGAGGCTGCCAGACAGCGGCGCTCGGGATCCCAGGAAAGACCGTTCAACGCCGGGGCAAAGCGATCTTCCAACGCCTGCAGGGCATGGGTACCGAGCACCGAGCGTAGATAAAATTCAATGGTGCGCTTGCCTTTGTCGTAGTGAATGTGCTCCACATGATGATAAAACCGCGCGACGATAGCCAAGGCCGCCTCGGCCGTGTCCACAAACTGCAGGATGTTGCGATCCGCGGTAGATACAGTCCCGCGACCGACCATGTGATCGAGATCGGCGCGCAACGTTTGCCAGCTCGCGTCGTCACCCACCGCTACCAGCGGGTGGATAGGCATCTTTCCCGTTTGAATCAAGCAAAAGACCTCCCATAGCTCGTCTCGCGTACCACCACCCCCCTCGAGGAAAAAGAACGCCTTGGAATACGCCACCAGAAAAAATTTTCGCACAAAGAAATAGTGGAAATCGGCCTGGGTACCGAGAAAAGCGTTTTTCCCTGATTCGAAAGGCAACGTCACCGCGCAACCCACCGAGTAATCCTCCACAGGCAGATGGCGTCGCTGGGCTTCCTCGTAGGCACCTCGATTGGCGGCGAGCATCACGCCGGAACTCCCTCCGGTGATCACTCCGTAACCTCGCGCCACGCACCCTCGACCTAAGGCTTCGGCCAGTTGTGCACCATCGGCCTGCTCTAGCAATCTCGCCGAGCCGAAAACGGTCACCATAAACCGGTGCTCCAGCCGTTGGAAGGCCTCCAGGGCGGACAGATACTCCGCCATGATACGAACACTCCTGGCAGTGCCCGATGTTCCTTCCTCGATATAGGTCTTCATGTGTTGACGCATGGGCCATTACCTCCGCATAAATCATGAGCACTCCCCCCATGGCAGACGGCTACCGTCGGCAACCGGTGGCTCATCCTCTTCTAAGAACCCTTCAGTCTATCGGGCCTGTATGAACAAAAGTTGATGGTTTTGTGAACCTGCGTTGACCCCCGAGCACACCCTCGGTGCCGGTTTCCAAGTCAACCGTCCTTCTGGGCACCATGGGGTCGATCGCGATCCTGTGGCAAACGATCGAGAAAGGCCGCAAGGATGACCCTAGCTGCCGAGGACATTTTCCCATCGCGCAATAGCCCCACTTCATGTCGCAAGCCGTGCGTATCGGTTTCACACAAGCTTCATATCCCATACATCGATTTGCAACAGCGTCCCGCTAAGCTTCTTCAGGAAGGCACAATAGCCAAAGGAGCCAAGCACTATGAAGGACCGTTTGAATGCCTTCGATAACATGAAGGGTCATCCTCCCCTTCTGGCGCGACTAGCCAGCAACGAAGGCGAGGTGCTCGCCGCCAAGCGCCTGCGCTATGAGGTTTTTGTCGAGGAGATGGGAGCCGCACTCAGCGGCGCTGGCGACGGCATCGAACACGACCATTATGACCCTTTCTGCCAACACCTCATCGTCGTCAACCCCGCCTATAACCAGGTGATCGCCACGACACGCCTGCTGACCGAGGAAAATGCTCGCCATGCGGGTGGGTTCTACTCCGCCAAGGAATTCGACCTCGCTGCCGTCGCACAGCTATCCGGCAACCTGCTCGAAGTGGGACGCACCTGCGTGCACCGCGACCACCGTACCGGCAAAACCTTGGCCGCGCTGTGGAGTGGGTTGGCGGCCCTGATCATCACCCAACAGGTCAACTACCTGTTTGGATGCGCCAGTATCCCC
>CAZUZO010000013.1:0-36653 GCA_964624765.1 uncultured Thiotrichales bacterium
AGGAGCGAGCACCGCCCAACGCCGCTATCGGGTTGCGTAGCAGGTTTTTTCACAAGCTCTCAGGTGGCCGCACTGGCTGCTCCTCTAAGGGACTGCTCGGAGTGCGGGAAGTTCACGGCTAGAGGATCGCTGCTTGTTAGGGCCAACATCCGGGAGCGAACACTTGAGGAGCAGGCCGTGCGCGCCAAAACGCGAGAGCCGCCTTAGGAGCAACTGTGGAAAGGTCTGTCCGACGGGCCGCCACGGTCCATTTGTTCTCACCGCCCTGTCGGTGGTCATGCCCGCGATGAGAGAGTCGTCGAGATCGGGCAACGTATTGCTGGCTCGACCGCAGCCATCCTTGGCGACTGGATTCCGGCTTCCTAGCCGGAATGACGGGCGTATTAATCTGGACAGAACGCGTTAGCCAGCACAACGCATCGACCCTGAAGGGGGCGCTTTACGGGTTCGATCTTAAACGGACTGATTCGGTATAATCAGACTCTTTTGAGCCCTACCCCCAACCCATGAAACTCAAAGTCCTTGCCATCTGCCTACTCGCGTGTCTGCTAGCGGTCAACACAGGCGCAACGGAACCGCCGGGGATCAGAGACTTGGAGATCTTCGGCTGGGTGGAACGTGTCAAGCTCATGAATGGGGCCCTGTCAATGAAGGCCAAGTTGGACACCGGAGCCGCCACCTCCTCGCTGGATGCCACACATATCGAAAGGTTCCGCCGGGGAGGCAAACGTTGGGTGCGCTTCGTGCTCACTGATCCAGAAACCGATGAAACCGTGGAAGTAGAAAAACCCTTGGTACGTATGGTGCAAATCGTGCGTCACAGTGGCAATTACCAACGCCGACCGGTGGTGGAGATGGATATCTGCCTCGGCTACCACCGGCGCACGGTGGAAGTGAACCTGATCGACCGAACCCATTTTGTCTATCCGATGCTGCTAGGTCGCAGCGCCCTGGAAGGCATCGCCCTGATCGATGCGGGTAACTCCTTCCTCAACTCCCCCCGGTGCGAGGTCGAAGGAAGTGACGAATGAAAAAGTTCTCGCACTGGCTGATCCTGTGCGTGCTACTGGTGCTGTCCGGTGCCGCCATCATGGCCTACAAGATCAGCGTGCTCGGCTATCCGACAAAGCCGGGGCAGCAGGAAGACTCCTGGACGGTTCAGGTACGCGTGGAATTGAAGCCGGCGGAAGGGCCGGTCAAGGTAGCCCTCAAGCTTCCAGCCCAGTCACCGGGCTTTGCCCGCTTGCAGGAAGATTATATCTCACGCGGCTTTGGGCTTTCCGTCACTGACGAAGAGTGGTCACGGGAAGCGAATTGGGCGATTCGCCGAGTGAAGGGCCGGCAGGTTCTCTATTATCGTGGCATTTTCTACCGAGACTCTGGTCTCCAGGAGTTGGCGCCCAAACCGGATTATCCTCCTGTTCCCCAACTAGAAGAACCGTTTCAGACCGCCATGCTCGCCCTGGTGGATGATGTTCGCCGCCATTCCGCGGATATTGCCTCCTTCACCCGCAAGCTGCTGATTCGGCTCAATGAGCCCACCCCTTCCGAAGAAATGAGGCTGTTCTTGAACGCGCCTGGCTATCGCGACAACAAGGTACGTATCGCGCGTACGCTGCTGGCCGGAGCCCGTATCCCCACCCACCAAATCAACGGCATTCTACTGTCAAACCTGGAACAACGCGTCACCCCGGTGCAGTGGTTGGCCGTGCACAATGAACAACGCTGGATCTACTTCGATCCCGCCACGGGCCAACAGGGCCAACCGAGCCACCTGTTGATGTGGTGGCTGGGTGAGGAGCCTGCGGCACACGTGGAAGGCGGTACCCTCAAGGACCTACAGTGGTCGGTGCGGCGTAACGACATCGGCGCACTGGAATTAGCGGAGCAGCGGGCACGGGACCACCAATCGGCACTGGCCCAGATCTCTTTGCTCAATCTTCCTCTTCAGACACAGCTCGTGTACTCGGTACTGTTGCTGGTTCCTGTCGGTGGGCTCATCATCGTATTCATGCGAAATGTTATCGGTGTGCGCTCCTTCGGTACGTTTATGCCGGTGCTCATCGCGCTGGCTTTCCGGGAAACGGGACTCGTTGCCGGGATCATCCTTTTTGCGGTGGTCGTGGCACTTGGACTTTTCTTTCGGTTTTATCTGGAGCGCTTACGCCTGCTACTGGTACCACGATTGACGGCGGTGCTCACCATCGTCGTGATTCTGATGGTGGCGGTCAGCATCGTGAGCGATCGGCTGGGAATCGAGGTCGGCCTGTCCGTGGGCCTATTTCCCATGGTCATCCTGACCATGGTCATCGAGCGCATGTCCATCGTCTGGGAAGAGCGCAGCCCCTATGATGCCTTTCTGGAAGGGACAGGCTCCATGCTCATTGCCGCGCTCACCTATCTGGTGATGGGGTTAGAGATCATTCAATATCAAGCTTTCGTGTTTCCCGAACTGCTGCTGGTGGTGCTGGCGGTGACCATCCTCATGGGACGCTACACCGGTTATCGCTTGACCGAACTTCTCCGCTTCCGCAGCCTGAGCGCCTGATGTTTCCCTTTTCCACTTATCTGAAACTCAGGCGCAACGGGGTCCTTGGGATCAATGCCCGCAATAGCGAGTACATCCTGACCCACAACGCACGGCGCCTGTACCCTCTGGTGGATAACAAGATCTTGTGCAAACAGCGTCTCTTGGAACAGGGAGTATCGGTGCCTGCCTTGCTGGGTCACATCCGCACCGAGTACGGGGCTTCCCACCTGGAGCACCTGCTAGCAGAAAGAGGCGAATTCGTGGTCAAGCCCGCTTCCGGCAGCGGGGGCAGCGGCATCTTGGTGATCGTCGCCAAACGCAACCAGATGTGGGTGACACCCGGTGGTCAGATGCTGACCTTGGATGATATCCAGTACCATGTCTCCGGCATCATCAATGGCCTGTATTCGCTAGGCGGTCAGCCGGACGAGGCGATGCTTGAGGCACTCGTGCACTCCGATCCTCGCCTGAAGGTGCTGGCTCCCGAGGGGGTACCGGACATACGCGTGATCGGCTATCGGGGGGTACCGCTGATGGCCATGATCCGCCTGCCCACTCGGCGCTCCCGCGGCAAAGCCAACCTGCACTTGGGCGCGGTGGGCTCCGGTATCAACCTGGTAACGGGACGCACCATGACAGCGGTGACGAACAACCTGGTGGTCGAAGAACACCCGGACACCGGCCACCCTCTCAGCGACTTTGAGATCCCCGATTGGGAAGGGCTATTGCACCTCGCCACCCGTTGCTTCGAGGCGGTGGGGCTCGGCTATGTGGGGGTGGACATCGTGTTGGACCGGGATCGTGGCCCGCTGGTGCTAGAACTCAACGCCCGCCCCGGATTGGCCATTCAAATCGCTAATCGCAGCGGACTACGCCGCCGACTGGATCGAGTGGACGCCGATTGGGCCCCGGACCTGTCCATCGAGGCACGCATCCGCTTAGGCTATCTGGCAGCAAGTTGATGGCCGGCCGCAAACCGGCCAGGAGACTCGTGAGACACCCTCCCGATCCCACTCGGGACTCCACTTGTCGGAGGCGATAGCATGACAACCCAGATCGACATCCGAGACCAAGTGGTCGACACCGCGTTGGCGCTCGCCGAGCGCACATCATGGGAAGCGGTACGCCTGCACGATGTAGCCGACGCCCTCGGTATTTCGCTGGACGAGGTGCGCTTGCACTTCCGTGAGAAGGAGGATCTGGCGGACGCCTGGTTCGATCGTGCCGACAGCGCCATGCTGAAGGACGCTGAAGTCGGCGGCTTCTTGGAACTCACGCCTCGCCAGCGTCTACACCGTCTGATCATGGCCTGGTTGGCGACACTTGCACCGTACCGCAAAGTGACCCGGCAGATGATCTACGGCAAGCTAGAACCGGGACACATCCATATCCAGATCCCGGGCTTGATGCGCATCAGCCGCACCGTGCAGTGGATGCGTGAAGCCGCTCACCGCGACGCCACCTATCTACGCCGCGCCCTAGAGGAAACCGGGCTCACCACCATCTACCTGAGCACGTTTTTCTACTGGATGCAGGACGACTCGCCGGACGCAACCGTCACCGGCCGATTCCTCGATACCTGTCTTGCCTTCGCGGAGACACTCGACCGTGCGGTGTACCGCCAATGAGCCAGCGCGGCGGGGAAGCCACCCATCCCTCTGCCATACGGACTACCGCTTGGCACGAGCTCGTCGCGACGTCGATGGCTCGGGATAATTGAGCCGGCCGGCTCCGCGCTCTAGTATAGCCGAGGAAACGATCCAACGAGGGCCCGGCATATGCACCTATTC
This sequence comes from uncultured Thiotrichales bacterium, assembly GCA_964624765.1. Lineage (GTDB taxonomy): Bacteria > Pseudomonadota > Gammaproteobacteria > HK1 > HK1 > JAGTVB01. The sequence goes on from CAZUZO010000013.1 coordinate 4,321, forward strand.
CTCAAGACCCTTGGGCAAGTGACAGGCATCGGGCTGTTGCTGATGATGCTGGCCACCCCCCAGGCGCCCCACGCAGAACCCGATAAGCCGGCCTTGCACTTGGATGCGGTGATCCAAGCCGGTTTGCAACAGCCACTGTTTCTGACCCATGCCGGAGATGGAAGCCGGCGTTTGTTCGTGCTGGAACAGCCTGGCCGCATCCGTATTCTTCTCCAGCAGCAACTGCTGCCGCGGCCCTTTTTGGATATCACGGAGCGCGTGCGGGCTGGGGGCGAGCGTGGCCTGCTGGGCTTAGCTTTCCATCCAAACTATCCTGATAACGGTCGCTTGTTCGTCAATTACACCCGCCAACCGGACGGTGCCACCGTGGTGGCCGAATACCGCACCTCGGCCGATCCCGATCAGGCCGCCATGGAAGAGCGAGTGCTACTCACCGTACCTCAGCCCTATGGCAACCACAACGGCGGCATGCTGGCGTTCGGTCCCGATGGCCATCTCTACATCGCTCTGGGCGATGGGGGATTGGCGGGCGATCCCCTTAACCGGGCGCAGAACCGCAACGAGCTGCTGGGAAAAATCCTGCGTATCGATGTCAACCAAGGCAGTCCTTATGCCATTCCCGACGATAACCCCTTCGCCCGCAATGGCGGTCGGCCGGAAATCTACGCGCTGGGGCTACGCAATCCATGGCGCTTTTCCTTCGACCGCGGCACCGGCGAACTGTGGGCAGCCGATGTGGGCCAAAACCGCTGGGAGGAGATCAATGTAATCCGACGCGGCGGCAACTACGGATGGCGAATCATGGAGGGCAATCACTGCTTTATGCCCCCTATCGTGTGTTCCACGGAGGGTTTGGAACGCCCTGTAGCCGAATACCGCAATACCGGTCACCATTGCTCCGTGACCGGGGGCTACGTGTATCGAGGAGATCAGATCCCCGCCCTAGTGGGGAGCTATGTTGTCGGCGATTACTGCAGCGGTGATGTCATGAGATTGCAGCAGCACCAAGTGCAGGTGCTGCTAGAAACGGAACTTGGCATTTCCTCCTTTGGCGAAGACGAGGCAGGGGAAATCTACGTCATCGACCACGCTGGTGGCGTTTACCGGCTCGCTCCCAACGGCTAACGAGATGTCGCGGTGGCGGCTCAGCATGGCCCTTTAACAAAGGTGCGAACAGTCCGCCGCTGGGTGTTCGATCGGAACGCGCGCCCCGGTGCCGGGTGGTGGGGCGTGGCCACCGTCGTGATCGCGGCACTCATCGCCATGCCGGTGGTGGCGGTCTTAGCCCAACTCCTCGTTCCGGCGGGGGCCACCTGGAATCATTTGGCCGAGACGGTGCTGCCGCGCTATATCGGCAATACCCTGTGGCTCATGCTCGGCGTCGGCGCCGGCGTCGTCGTGATCGGGGTCGGTACCGCCTGGCTGGTCACCCTGTGCCGGTTCCCAGGGAGACCGATTTGGGAATGGGCATTGCTGCTTCCACTCGCCGTCCCCACCTATGTCATAGCCTATGCCTACACCGATTTCCTGCAGTTCGCGGGCCCGCTACAAACCGCTCTACGCGAGCTGTTCGGCTGGGGTCGGGGAGACTACTACTTCCCCAACATCCGTTCACTCGGCGGTGCCATCGTCCTCATGACCCTAGTACTCTACCCGTATGTATACCTCCTCGCACGAGCCGCTTTTCTCGAACAATCGGTGTGTGTACTCGAGGTGGGGCGCACCCTCGGACGCGGGCCCTGGAGTCTATTCGCCAGCGTGGCCCTGCCGCTAGCTCGACCGGCGATAGCAGGGGGGACCGCGCTCGCCCTGATGGAGACACTGAACGACTTCGGCGCCGTGCAACACTTTGGCGTCGACACCTTCACCACAGGGATCTACCGCACCTGGTTTGGCCTCGGCGAACCCGTGGCCGCGGGCCAACTGGCTTCATTGCTGCTGCTGTTCGCGTTCATACTGGTGCTGGTCGAGTACACTTCCCGGGGCGAAGCGCGCTTCTCCCACACCTCCAGCCGCTATCGCGCCCTCCCCCAGTTCCAGCTATCCGGGATGCGCGCAGCGCTCGCCAGCGCCGCCTGCGGGATGCCGGTCTTGCTAGGCTTTCTGCTGCCCGCCGGATTGCTCGGCCATATGGCTCTTACCCACGGCGACCCCCTGTTCGGCCGCCGTTTCTTCACTTTTGCTGCAAACAGTTTCACCCTGGCGACCATTACAGCAGCGCTAGCGGTCACTCTAGCGCTGTGCCTGGGCTACGGCCAGCGACTCGGTGGGGGGCGGCTCAGCGCCGTTTCCAACCGGGTCGCGGCTATGGGCTACGCCGTTCCGGGATCGGTGATCGCCGTAGGCACCCTGGCGGTCTTGGGCTCTCTCGACAACGGGATCAACGCATGGTCCGCCGAGTGGTTAGGCATTGCGCCCGGGCTGCTGCTGACGGGTACCCTGGTGGCATTGATCTACGCCTACCTGGTGCGCTTTCTAGCGGTGTCCATCAATGCCGTGGATGCCAGCCTGGCCAAGATCACGCCCAGCATGGACAGTGCGGCGCGAACCCTCGGTCACAGCCCCGCCAAGACCCTGTGGCGAGTACACCTGCCCCTCACGCGCAGTAGCCTGCTCGCAGCCGCTATCCTGGTGTTTGTCGACGTGATGAAGGAGCTGCCGGCAACCATCATCCTGCGCCCTTTCGATTTCGACACCTTGGCCGTACGGGCTTACGAGCTCGCTTCCGACGAGCGCTTGAGCCAGGCATCCAGCGCTGCGCTGGCCATCGTGGCCGTCGGCATCCTACCGGTCATCATACTCAGCCGCGCCCTGACCCGGTCCCGCCCCGGTCACGGCGCCGACCACGAGCCCCTCGCTGGAAACACAAATACCTGGGATTTATCGAGCGCCAGACCCACCACCTGACCGGGTTGCGGAAGCAGGGTCCCCGGCATGCGCGCCTGCAGATGGTGCGCGCGCCCTTGGTGGTCGTTCACGCGCAGTTGAACAAGGCTGTCTCGGCCCAGCAGCCGCGCCGCCACCACATGGCCCCGCCGCTGTTGCGCTGCGGCGTCACCAACACGCCCAATGCCGAGGGCTTCGGGCCGGATCAGCACTGTCACTCGCTCTCCGGTCGCTAAACCTTTCGCCGCCACGGTGCCTACCGGGGTCGTAACCAGTCCCTCCCTCACGACGCCGGAGAGCTCGTTGATGCCGCCAAAGAACTTAACCACGAAGGGCTCCTTCGGCCGATAATACAGCGCAGCGGGCGCTCCGATCTGAACGATGCGCCCGCTACGCATGAGGGCGATCCGATCGGCCATAAACATCGCTTCCTCGGGATCGTGGGTCACCAACAACGTCCCGGCCCCGCTCGCTTTCAGAACCTGTAAGGTATCATCACGGATCCGGTCTCGCAGCCGCGCATCGAGTCCCGAGAACGGCTCGTCGAGCAGCATCACCGAGGGAGCCGGCGCTAACGCTCGCGCCAGCGCCACCCGCTGCTGCTGACCACCGGATAAGCGATGGGGATACGCATGCGCGTACTCGCCCACGTGCAACTGCTCGAGCAACGCTAAGGCGCGTGCCTGCCGTTGTGCGGGCCGCAGTCGGTCGAGCCCGAAAGCCACGTTCTCGAGCACACTGAGGTGGGGAAACAGGGCTGAATCCTGAAACACCAGGCCTACATGCCGCCGTTCCGGCGGCGTCCAGATGCCGGCGGCCGGATCCGCCACGTTCCGACCGCTCATGCGGATCCGGCCCTTCTGAACCGGCTCAAGACCGGCCGCAATACGCAACAGCGTACTCTTGCCGCACCCACTAGGGCCAAGCAGACACACTACCTCATTCGCCGCCACGTTAAGACTGACATCGGCCACCGCTATCGGCGGCGCCACACCGTGGCGCACGCCGCGATAGCGGTGGCCGATACCGATCAACTCGAGCAGCGGCGCGTCGCTGGCGGGCATCAGCTCAGAGGTTGTGAAAAAACCGCCGCGAGCGACCCGAAAGCCAGGCGGACGGCGCCAAGCCGAGACATATCAGATAGATAGGCGAGGAGCGCGCACCGCCCAACGCCGCTATCGGGTTGCGTAGCAGGTTTTTTCACAAGCTCTGAATGCTCACTCATCATCGCGTCGGGCGCCTCCCCTGGCACTACAGCCTTGACCCACCGATCGGTCCCCTATATTGTGCCTGTCAAAATAATCAAAGTCATTCTCATTTCTATATCGCATATCATCTACTGAATGGATCCAGCCAACCTTTAGGAGTCAACGAACATGAGCGCTTTCTTCCAAGCCCTACCACGCCCGATGCTGCGTGCCATCGTCGTCTGGCTGGCACTGCCGCTTGCACCCGTTATAGCAGCCACTGAACTCCACGTGTATTCCGCGCGCCATTATGATGCCGATATCGCCCTCTATGATGCTTTCACGGCCGAGACCGGTATCAAGGTCCGGGTGCTCCAGGGTGACTCCGATCAGCTGATCGCGCGCATCCGCCGGGAGGGGGCGGCGAGCCCGGCTGACATTCTACTCACCGTGGACGTCGGCCGTCTGTGGCGTGCGGAGCAAGCCGGTGTGCTAGCGCCCGTGCGATCTGAGCTGCTCAAAGCCCGGATCCCGGACCATCTGCGGCACCCCGACGGCCTGTGGTTCGGCTTCAGCACCCGTGCCCGCCTGATCTTCTACAAGCCCGACGTGGTGGACCCAGCCACTCTTGACACGTACGAAGCCCTCGCGGACCCGCGCCACCGCGGCAGGATCTGCATCCGATCATCCACCAATGTTTACAATCAATCACTACTAGCCTCGATACTCGCCGCCCACGGACCCGAGCAAGCGCTCGAGTGGACAAGAGGTCTGGTCGCCAATCTCGCACGGCCGCCCCAGGGCGGTGACACAGACCAACTGCTCGGCCTAGCCGCAGGCGAGTGCGACATCGCGGTCGCGAACCACTATTACTACATCCGGCTAGTCCTTTCCGCCGATCCGCGCGAACGCGCCGTGGCCCAGTCGATGGCCGTCATGCTACCGAACCAGGACGACCGGGGGGCTCACATCAATATTGGCGGTGCCGGCCTGGTGCGCAGCGCTCCCAATATCGCCAATGCTATCCGGTTCTTGGAATTTCTGGCCTCCGATACCGCGCAGGCATTATTCGCCGCCGGGAACCATGAGTTTCCCGTGGTGGCCGGTGTCGCAGTCGATCCCGCACTCGACTGGCTGCAGGACATCCGTACCGACTCATTGAAGGTCAGCATGCTGGGAGAAGGCAATGCCGAAGCGGTCCGCATTGCAGACCGTGCCGGCTGGCGCTAGGCGCTGCGGCCAAGAGGCCGGTTGCCGCCCCCTAGAAAACCCTCCCAAGGCCTAAGGAACCAGAGCCGAGAAGTCCTTGGCAGCCAAGACGGGGCGAGGTAGAAGACAGCAGTTCATTCCGTCTTCTCCTTGGCATGAATGAGATCACTTAGATGCTCGACAACGAAGTCCACGGCGTCCCGGAACGGGTAGAGGACGGTGGGCGCCCCGGCACGCCACAGCGCGTTGCCTTGGGCCTCGTCCCGGGCAACGACGGCGATCTCGCCGCCGAAGCGACGTGCGGCGAGTGCGTAGAGTAGAGCTCGATTGGACGCCAGATCCGGCAACGTGCTCACGGCCCAAGGCACCCCCTCGAGGGGTAGGCCATCCAAAAAATCGGGATCCTGGCCATCGCCGAAACGCACCGCCATGCCCTGCCGACGCAGACGGCGTACCACCTCCGGATCGAAGTCAACTCCCAGCACGGCCAGTCCTGCGTCCTTGAGTTGTTTCGCCAGGCGATCACCATAGCGGCCAAGACCAAACACGATCACATCGGGGCGTTCATCCTCCTGCGGCTGCTGTTCCACCGCCAGTTCTCGCTGGGGATGCCGGCGTTCCAAGGGTCCCAGCCACCGAGCCAGGCGTTCATACAAGGACTGGGAATTCAAAATCATATAGGTGGAGACGGTGATGGTGATCACGCCCACCAGCGTGGTCAACCCCAAGGCCTCGACGCCCACGTGACCGAGACTGATGCCCATGGCGACGAACACGATGGAGAACTCACTGATCTGCGCGACCGTCAACCCGGCCAGAAAACCTGTGCGCTTGCGGTAGCCCATGTAACCCATGATGGCCATGACGATGAGGGGATTGCCGATGAGCACAAAGGCTGCCAGAACCGCCGCTGGCCACAGCTCCCCTTCCAGGGTGGAAAAATCTAACTGGGCTCCTAGATCGATGAAAAAAAACAGCAACAGAAAATCACGAATACCTGTGAGCCGTGCACCGATGGCCTCACGATAGGAGGTAGAAGCCAGAGAGAAGCCGGCCAGAAAGGCGCCTGCCTCTTTGGAGAAGCCGGCCCATTCGCCCGCGGCCGCCAAGCCCGTGCCCCAAGCGATGGCAGACAACAGTAGCAGCTCTTGGGAGCGCGCCATGACGCGGACCACGCTAGGTAACACATAGCGCATGAGTACAAACATCAGCAGCGCCGCCAACGCGATGCGGACCAGCAGGGTGATCGCCAACTCCCAGCCCGCCCCGTCGCCGGCGCCCCGGAGGGTGCTCATAGCCATCATGGCCAGCACCACAGCGATGTCTTGCACGATCAGAAAACCCACCGCGATGCGTCCATGCAGAGAGTCGAGCTCCCGCTTATCGGAGAGCAGCTTGATGATGATGATGGTGCTGGAAAAGGTGAGCGCCACCGCTACATACAAGGCCTCCATGAGCCCCTTGCCCAAAGCGAGGATGATCAAGAAACCGAATAGGATAGTGAATGCCAGTTGCCCTAGGCCCGTGGCCAAGGCCACCGGCCCGATAACGCGCACGTGGGCCAGATCCAGCTTAAGACCCACCACGAACAGCAGCACCGCCACCCCGACCTGGGCCAGCAGGTCGATCTGGTCATGGGCCTGTACCAGTTCGAAGCCTGCCGGCCCCACCAGGATGCCCACCACGATGTAGGCGATGAGCACCGGCTGTCGCAGGCGCACCGCCAGCGCGCCGGCAAAAGCGGTAATGCCGAGCAGCAGTGCCATCTCGGCGAAGGGAGTGGCCTGAAGGGCATCAACGACCATGGCGTGGGTTCCTCTTACCGCGCTGCCTTGTGATGCCCCGAGTTTGGCCGGGCCAAAGCTTGGCTAAACAACTATGACGCGACTCCAGCTGCATACGGGCCGCGCGCATCGGAATCTTACTCTGATCACGAGCCAAATCTGGCCTTGTTGGCTAAGTCGTTATAAGCGCAATACTTTACTTTCATTATGCCACTATACAGCCACTTTTCCGAGCCACGCGAGGGAACCGCAGAAGTGTCGACAGCGATGTGAGGGTTTATACCGCAACCGATCTAGGTGACAATAACGTACCCACTCAGTGAAGGCTCAAGCTCCACCCGTGCCATGCTGCTCATGATCGATAATTACGATTCCTTTACTTACAATCTCGTGCAGTATTTTGGCGAACTAGGGGTCGAAGTGCGTGTATTTCGTAATGACCAGATCAGCGTTGGCGAGATTCAGAACCTGGGGCCAAGATATCTTGTCATCTCGCCGGGCCCGTGCACACCCGATGAGGCGGGCATTTCTCTAGAGGTGGTGCGTCAGCTAGGAGGAGTGATTCCCTTGCTCGGTGTATGCCTCGGCCACCAGTGTATCGGCCAGGCATTCGGCGGCCACATCACCCACGCTCGAAGAGTCATGCACGGCAAAATCTCATCCATTTACCATACCGGCACAGGGCTGTTTCACGGGTTAAGAAATCCCTTCCAGGCGACCCGCTACCATTCCCTGGTCATCGACAAGAACACCGTACCGGCATGCCTTGAGATCACGGCATGGGCGACCGAGGGTGAAGGGGATCTAGAGGAGATCATGGGGATAAGGCACAAGCAACTCAACATACAGGGCGTACAGTTCCACCCCGAATCCATATTGACCGAACAGGGGCACGACCTACTTCGCAATTTTTTAGAGACCGCTTGACATGCTAGTGGGTAGCAAGTCCGAGCGTCTATTCGGTCGTGGGGCATCATTCATGGACGGCACACCGGAGGAGGGTATCTCCTTGCCGCACACACCCTTGCACAAAGGGGTTCGGCTGCCGAAGGCTTGGGCACCAACGGTGTGCTCCAGAACAACCCTGACGCAACGATGACCATGGCCGACAATGCTATGGACATGCAAACCGCGCTGCAAGCTATAAGCGAGCGACACGATCTGTCGCCGGATGAGATGGCAGAGATCATGCGGCTGATCATGGGCGGGCACGCCACCGCCGCTCAGGTCGGAGCCTTCCTGATCGGTCTGCGCATGAAGGGTGAGACGGTGGATGAGCTCACGGCAGCCGCGCGGGTGATGCGTGAACTGGCAACCCCCGTGCATGTATCGCCCGATTATCTGGTCGATACCTGTGGAACAGGGGGGGATGCCCAGGCCACATTCAACATTTCAACCACCAGTGCTTTCGTTGCCGCCGGTGCAGGGGCTCGCGTCGCCAAGCACGGCAACCGGTCCGTTTCCAGCCGCTCCGGCAGCGCCGATGTGCTGGAGGCGGCGGGCGTGAACTTGAACTTGGATCCAGAACAGGTCGCTCGCTGCATCGAGGAAACAGGGGTGGGCTTCCTGTATGCCCCTCTGCACCATGGGGCGATGAAACACGCCGCGGCACCGAGGCGTGAGCTCGGTATCCGCACGGTGTTTAACCTCCTAGGTCCGCTGACGAATCCCGCGGCTGCACCAAACCAAGTGCTTGGAGTGTTTGCTCCCCATTGGTTGGAACCGATGGCAGAGGTGTTAAAACGTCTCGGTAGCCGACACGTGCTGGTCGTGCATGCCGCCGACGGTCTCGATGAATTCAGTACCGAGACCTCCACACGCGTGGCGGAATCGAGGGGCAACACCACCGAAATCTACACCGTGACCCCCGAGCAATTAGGTTTAGCGCGCAGCCCCATCGCTGCACTTCGGGTTCACGGAGTCAACGAGAGCCTACAGACAATGCGAGACGTGCTAGACGATGTTGCCGGGCCAGCCAGAGATATCGTAGCGCTCAATGCGGGCGCGGCGATCTATGCCGCTGGCGTCGGCAAGTCTCTCAAAGAAGGTGTGGCGCTGGCCTTGAAGTCCATCGCCACGGGGGCCGCAAGGGAGCGGCTGGCCGCGCTGGTGCGGTACAGCCAAAGCCTTTAGGGTAGATCGGCTGTTGTCGGATACGCCTGACATTTTACAGCGCATCCTCAGTCGCAAAGTGGAGGAACTGGCGCAACGCTGCCAGCAGGTCTCGTTGCGTGAGGTGGGCGAGCGAGCCGCCGCCGCACCTCCGGTACGGCCTTTTGCGGAGGCGCTGGAAGCGCGGATCAACCAAGGACAGCCGGCCGTGATCGCCGAGATCAAACGCGCTTCGCCGAGCAAGGGGATCCTGCGCGAGGCCTTCGATCCGGCTGGCATCGCCGCTGGCTACGAACGAGGAGGAGCGACAGCGCTTTCGGTGTTGACCGATCAGGCGTTCTTCCAGGGCAGCGATGCGAATCTACAGGCTGCCCGGGCAGCCTGTTCACTACCCTGTCTGCGCAAGGACTTCATCATCGATCCTTACCAAGTATACGAAGCAAGGGCCATCAGCAGCGATTGTATCCTGCTGATCGTGTCAGCGTTGGGGGATGCCCAGCTTCGCGAGTTGGCGGACCTAGCGACCTATCTGGGAATGGATGTCCTCCCAGAAGTCCATGATGCCGAAGAGCTGGAACGCGCCTTGGCGTTAGCAACCCCCCTCATCGGCATCAATAATCGCAATCTCCACACCTTCCAAACGAGCCTAGAGACAACTTTGAACTTGATCGCTCTGGTCCCTCAGAACCGGATCGTCATCGCCGAAAGCGGCATACACCATCATGCCGACATCGCCCGCTTGAGAGCTCATGGGGTGCACACCTTTCTCGTGGGGGAGACGCTCATGATCGCCGACGATCCGGGCGCGCGTCTTAAAGAACTGTTTTACATGGACTGAACATGAAAGGCAGGTTGAATCGGCCGCGTGCCGCGCACTACGATGGTTTTCCCGGTGGCCGAAATCAGCTTTTGCTCCTCCAAATTCTTCAATACCCGCCCAACCATCTCGCGCGAACATCCCGCAATACGGCTCAACTCCTGTCGGGTAATTCGGATCTGCATGCCATCCGGGTGAGTCATCGCATCGGGCTGGCCACACAGATCGAGCAACGCTCGAGCGACACGACCTGCCACATCCGTAAAAGCGAGATCACCTACCTTCCGGCTGGTATTGCGCAGACGAATAGCTAATTGGGAGAGCATCCAAAACAGGATGTCTGGCAGGTCAACGGCAATGCTGTGCAGACGTTCATAGCTAATCTGCGCGACCTCACACTTCGTTCGTGTGCGCACCCAAGCGCTACGCCGGTGATTCTCATCGAACATACCGATCTCGCCGAAGATGTCGCCCTCGTTGAGATAGGCCAACACGATCTCGCGCCCCTCCTCGTCTTCTATGAGGACCGATACGGAGCCCCGGATGAGATAGTAGAGTTCGTCCGACTGATCCCCTGCATTGATCAGGGTGGTCTTGGTGGGATAAGTCTTGCGGTGACAGTGCGACAGAAACTGTGCCAGCAGCGGATCCGCTGTCATCGGGGGTGAGAAGGATGAGGGTCTTTTCATGTGTCTTCCACTCGTCTTGAGTTGCCCGGCAATCGGTCAGCTGGCGCGGCCGATCGACAGGGACCCGCTCGCATCAGCGATCGTTCTATCATGGCAAAATCTGGCAGTCGTCTGCGACCCAACAGGGCCGTTTGGCTGGCCACAGCACACCTGCGTAATACTGAGGGGGGAACCGTTATGAAAGCGCGCATCAAATGGATCGAGGGAGCTGCTTTGCTCGGTGAATCGGACAGCGGGCATGCCGTCGTGCTAGATGGCCCCCCCGAAAGCGGTGGCCGGAATCTGGGCCTGCGACCGATGGAGATGATCCTGCTGGGTCTAGGCGGCTGCACCGCCTCAGACGTGATCGCCATCCTGAAGAAATCGCGGCAATCGGTAACAGACTGCGTCATCGAGCTAGAAGCCAAGCGCGCTGAAGCACCGCCGAAAGTGTTCACCCATATCCACATCAAATACATCGTGACTGGCTGCGGCCTGCAAGCTGAGAGGGTCAAGCGGGCCATCGACCTCTCCACCGAAAAATACTGTTCAGCGACCATCATGCTGCGTCAAGCGGTGAGCATCACCCACAGCTATGAGGTGCAGGAAGCCCATTAGAGCTTCGGCGCCAAGACCGTGCTGCACAAGTTCTCCAGCTCGCGCCTTGCCTTGCTCGGCCCCAGCATTCTCACGAGACTTCTGGGCTTGTCGGGCCCTCGACGAGGCGCAACGGCGACTCGTGTCGGCTATCCCATCACTTGGTTTCGAGCCCGGCCTCGGCACGTTCAAGCAGCCTCAACACATCGTCACCCCGCTGCCACTCAGCCAATCCGTGCTGCAGTGTCACCGATGACCGATCGCTGTCTGGACCAACCCCACCCTGGCTCACCATGCACCGCTTAATCTTCCCGACTAAGCTGCTGGCCGCCAAAGCGTTACTTTCCGGCAGCACCAGCAGAAATTCCCGCTCGCTCCACCGACCGATGCGATCCACCCACCGCATTTGCTCCCGTAGCAGACGCGCCGTTACCGCCATGATGTGCTCGACATCATGGCGTTGGGGATCGGCACCCGAAACGACTACACGCAATCGGACCACGGCCAATGGATTGTGATAGCGTCGACTACGCGATACCTCGGACTGCAATGTTTGCGTGATGGCCGAGCGGTCCAGGGCACCGGTTCCTGCGTCAACGCCCCCATCCCCCTGCTGCCACGGCCACGGAAGCCCGCGCAATCGTTGGACACGACGATGTTCGCTCGCATCGAGATAGAACCGCGCAATGAGCTGTCTGCCGTTAGCGGGAGTGAGCCGCCGCCCGCTACAGAGCAGCCACTCAGGACCTCCCTTCCTGGGATATTTAATCTGGCAATAGTCAGGATTGGCGCCGACTCCCGGCACTCGGGTCAGCGGCAGTTCGAGAACCCTCCTTCCCTGGAAAGGCGAGCAGGTCTCGCTGAAAAACTCCACGAACGTCCTGTTGGCCCACACGATACGACCCGTTTCGTCCTCCACCACGAGCCCGATGGGCATATCATCGACCAGGCAACCGAGTTCGCGAATTCCAAGTAGCGCAGCGCAGGATTCCATGGTTAAACTTGCAGAGGTTACGGTGATACGCATCACGCCGGTAATGACAACGGCTTCGCACCAGTAACGGCACTAGGAGAAAACGACTTTAGTGACACCACGAACCCTCTCGGGAGTGCTCGCTGTCACGCGGCATCCTCAGATACCGTGCCTTGTCCCCGCCGACCCGTTGTGGAAACGCGTTCCAACCCGTGGTGATGACGGCCGTCCCCTCAGCGACTTCATGATGATTATTCCGGGACTACGCGACATGCACCAAACCCAACTCGTCAGCGTTGTCGAGGAGGTTGAACGCGTGCTCAATCACTATCGAAATGCAGTCGTCTTCGCCGATCTCAATCTACGGCTAAACGTTCTTTGGGTCACGGTGCGACCGATACCCAGAATCTGCCTCGACATCGCCAGTGCCATCCACTTCGTGCTCCCGGATGCGCGCCTCGTGGCTCATAAGTATCCATTCTGGTAAGCGCGGCACACGCAACCGAAGAATCCCTGGCCACCGACGACGCGGGTCACACCGGTGCTGAGTGGCTCGGTCTCTCGATACCGCAAAGCAGCCGTAACGATAGCAGAGACCTGCGGTTTCCTCATCATGTTATCCCATGCGACCATGCGCCAGAGGGCGTAAAGCTCTCAGACAGCCACCCGATATAGGACGCGGACTCCTAACCCAGAGAAGGATCGCCGTCCCCTGCCTGAAAATCCCTCGCCGAGGAGAAGACTGTTACCGGAAACTTGCCACCTGCGCCTCGAAATGATACCTGCCAACCGCCATAGTGTTCCCAAAGCGACCCATCCCCTGCGAGACCATTGGGCACAAAGGGGGCTTGTTCTGTGCGTTCTAGCGCTCTTTCTCGGGAATGCCATCGGGCTGTACGAGGTCATTCTTGACCTGGTACAGCCCGATGCCTACCCACTGTCGTTACCGGCCACCATTCGCAGCTGGGACTTCGTCTTCCTAGCGGTGTGCGGGGTCGCCTTATCCCTGTTGCTCCCCACCTTGAGTCCCATCGCAGCCTCGGCTCTATTCGTGATAGCCGTTCTGGGCGTCACGGGTCTGGGCGTCGCGCTGAGCGGAACCCCCGCCGTGATCCCGATCGAACAGTCTTTGGTGACGCTATTTGCCATCTACATGGTGAACATCATTCTTTCTTACCTCCGAGAAGCCCGGCGCAGGCAGCGCATCACGGAGGCCTTCGGCCAGTACGTGCCTCCCGAGCTGGTGCCCGTCATCAGCCAACAATATCCGGCCCATTTTTCGCTGGAGAGCGAGGCCCGAGAGATGACTGTGATGTTCTGTGATGTTCACGATTTCACAACGATTTCCGCGCAGTTAGAACCCAAACAAGTGGCGCAGCTATTGAATGCGTTGTTCACACCGTTGACGAGAATCCTGCACCATCATAGCGGCACCATCGACAAGTATATGGGGGACGCCATCATGGCTTTCTGGGGAGCGCCCTTGCCAGACGCGGAGCATGCCGCACACGGTGTTATGGCGGCGTTGGACATTCAGGAGGCTCTTGCTGAGCTCGCCCCCTTTTTTAGGCGCCGGGGCTGGCCAGCCATCACAATGGGTATCGGGATCAATACCGGCATCATGTGCGTGGGCAATATGGGGTCGCAATTCCGCATGGCCTATACCGTGGTAGGGGACGCGGTCAATCTGGCAGCGCGTCTGCAACAGCTAACACGGGTGTGCAACGCATCGATTATCGTCGGCGACGCCACACAAAAAGCGTATTCTCATGGCGTCTATCGCGAACTCGGGCTGGTGCGAATTCGGGGGCGGAGCCACCCGGTTCGTATCTATGAGCCATACCGGACAGTCACGAACGGCAACAGTGCCGGTGGGCGTGAATTACAACCCCACGAGCCCACATTCAAGAACCGGATTCCGACACTGGAAGTTGTCAAGAAACCGTAGCCAGCGGCCCAAGCGGCCGACAGACGGCGCGAAGCCGAGAGGCGTCATCAGAGACAGGCGAGAAACGTTATCGGCTAAATGCTGATCCCCATGCGGTCAGTCGCGTTGTTCGAGGCCAAGATTCGCCCAAATAGCCAAAGTAGCCTCTGCCTTGTTCAAGGTGTAGAAGTGAAGACCAGGCGCCCCCATCTCAAGCAACCGAGCGCAGAGCTGGGTCACCACATCGATACCAAACGCTTTTAACGACCCGAGATCATCGCCAAATTGTTCCAAGCGTTTGCCCAACCACCTTGGTATCTCCGCGCCACAGGCTGCCGAGAAACGAGCCAGCTGCAGGTAGTTAGTGATCGGCATGACGCCGGGCACGATCGGCAGCTCGATGCCCAGCTTTTCGCAACTGTCGATGAAGCGCGCATAGGCATCAGGGTTATAGAAATACTGCGTAATCGCACTATCGGCACCCGCCTCCACTTTGCGCTTGAAGTGACGAAGGTCCGCATCGGCACTTTGCGACTGTGGATGGAATTCTGGGTAGGCGGCTACCTCGATGTGAAAATGGCTGCCGGTCTGTTCACGGATAAAGGCCACCAGCTCATTGGCGTAGCGGAACTCCCCTACCTCCACCGTTCCCGACGGCAGATCGCCACGCAACGCAACCAAACGGCGAATCTGAGCAGCCCGGTAAGCCTGAAGCATGTCACGAATGTTGCGGCGTGTCGAGTCAATACAAGAAATATGGGGCGCCGCCTCGATCCCCGATTCCGCCTGGATCTCGCGCACGGTTTCCAAGGTACGGTCGCGCGTGGAACCGCCGGCCCCAAACGTGACGGAGAAAAAACGCGGCTTCAGTGCGGCTAGCCGCTGCCAAGTGACCTGCAGCTTCTCTCGTCCGGCCGGTGTCTTGGGCGGGTAAAATTCACAACTAAAAACCCGCGCATAGGCCTTTTGCGTTTCCATACTGTCGCCATCCCTCTTTCTGGTTCCAAAGCCTATTTAAAACAGCTTCTAGACTGCACCCGCGGCTCAGCGGGTTCCGCCGCGCAGGGCGGTCCCTGGCTCAAGACATGCTACCTCCCTAGCCCCGCTAGGCTCCCACCCAAGCCAAGGTACCGTTTGCACACCCCGGAGTGCTCTGGCGCTCGCCGGCCCGGCCGGCAAGCCTCGGCGGCGCAACCCCCGCAGCGGTCGATACGGACGAGCCTCTACTCCGCCGTGAGCGGAAGATCCGCCGCATCCCGAAGCACCTCCGCCTTGTCCGTTTTTTCCCAAGTGAATTCCGGCTCTTCCCGTCCGAAATGGCCGTATGCCGCGGTCAACCGATAGATCGGCCGTATCAAATCAAGCATCTCAATGATGCCCCGAGGACGCAGATCAAAGAATTCACGTACAAGCTGCCCTAGCCGCTCCTCGGCTATTTTGCCGGTGCCAAACGTGTCAACGTTGATCGAAGTCGGCTCGGCAACTCCGATAGCATAGGAAACCTGCACCTCACAACGCTCAGCGAGTCCTGCAGCGACGATGTTCTTCGCCACGTAGCGGCAGGCGTAAGCACCGGAGCGGTCCACCTTCGATGGATCCTTTCCAGAGAAAGCGCCTCCCCCATGACGCGCCACACCACCGTAGGTGTCGACGATTATCTTGCGACCGGTCAGCCCACAGTCACCGACCGGCCCCCCGACAACAAAGCGACCGGTCGGGTTGATGTAGTATCGGGTATTTTTGGTCAACCAGCCGGGAGGAAATACGGGCGCGATGATCTCGTCGCGGACCGCTTCCTGCAACTGCTTATAGCCAATATCGGGCTCATGCTGGGTGGATAGCACCACGGACTCGATACCCACCGGACGACCATCCTCGTAGAGAACAGTCACCTGACTCTTGGCATCCGGCCGCAACCAGGGCAAGATGCCTTCCTTACGCAGTTCTGCCTGGCGCTTAACCAGACGGTGGGCAAAGGTGATCGGAGCCGGCATGAGAACGTCCGTCTCGCTGGTCGCATAACCAAACATCATGCCTTGATCACCGGCGCCTTGTGCGTGGTTTTCCCTTTCCTCAACGCCCATGGCGATATCCATGGACTGCTTGCCGATGGCGGTTAGCACCGCACAGCTCTCCCAATCGAAGCCGATAGCCGGATCGGCATAACCGATGGCGCGCACATTCTGACGCACGAGTTCTTCTATGTCGACCCATGCCTCAGTGGTGATTTCACCCGCGATCAACACCATGCCGGTCTTCACGAGGGTTTCACAAGCGACCCGACTTCGCTTATCCTGCACCAGGATCGCATCGAGTACGGCGTCAGAGATCTGGTCGGCTATCTTGTCGGGATGCCCCTCGGAGACAGATTCCGAAGTGAATAGCTGTGTGCGGGCCATAGATGTTCCTTAAGTTAGAGATCCAACAATCCCAATACGCGTCGTCCACAGCCCTGAAGTGGTTCCATTGCAGCGACAGAGCTAAGACTGACACCTCGTCAGGGGCCACAAAGCCGATGGCGCTTCGCAACCCAAAAGAGAAAAAGGGAGTTTCTGGGGGCATAAAAACCCACGATTGCCGATAACGTTCCTCCACGTAAAATTCCGGCTAGATTATAGTATTTTTGCCATAACAATCGCTCACAGGGGTCGCTCGGCTTTTTGACGCCGTAATTTTTTATATAGAGCTGCCGCGTGCAGCCGCATCGCTGAAGCCCGTTAAAGGGGGGCAGCGGTCGGAAACGAACCGATGGAACCCAAACCGAATGCACAGAACCGGACAAGCTTACGGGCGTGGGCAAACAACCTCTCGCAAGGTTACTCCAGTAGACGTTCAAAGGCCTAAATTCTAGGAGAACATGCATGCCTTCCCGTAGAGAACTCGCAAACGCCATCCGTGCCCTTAGCATGGATGCAGTCCAGAAGGCAAATTCTGGTCATCCCGGCATGCCCATGGGCATGGCCGATATCGCCGAGGTGTTGTGGAACGACTTTCTCCGTCACAACCCGACTAACCCCCACTGGGTTGACCGGGATCGCTTTGTACTCTCCAATGGCCACGGCTCGATGTTGCTCTATTCACTGCTTCACTTGACCGGCTACGACTTACCCCTAGATGAACTCAAGCGCTTTCGGCAGTTGCACTCGAAAACCGCTGGGCATCCTGAATACGGACTCACTCCGGGCGTCGAAACCACCACTGGACCCCTGGGTCAAGGGATCAGCAATGCCGTGGGGATGGCTATCGCTGAGAAGGTACTCGCGGCCCAGTTCAATCGCGAAGGCCATGAGCTTGTCGATCACCACACCTACGTATTCCTTGGAGACGGCTGCCTGATGGAAGGGATCTCCCACGAAGCGTGCTCGCTGGCGGGAACCCTCGGCCTCGGGAAGCTGATCGCATTTTTCGACGACAACGGCATTTCCATCGATGGGGAGGTTGAGGGTTGGTTCACCGACGACACGCCACGACGATTCGAGGCCTACGGATGGCACGTCATCCCCAAGGTGGACGGTCACGATGCAGAGGCGGTCCGCCAAGCCATCATAGATGCTAAGGCCGTTACAGACAAACCGAGCCTGGTGTGCTGCCAAACCATCATTGGCTGGGGAGCGCCAAACAAACAAGGCAAAGAAGAGTGCCATGGGGCAGCCTTAGGGGAGGAGGAAGTCGCTCTGGTACGCGAAAACATCGGATGGCACTACCCGCCGTTTGTTATCCCCGATGACGTCAGGGCTGGCTGGGATGCGCACCACAAGGGCCTGCAGCTGGAAGCCGATTGGAACGAGCGCTTCCAACACTACCGGACGGAGCACCCAGAACTTGCAGCAGAGTTTGAACGCCGCATCGCGGGCCAGTTACCCGGCCAGTGGCAACAACATTGCGCGAACTATATTGGAACCGTAGCGGAGCGGGCAGAAACCATCGCGTCTCGAAAAGCGTCGCAGAACTCCTTGAACGGCTACGGACCGCTGTTACCTGAGTTGATCGGTGGTTCCGCCGATCTAACGGGTTCAAACTTGACGAACTGGTCCGGATCGAAGGTCATTCGCAAGAACTCGTCTGACGGGAACTACATCCACTTCGGCGTGCGTGAATTTGGTATGTCCGCCATCATGAATGGCATCGCTTTACATGCTGGCTTCATACCGTATGGGGGCACGTTTTTGATGTTCTCAGAATACGCCCGCAATGCGCTGCGCATGGCGGCACTCATGAAGGTGCGTAGTATTTTCGTCTACAGTCACGACTCCATTGGGCTCGGGGAGGATGGCCCCACGCACCAAGCGGTGGAGCAGACGGCAACCCTACGCCTAATCCCGAACATGTCTCTATGGCGCCCCTGCGACGGGGTCGAGACGGCGGTGGCTTGGCAAGCGGCCATCGAGCGCCTAAACGGACCGACGTGCCTGCTGTTGTCAAGACAGAATTTGCGCCACCATCCTCGAACCCAGGCACAGATTGAAAATATCCGCCGCGGTGGCTATGTGCTTGTCGACGGTGGTAAGACGCCCGATGCCATCCTGATCGCCACGGGTTCTGAAGTCACCTTGGCCGTCGACGCAGCGGATATCCTCACCCGACGAGGGTTACGAATACGGGTTGTTTCGCTGCCCTCGACAGATGTCTTTGAGTCGCAAGATGCTGCCTACCGAGAATCGGTCCTGCCTCGCAGCGTCACTCTCAGGATCGCTATCGAAGCAGGCGTGACCGATGGTTGGATGAAATACGTCGGGCTGGATGGGAAAGTGATCGGCATCGATGCCTTCGGCGAGTCGGCGCCAGCACCCGAGGTATTCAAGCACTTCGATCTCACCACCGATCACATCGTTCGGACTGTAGAGGAACTCCTTCCCGTTCGGGAGATCTCCCTCGCAGCAGAGGTTGCAGGAGACTAAAGAAGGCAAGTAATATCGCGACGTGCCTGATGCTTCTGCAGCCCGGGCTGGAGTAGAAGCTGCCTAGAGCAACGTTCAGTTCTTGGTTGCGAGTCCGAACCGAGGCGCTTGCACAATTGGCCGTTCCCGCCACGCGGGCTGTTTCAGCCGCATGCGGCGCGTTCGCGGGGCGGATATATTTTCGTCACATGAGACAACAACTGTGGGGGAGACCTAATGACAATCAAAGTCGGTATCAATGGATATGGTCGTATCGGTCGCAACATCTTGCGGGCGCTTTATGAAGCCGGACGCAAGGATATCCAGTTCGTGGCCATCAACGACCTCGGCGATGCCAATACCAATGCGCACTTGACCAAGTACGACACCGTGCATGGCAAATTCCCAGGGCAAGTATCGGTGGATGGTGACTACATGGTGGTCAACGGTGACCGCATTCGAGTCCTGGCAGAACGTGCCCCGGCCAAGCTTCCCTGGGGAGAGCTCGGGGTCGATGTGGTTCTGGAGTGTACGGGCCTGTTCACGAGTAAGGAGAAAGCGGGCGCACACCTCCAAGGCGGCGCCAAGAAGGTGATCATTTCGGCTCCCGGTGGTAAAGATGTCGATGCCACCATCGTCTATGGGGTAAACCAGCAAGTGCTGAAGAGCTCCGATACGGTGATCTCGAACGCTTCTTGCACCACTAACTGCCTCGCCCCGGTCGTCAAACCCCTGCATGAAAAGATCGGTCTGGTCCATGGGCTCATGACCACCATACACTCCTACACCAATGACCAAGTGCTGATCGACGTCTACCACTCCGACCTGCGTCGTGCCCGTTCTGCCACTCAATCGATGATTCCCACCAAGACCGGTGCGGCGGCCGCCGTGGGACTGGTGCTACCGGAGCTCAATGGTAAGCTCGATGGGTTCGCCGTTCGTGTACCCACCATGAACGTCTCTGTAGTCGATCTGACCTTCGTTGCCGGTCGCAAGACCAGCAAGGACGAGATCGACCGTATCATGAAGGAAGCCTCTGAGAGCAATGAACTCAAAGGGATCCTCGCCTACAACGACGAACCTCTGGTGTCCATGGACTTCAACCATACCACCGTTTCATCCACCTACGACTCAACCCAGACTCGCGTCATCGATGGCACGCTGGTGAAAGTGCTTTCCTGGTATGACAACGAATGGGGTTTCTCAAACCGTATGCTAGATACCACCGTTGCTTTGATGAATGCCTAGCGGCCCGTTTAAGCGAGCCTGACAGGCGGTCAGCCATGACCTTATCAAGCAAGGCAGATGGCTGACCGCTTTTTTGCTTTTCCACACTCCCCCCTGCCCAGGGGAGGAGCGTGGCCTTGAGCGGCTGTTCGCCTCTTAAGGCGCGAGAAGCGGAAGATAACCCGCCAAACGGTTTTCATGAATTCGATAATTCTTTGAGGAGCTCGTTCCATGGCTGTCATCAAGATGACTGATCTGGACCTCGCGGGCAAACGGGTACTCATTCGAGAGGACCTCAATGTCCCGCTAAAAAACGGCAAAATCACTAACGATGCGCGCATTCGCGCCTCCCTTCCCACCATCGAGCATGCCATGAAAGCAGGCGCGAAGGTGATGCTCATGAGCCACCTCGGACGCCCGACCGAGGGTGAAGCCGATCCCCAGTTTTCCCTCGCACCAGTCGCTGACTACCTATCGGATCTGCTGAGCAAGCCAGTGGTCCTCGTTACGGACTGGCTTCAGGGGGGAGTAGAGGTCGAGGCGGGAAGTGTCGCTCTCCTAGAAAACGTCCGCTTCAACAAAGGCGAAAAGAAAAACGAAGATGGGCTCGCCAAGCAGATCGCCAGCTTGTGTGACATCTATGTAATGGATGCTTTCGGTAGCGCTCACCGTGCCCACGCCTCCACCCACGGGGTGGCCAAATATGCCCCGACTGCGTGTGCCGGCCCGCTGCTGGCCGACGAACTGGAAGCCTTGGGCAAAGCACTGGAGAGCCCGGCCCGACCGATGGTTGCGATCGTCGGGGGAGCCAAGGTCTCGGGTAAGCTCGAAGTGTTAGATTCCCTGTCCAAGCTGGTGGATCAGCTCATCGTAGGCGGCGGCATCGCCAACACCTTCATTGCCGCTGCCGGATACAAGGTGGGCAAGTCGCTTTACGAGCCCAATCTGGTTGCTGAGGCCAAGCGCCTCATGGAGGCAGCCAAGTCCAAGGGCGGCGAAATTCCCGTACCGACCGATGTGGTAGTCGGTCGAGAGTTTTCCGAAGCCAGTCCTGCAACCATCAAGAACGTGAGCGAAGTCGTGGACGACGACATGATCTTTGACGTCGGGCCAGAGACGACATCGCGTTACGTCGCGCTATTGCAGAAGGCGGGTACGGTGGTTTGGAACGGTCCTTTGGGAGTGTTCGAATTCGAGCAGTTTGGGGCTGGAACGAAGGCCGCCGGGGAAGCCATCGCAGCGTCCAGCGCTTTCTCCATCGCCGGTGGGGGCGACACGGTGGCGGCTATCGACAAGTATGGGCTCGCAGACCGAGTGTCCTACATCTCAACTGGCGGCGGAGCATTCCTGGAATTTCTCGAAGGCAAGAAACTGCCGGCGGTGGCCATCTTGGAGGAACGCGCCGGCGGATGAGAGGTTGTGAAAAACCGTAGCGAGCAGCCCGAGAGCAAGGCGGACGGCGCGAAGCCGAGAGACATATCAGATAGATAGGCGAGGAGCGAGCACCGCCCAACGGCGCTATCGGGTAGCGCAGCAGGTCTTTTCACAAGCTCGATGAGGTGAGCCTCGAAGTTGAAGCCCGGTCTTTCGTAACGAAGCAAGGTGAGTCTTCTTCGTCTGACCAGCGGAGTGGCTTGCCGACGCGCAAAGCGGCGAATTATTCACCCATGAGTCGCCGCTTTGCTTCCTGGTATTTGGCGGCGGTCTGCGTGATGACCGATTCCGGGAGTCGTGGTGCGGGCTCTCGCTTGTTCCATCCCACTGATTCCAAATAATCGCGTACGAATTGCTTATCAAAGCTCGGCGGACTGCTCCCTGGCTGATAGCCCTCAGCGGGCCAGAAGCGGGACGAATCAGGCGTGAGCAGTTCATCGATCAGGTACAGCTGCCCGTGCTCATCGACGCCAAACTCGAGCTTGGTATCGGCGATGATGATGCCGCACTGCGCGGCTCGCGCCGCCGCCTCACGATATATCCGCAAACTCACTGAGCGTATTGCTGTCGCCAGCTCACGCCCGATCCGGTCGATCATCTGGTCGAAGGAGATGTTCTCATCGTGCGCCCCAGAGGGCGCCTTGGTAGAGGGGGTAAAAATAGGCTCAGGCAACTGCGCCGCCTCAAGCAAGCCCCGGGGGAGTCGGATGCCGCAGACAGCGCGCGTTGCCAGGTAATCCCGCCAACCCGAACCGACGAGATAACCGCGAACGATCGCCTCCACGGGGAGGGCATCGAGTCGTCGCACCACCACGGCTCGACCTTCCAGAGCCCGCCGCTCACTGGCACGCGGCAGCACCTCCTCAAGCGGGAGTGAAGACCGGTGGTTAGGCACGATATCGCGGGTCCTATCGAACCAGAAATCCGCTAGGGCAGTGAGCACGACCCCCTTTCCTGGGATCGCGTCGGGTAGCACCACATCGAAGGCCGACAACCGATCCGTCGCAACCATCAGGAGATACTCATGATCCACGGTATAGATATCTCTCACCTTGCCGCGACGGAACACCGGCAAGCTCTCTAGCTTGCTTTCGAATAGGATCCTATCCTTCTCGCTCACCGTCCCTCCTTTCACTCCGGGATCACACGTTTCTCGCGCAACGAGCCTTGAGGAACAGTTATAACCCAGCCCGGCCGTGCCCAGCAACGCGACTTAACACGCCGAAAACAGCCCTGCAGCGAGTGAAATGCGCACCGAAATCCGGCATAATTGCGTGCTTTGTTCGGCTGTGGGGCTCTTCCAAAGGGAAGTCAACATGGATGCTTCGCGTAAAAAGCTCAAGCTCGAAGGCTTCAATAATCTCACCAAGGCCTTCAGCTTTAACATCTACGACGTGTGTTACGCACAAACCTTGGCGCAGCGTCGCGAATACATCAAGTACATCGATGAGGCCTACAACGCCCAACGCCTGACTCGAATCCTCACCGATGTCGCTGACATCGTCGGCGCCACGGTGCTCAACATTGCTCACCAGGATTATCATCCCCAGGGGGCAAGTGCCACGATGTTGATCGCCGAAGAGGTCGTGCTCGCCGGGGAACCCAAGAACAATAAGCCCCTAACGCTCACGGCGGTCAATGACGTCGTCCTGGCGCATCTCGATAAGAGCCATATCGCCGTTCACACCTACCCGGAAAGCCATCCACGCAACGGTATCAGCACCTTTCGCGCCGACATCGACGTGGTGACCTGCGGCTATATCTCACCGCTCAAGGCCCTCGACTACCTGATCAAGAGCTTTGAGTCTGACATTGTCATCATGGACTATCGAGTGCGCGGCTTCACGCGCGACATTACCGGCCACAAACACTTTCTCGATCACCAGATCGCGTCCATTCAGGATTTCATCGGCCATGACACCAAGAAACGCTACCACATGGTGGATGTGAACCTACCTCAGGAGAAGATGTTCCATACCAAGATGATGCTAAAAGGTGTGGAGCTGGATAATTATCTGTTCGCCATCAACGAGCAAGATCTCTCCCACGAAACGCGGCGTCGCATCAAAGAAGAGCTACAGCAAGAGATCGAGGAAATCTTCTACGGTTGGAATTTCTGCCATCCATGGAATGAGTGCACTGACTAGAGCACGGGGACACTGGGAAAGCCCTGCAAGAAACCGTGGGAAGCTGTCATAAGTCGGCTCCGGCTCCCCTGGCGTTGCCCGGTAGCGAGTCCTTCTGCGCCTCGCTCCGGCCCCACTCGCCACACCTCTTGTGACCGCTTGTTAGCACCACGAGGCCCCGCGCGCCGCCTCGGGCAGATCTCCGACCCGGCCCATCGCATAAAGCATGATCAGGCGTTTGACGGGCGCGATGCCATCGGTAATCTGCAATCCCACATTGCGGGCCACCTGCAGGGGACGCAAGCGGCTACCAAACAGCCAGTGCAAACTATCCATCGCCCCTTGCATCGACAAGTTGTGTCCCTTCCGCCAGCGCTCATAGCGACGCAGATTCAGGAACGTGCCGAAATCTCTCGCCCCCGTTCGAGCCCCTTCGATGACCTCCGCCAGAGTCGCCGCGTCCAAAAACCCCAGGTTTACCCCCTGGCCCGCCAGGGGGTGAATGGTGTGCGCGGCATCTCCGATCAAGGCAACACGGTGTTGTACGTATCGATGGGCTCGCACCGAACGCAATGGGAACGCCGCACGCTGACCCACCCAAGGGATGGCCCCCAGCCTCGAATTAAACGCCTGAGCAAGCTCCATGGCAAACTGCTCCGCGGGCATGCGGCTGAGCTCTACCGCAGCAGCGGAAGTCGTCGACCAGACGATCGAGCTGTAGTTCTCTGGCAGTGGCAGAAAGGCCAGTGGCCCGGAAGGCAAGAACCGTTGCCAAGCCGTTTCTTGGTGAGGACGCTCGGTTCGCACGGTAGCCACCAATGCCTGCTGGCCATAACCGTGCACTGTGCTGAGGATCCCGACCCGGCGTCGGATCTTGGACTCGGCGCCATCGGCTCCTACCACCAAGGACGCCTTGAGCTTCACGCCTTCACATTCGATGCGAACGCACTCAGGCTCGATGCTGAGCCGGCGTACTCGCGCCGGCCGAAACCACGTCACACCCGGCAACGTTTCGATCCGTGCCTCCAGCCCTGCCTGGATCACGCGGTTTTCGACGATGTAGCCGAGATGGGATTCACCCACATCGGCGCTATCGAAATGAATACCCCTCCCGCCAACGGCATCCCAAACGTGCATCTCACGAAAGGGAGCCATGCGGCGTTGCAGCATATGCTCCCAGACACCGAAAGACCGCAGTATACGTTCCGAAGCCAGGGTCACAGCGCTCACTCTGAAATGGTAGGCCGAATCGCCGAGCAGGTCCTCCCATGGGCGCTGCTCGACCAGGGCAACCTGCACTCCCACTTTCCCTAAGCCGCATGCAAGGGCAGCACCCACCATACCCCCGCCGACGATCGCCACATCGCATGAGATGCTGTCCTTCATTTTGATTTTCCTGCCACCCGGTGTTAGGTAAGCGCGGCTAGGCTAGGGTGTTAGCCCTCTGGAGAGCCGCACTTGCCGCCCAGACAACCCCATGGCTCGACGCGCCAGACCATGCTTTACGCACGGCAACAGATCGGTCCCCAGCAGTCCCAAACCACGTAGCCCAGAGAACCACTTGGAACGAACGGAGAACACCCTCGCCAAGAGATCGGTGAAAAGCGTCACACTGCGTTGATCATCTCGCCGCGCGTCCAGATAACGCTGTAACACGGTGTGCGATCCCAGGTCTTGGCCGCCTGTTCGGGCCGCTACCAGCACTTGTGCGAGAGCCGCCGCGTCACGCAACCCTAGATTAAATCCCTGGGCGGCGATCGGGTGAAGGGTGTGCGCAGCATTCCCGATCACCACTGCGCGCGAAGAAACTTGAACCTTCGAGGACACCAAGCGAAGCGGGTACTGAACCCGGTGCCCCGCGTGCACAAAACGCCCCAGTCGGGATCCGAATACTTCGCCTAACGCTTCCAGGAACGGGGCTTCGTCGAGATCGAGAAGGGTTTCGGACGCCTCCGACGGCAGCGTCCAGATCAATCCGCACTGGCGCTGCTTGAGGGGCAGAAGCGCGACAGTTCCGCGATCGCTGAACCGCTCATAGGCGACACCTCCATGGTCGATGGTTGACGTGACTTGGGTGGCAATCGCGCTTTCGCCATAGTCGCGTTCAACCGCGCCAAGGCCCAACAGATCGCGAACCGTGGAGCGTGCCCCATCGGCCGCCACTACCAGCCGTGCAGCGATAGTTGGGTTAGCCCCTGCCCCCTGCAACCCGATCCGAATTCTTTCAGCTTCAGCGAAAACACCGACCACCCGCGCCGGAGACATCAACTTAAGCCCATGATGCGCTGCAAGGCCCAGCCTGAGCGCTTCTCCGAGCGCACGCGCCTGGGTGACAAAGCCCAGGGCTGGGACACCTTCATCCGCGGCCCGAAACCGAGTCACACCGAACTGACCTCGTTCGGACACGTGGACTTCCCGAATCGGACTGACGAGATCAGCCAGATGCGACCAGAGTCCAAGGCTCTCGAGAATCTGTTGGCTGCCAAGGGACAGAGCCAGAGAGCGATCGTCGTAACTCGATGGTTCCCTATCCAACGGCACGGCCTCCGCCATCCCGACTCTTAGCGTTGCTCCAGCGAGGGCACAGGCGAGGCTCGCCCCCACCAGTCCTCCGCCGACCACCAATACATCCAGGTCGTCTTGTACCCTGTCAGCGCTCCCCAGACCCATTGAGCCCCCTTCCTGCACTTCCCACCAATGCCTCTATCGCTTCGACGCTCTTCGGGACCTCTGCGGTGAGAACCTCTGAGCCCTGCTCGGTCACCAACACATCATCCTCGATACGCACCCCGATGTTCCACCATTTCTTGGGCAGGCCAGCATCGCCGCCGCGGATGTAAAGTCCCGGCTCGATGGTGGTCACCATGCCCGGCTCAAACACCCGCCACTCATCGGCGACTTTGTAGTCGCCCACGTCATGCACATCCATCCCTAACCAATGACCGGTGCGGTGCATATAAAATGGCTTATAGCGTTCTTTCTTGATGAGGGTACTGAGTCGCCCTTTCAACAGCCCTAACTGCAGGAGTCCCTCTGTCAAGACGCGTACCGCGGCCTCATGAGGGGTCTGCCAAGGGTTGCCCGGACGAACCTGGGCGATCGCCTCGTGCTGGGCCTGCAACACCAGTTCATAGATCGCTTTCTGCACCGGCGTGAAGCGGCCATTGACTGGAAACGTGCGGGTAATATCCGCCGCGTAATACTCGTACTCCGCCCCCGCGTCGATCAACAGCAGGTCGCCCGATTTCAGCACGCCATTATTGGCCGTGTAATGCAATGTACAGCTATTAGCCCCTGCCGCAACGATGGAGGGATACGCAGGCGCGCGGCTCCCACCCCGCATGAACTCGTAGATCAACTCCGCTTCAATCTCAAACTCCCGCATACCCGGTCGGCAAATCGCCATCGCTCGGCGGTGCGCCTGAGCACTGATGGCCATCGCCTTGCGCATCAAGCGCAACTCGCTCTTCGATTTAAAAAGGCGTAGCTCATGCAACACATGGTCCAATGCCACGAACTCCGCCGGCGGGACAACGCCGGTCCGCGCTCGGCCGCGAAGTTGGTTCAGCCACCCCAGCACCTGTTGGTCAAACTCGGGGTTGTAGCCCAGGGCATAAAACACCCGCTCACGGCCCTCCATGAGCCCCGGCACGATATCATCCACGTCACCGATGGGGAAAGCGTCGTCGGCCTGGTAGTGCCGGCAGGCACCCTCCAAACCGGCACGCGCTCCATCCCACAGCTCCTTTTCAGGATCCCGTTCGCGACAGAAAAGCAGGTATTCCCCTTGTTTGCGTCCAGGAACCAGCACCGCCACCGCCTCGGGCTCAGGAAAACCTGTCAGATAGTAGAAGTCACTGTCGGGACGAAAGGGAAACTCGACATCACGATTGCGCGCCCGCACCGACGCCGCAGGCAAAATGGCGATGGCGTCATCCCCCATGGCTTCCGTGAGCCGCTTGCGACGCCTGGCAAACTCCTTCTTTTCCATTCTTGCCATAACCATCTTCGATTCTGAGCGATGCCCCGTGCCCTGTGGCTGGCATGCTAACATGAGCCCTCGAAATACCAATAATCCTTGAATTACAACAGCTTCTGAGCCTGTAATTCCTCTCTGATGATGAGCGTCGCCACCCGAAGATACTCCACAAGCTCCGCATACGCCACCTCACTTTCCTCTTCATCAGCGCAAGCGTCGGCATCCACGCGTGAGAGCTCCGACATGTCCTGCAAGATTTCCCGGATATCTGGAGCAGATGACCAACGCGCCGCGGCCCATTTCACACGATCCTATCACCCCCTCGACACCTGCCCAAGCCAAAGCGCGCGGCGCTTGACGACCTGGACCCGGTGATACCATTGACCCCTGGAAGGTTCCGCCTCTATATTCAAACCTATTATCCGTCGCCCACGATAGTACCGGCGTCCAGTGCGCAACGAGTAACCGATGACAATGGAAAAAATAGACTTGGAGTCGTTGGAGGATCGCATCGATGCCCTCATCCAAGCGTGTGAGGCGCTGCGCGCAGAGAACCGCGCGTTGCGCGAGCAACAGGCCCACTTGATTACTGAGCGCGCCGCGCTGATCGAGAAGTCAGAACTCGCCCGTAGCCGGGTCGAAGCCATGATCGCCCGTCTCAAAGCCATGGAGATCAGCTCATGAGCGAACACCCGGTACCTGTCAGCATTCAGATTTTAGACAAAGAGTACCGGATCTCCTGCGCTCCGCAGGAGCGTGACGCGCTGATTCAGTCGGCCCGGATCTTAAACATGAAAATGCGTGAGGTACGCGATAGCGGGAAAGTGCTTGGGAGCGAACGCATTGCCGTCATGACAGCCCTCAATATCATCCACGAATGCCTGCTGAGTGCACACGCCCACGACGAGCACATTCGAGATCTCAGCCGCGGCGTCGAGCGTTTAAAGCAGAAGATCGACACCGCCATCGGTCGACGAGAGCAGCAAGAAACGCTAGACTAAGGAACGGTGCTCCCTGTGGTGTTCGCAGATGGGCTACGTAATCACTTGAGCCTAAATTGTCACCCTAGGGAACCGGCTCTCAAGGTTGGTGTGCATGTCCGTCGTCTCTACGGAAAGCCTGATACCTCGAACCATGTTCCCACGTGAGCCGTATGGTTCAAGGGTCAAGTCCAAGTCGGCACAAACGGGGAGCACCATCTGGGGTGTCTCATATTCTCCTAAGAAGCTGTTTTAAAAATGTCGCGAGCGCCGGCAGAGCAAGGCGCACGGCGGTGACAAAATCGTCGGGAACGATTTTGAACAGCGTTAAGCTGGCCCCGAAGGGGCGAGCCCCAAGGATGGGGCGAGTAACAACCGCAGTGTACAAGGGAGTACATGAGGATTCTGAGCCGCCGCGCAACGCAGCTATGGCAAGCGCAGCAGTTTTCAAAACAGCTTCTAAGCTGTGACACGCCCCGTTACGAGCTTCGCCGCCATATGCGGCATCTCCGGCGAAGCCTTCCCCTCTCTCAGCGGGTCGCGCTGGCAAACCGGCTCGCTCGCCATCTGGTGGCTTGCGTGCACTTGAGACGCAGCCAACGCATCGGCTGCTATCTTGCCCAAGATGGTGAGATGGATCTCACACCGCTCATGAAACGCCTCCGGGGTATGGGAAAGCAACTCTACCTGCCGGTGTTGTCCGGCGCCCAGCTCTCGTTCTTGCCGTTTGATGCCCAAACACCCCTGGTCAAAAACCGCTTCGGCATTCTGGAGCCTCATGTTCCCCCGAGCACCCGGTGCCCCCCGCGGGCCCTGGATCTGGTGCTAACCCCACTGGTGGCGTTCGATGACCAAGGACGGCGGCTCGGTATGGGAGGCGGCTACTACGACCGAACCTTTGCCTACCTTCTCCATCGACGGCATTGGCAACGTCCACGCCTCATCGGCATCGCCTATCAACTGCAACGCGTAGCCACCTTGAGGAGTCGCGAATGGGACGTGCCTGTGCACGGCATCGGCACCGAGCGTGGCCTGCGGTTCTTTGCCGCCCGTGCCGGCGAGCCTCTCACCAACAGGTACAGTGGGTAATGAGCGTAGCCGCGCGCGTCCTGTCGCGAGCCACGGTCGTGGCTTTGTCCTGGTTCAGATCGAGGTAACCGCTTCTAGAGTTTGGCGGCGGTTGTGGCGGCTCTTGCTGAGCGGTAGACAATGCCCGCCCTCCGTGTAGCGTGAACGTGCTTGCACATCTCACAAGAATGAAGCTCCGTCTTTTAAGGCGAAGAAAGCGTTACGGGATTGAAGAAAAGCCGATATGCGCTACTGGCTAATGAAATCAGAGCCCAACACGTTCAGCATCGAGGATTTACAAATCAGGCCAGGACAGCGTGAATCCTGGGATGGGGTGCGCAACTACCAGGCCCGAAACATCCTGCGGGATGAGATGAAAATCGGCGACCTGGCCTTTTTCTATCATTCCAGCTGCGCTAGCCCCGGCATCGTGGGCATCGTTAAGGTGGTGCGCGAGGGGTATTCTGATCCGACGGCCTTCGATCCGAGTTCCCAATATTATGATCCCCGGTGCGATCCAGCTAACCCACGCTGGTACCAGGTCGATATCCAGTTTGTGCGCGAGTTAAGGCACCCGATCCCCCTCTCAGAACTGAAAACCTACCCCCAATTGGCGGATATGGCTTTACTGCGACGTGGAAACCGGCTGTCGATCATGGCCGTTTCCGACGCTCAGTGGTCTTTCATCCTGGCCCGCGAACGCGACTAGTTCGACTATGGTCGCCGCTTCGGCGTCTTTTCCCTTGGGCCGCCGCTTTCCGGTGGGACAGCAGCCAACCCCTCGGCCCTTCATGGCAACTTGAGAAAGTGCCGATAGGCAACATTGTCGGTTTCACTGCGGTGCGCATAGCCGATGTCATCCAGAAACGCCTGCAAACGTTCCCGTTCAGGCACCGGCACTTGGATCCCCATCAAGACGCGACCATAATCCGCGCCGTGATTGCGGTAAT
This sequence comes from uncultured Thiotrichales bacterium, assembly GCA_964624765.1. Classification (GTDB taxonomy): domain Bacteria; phylum Pseudomonadota; class Gammaproteobacteria; order HK1; family HK1; genus JAGTVB01. The sequence continues at coordinate 35,122 of CAZUZO010000013.1, forward strand.
GGAATAGACTGATATTCCAGAGCCGCCCCATGCGCGTTAGGAAACGCAGCAACGCCCCAGGCCGCTCCGGAAACTCGAAGTGATACACCACCTCATCTTCGATTTCCCGCGCGCGCCCCCCCACCATATGGCGAATGTGCAGTTTAGCCATCTCATTGTCGGTCATGTCGACGACAGCGTATCCGCGCTCGCGAAGGTGCCGGATCAGAGTATTTCGCTCCGCCACCCCATCCCGAAGCTCTATCCCAACGAAGAGTCGCGCGTCGGGGCTGCCGGTAAAGCGGTAGTTAAACTCGGTAATCGAACGCGTCCCTAGGGTGTGGCAAAACTCCCGCAAGCTGCCGGGACGCTCAGGTATGGTCACCGCCAGCAGCGCTTCGCGTTGCTCACCGATCTCGGCACGCTCTGCGATATGACGCAGGCGATCAAAATTGACATTGGCGCCACTATCGATGGCCACAAAGGTCTTGTTGCGAAGTGGCCTCGGTGTTCGGTTGACATAACGCTTGAGACCGGCAACGGCCAGCGCGCCGGCCGGCTCGGCAATGGAACGGGTATCCTCGAAAATGTCTTTGATGGCGGCGCAGATCTCGTCGGTATTCACCAGCACGACCTCATCCACGCACTCGCGCGCGACGCGAAAGGGCTCCTTCCCCACCTGGCGAACCGCCGCCCCATCGGCAAAGATCCCCACCTGGTCTAACACCACGCGCTCGCCGGCTTGCAACGCATGGTGTAACGAGGGGGCCTCATCGGGCTCCACACCGATGATCTTGATGGCTGGCCAGAGTGCCTTCACATAAGCTGCCACGCCGGCAATCAGTCCGCCCCCGCCGACGGGCACAAAGATCGCGTCTAGGGCCTCCGTGTGCTGACGTAGGATCTCCATGGCGACGGTCCCTTGCCCGGCAATGACATCGATATCGTCGTAGGGATGGATAAAAACCAGATTACGTTGCTGGGCGAGTAACTCGGCATGCTCGCACGCCTCATCATAAGCGCTGCCGTGAAGAACAATAGTGGCCCCGTTGGCGCGCACCGAATCGATCTTGATCCGAGGCGTGGTCTTCGGCATCACGATCAGGGCCTCGATACCGCGTCGCTTCGCGGCCAACGCGACCCCTTGGGCATGATTACCCGCCGAAGCCGCAATGACACCCCGTGCGCAAGCCTCGGCATCCAGGCCCGCGATCTTGTTGGACGCGCCACGGACTTTGAAGGAAAAAACGGGCTGCAAGTCCTCGCGTTTCAGCAGTACCCGGTTGCCGAGACGCGTGGACAAAAGGGGGGCCGGATCGAGCGGTGATTCCCGCGCCACGTCGTACACGCGCGCTTTCAGTATACGCTCTAGATAATCTCTCATGATCGAACAGGGCCTAAGGTGCCGTTTTCAAAATGTCACGAGCGCCGGAGTCGCAAGGCGCACGGTGGCGACGAAATCGTTGGGAACGATTTTGAACAGCTGGATGCTGGCCCCGAAGGGGCGAGCCCCAAGGATGGGGCGAATCACAACCGGAGTGTACAAGGGAGTG
>CAZUZO010000014.1:0-26406 GCA_964624765.1 uncultured Thiotrichales bacterium
AGCCGCTGCGCAACGCAGCTATGGCAAGCGCAGTAGTTTTTAAAACAGCTTCTTATGCGCTTCAGACGGTATCCAGAAGCTCGCGAGCATGGGCGAGGGTGCGTTCGGTTATCTGTACTCCGCCCATCATCCTGGCGATCTCACGCACCCGGGCTTCTCCGGTCAGCGTCATCAGGTGAGTGTGGGTCATCTTGGCCTGGGTGGATTTGTTGACCTGCAGGTGGTGATGGGCTTGGGAGGCCACTTGGTGGAGATGGGTCAGGCACAACACCTGCCGCTTATTCCCGAGACCGCGCAATGCCTTGCCGATAATCTCCGCGGTACGACCGCCTATCCCGACATCGACTTCGTCGAAAACCAGAGTGGGGACGGCGGTACGCTCGGCGGTGATCGTCTGGATGGCAAGGGCGATACGCGAAAGTTCACCGCCTGAGGCGACGTCCCCCACCGCCTGAGGGGATTGTCCTGGGTTCGCGCTGACCCTGAATTCAATGTGATCGAGCCCGGAGGGCGACCGACGCTGACCCGGCAGTGGCTGAACCAGGATATCAAATTGTCCGCCCGGCATGCCTAGCTGCTGCATGGTGTCGGTGATCTGTGTGGCCAATTCGGAGGCCGCACTCCGGCGTTTGGCGCTCAACGCAGCCGCGCCGCGCTGGTAGGCACGCAACAGTTCGGCGTGTTCGTCGGCCAGCTTGGTAAGCTGCTTCTCGCCTCCCTCGAGTTGCTGTATCTCGCCGCGTAGTCTCGTGAGCAAATCGTCTAGGCTCTCGGGAAGGGCGCGGTGTTTGCGTGCTAACTCGTGGATGGCAGACAGACGCGCTTCGACGGCCTGCAAGTGCTCGGGATCCGAGTCGAGGCTTTGCAGGTAATGGCGCAGGGCGCTTGCTCCCTCCTGCAGATGGATGGCGGCGTGGTTTAGGAGTTCAGCGACGTTGTCGAGCCGCCTGTCGTAAGTGCGGATCCCCTCGATGCGTCGAACGGCCGTTTCGATCCGGTCTAGCGCTGAAGGCTCACCGAGGTCACCGCCGATAGCGGCCGATACCTCTTGGCAGATACCGATCAGCTCTGCAGCGTGGCTCAGCCGGCGCTGTTCTTCGTCTAGGGCTTCGAGTTCACCCGGCTTCAGATCCAGCTCCTCGATCTCTTTGGCATGAAACCGCAGCAGGGTTAGGTGAGTGTCCCGATCCTTGATGGTACCGGAAAGCTGCTGCATGGCACGCTCAACGGTCGCAAGGCGCTGATGGAGCCTTGCGACGTCCTTTAGTAAGTCTTCACCGACAGCGAATGCATCAAGGATGTCACGCTGCATCTTCGGCTTTACCAGAGATTGGTGAGCGTGCTGGCCGTGGATGTCCACCAAGTGATTCCCGAGTTCCCGCAGATTTTGTAGGGCAACGGGTCGATCGTTGATGAAAGCCCGAGATTTTCCATCCCGGGAAACGGTTCGACGGGTGACACACGTTGGGTCGGGGTTCTCCAAGGCGTGGTGTTGCAACCAGTGTTGCACCGTAGGGATGCCGTCGATCTCGAACACCGCTGCCACTTCGGCCCGCGCGCATCCTGGGCGCACGACGCTGGGGGTGGCACGATCGCCTACCGCCAGAGCCAGGGCATCGACCAGGATCGATTTTCCGGCTCCGGTTTCACCTGTCAGGACGGTTAACCCGGGACCGAGGGCCAGATCCAGCTGGTCGACGATCGCGAAATCACGGACCAGGAGTTGGCTCAGCACTGGCGCTGTCCCAGGGAATTCCACCCGAGTTTCGACCGCAGCGTGGCAAAATAATCATAACTGGGAGGATGGATTAAGCGTAACCGCCGCGGCTTCTTTTCGATGATCACGCGGTCGCCGGGCAGTAGTTCTAGAGCCGTTTGGCCATCACAGGTCAGCTGGCCTTCTGCCCGGTCTCCCGGGCCCAGGATGATCTGAATTCGACTGTCCCTGTCGACCACCAGAGGGCGATTGGTCAGCGTGTGGGGGCAGATGGGAACCAATACGATGGCATTAAGGCGTGGATGGAGGATGGGACCGCCTCCCGCGAGGGCGTAGGCGGTCGAGCCGGTTGGCGTCGATACGATCAAGCCGTCGGAGCGCTGACGGTAGACCAGATGGCCATCAATATAGGTATCGAACTCAATGAGGCGGGCGATGTTGCATTTGTGTACCACAACGTCATTCAGCGCGGTTGCCTCGAACGCCTTGGCCTTCTCCCGTACGATCCAAGTTTGCAAGAGAAAACGCCGTTCTTCCTGGAAATGACCGGCCAAGATAGCGTCGAGGGGTTCGGATAGCTCCAGAGGATTGAGGTCGGTCAGGAAGCCAAGATAGGCGACGTTGATGCCAAGCAGAGGCACGTCGTAGTCGACGAGGGAGCGGGCCGCGCTGAGAAAGGTTCCATCGCCTCCGATGACGATAACGAGCTGGCACGTTTGTCCGATGGTGTCCCGATCCGAACGACGGATACCCGTTGTGCCATGCCCCGACACGGTGTCCGACTCGATGGCGATGTCGATGGACTGGGCTTGGAGGTAAGCGATGAGTCGATCCAGAGTGCCCACTACCCGTTCGTCGCCGTGTTTAACGATTATTCCAATCCGCTGAAACACGCGCACGATCCCATTTCGGTAGTTAGCCTTTCGTCTCAAGTTAGCATGCCAGCACAGGTCCGCCAACTCCAGGACGAGGATAGCTTGCTTCGGAGGGGCCTTTTATCTGAGCGCCATGACCGGTCGGTACGAGAAGGCAGCGATGGCTGCCCTAGGCAAAGAGTGGGGCTGTCGTCGCCGCTTAACGGATGAACCGATCGCGAGGATCCTAATCGAACCGTGGCCGGACGGGCAACGGTGGAGCTGCCGCACTCTGACGCCATGCAAGCGGCTTTGCGCGGGAAAAGACAGAATGCTAAATTTTCACGACGCAGTTGAGGTGGAACCATGCGAATGGCCGGTACGGTCAAAGATCTAGCGCTCAACGAACGCTCGCAACACCTGCTCAAGGTGCTTGTCGATCGCTACATTCGAGAAGGTCAACCGGTCGGATCCCGAGTCTTGGCTCGTGAGTCTGGATTGGAACTGAGTCCGGCAACGGTTCGCAGCATCATGGCCGACCTTGAAGAGATGGGGCTGTTGACGTCTCCTCATACGTCGGCTGGCCGCGTTCCCACCGTGCTAGGCTACCGCTTTTTTGTGGATGGCCTGTTGCGCACCGAGCCACCTCAGAGGCAGGATGTGTATCGGCTGCGCTCGCGGCTGTTACCGGACCAGGATCCCGAGGTACTCATTGAAACCGCCTCGCAGCTGCTATCCGACCTGACTCACCTCGCAGGTATCGTCATGCTTCCTCGCCAGGACAACATGGCGTTGCGACAGGTCGAGTTCTTGCCGTTGTCCAATCAGCGGGTGCTGGTGATTCTGGTCGTGAATGAACGGCAGGTTCAGAATCGTATTATTCGCACCGAGCGGCCCTATACTCCCAGCGACCTCGAACAAGCGGCGAATTACCTCAATGCCAACTTCGCAGGCACAGATCTAGCGGCAGCGCGTGCCCAGCTATTAGAAGAGATGCAGGATACCCAAGCCGACGTGGATGCCATGATGGTGGCGGCCATGGAAATCGCAGAGAAAGGGTTCGTGACCGAGCGTGAACAAAGCGACATGGTCGTCGCCGGGCAGATTAACCTCATGGAATATGGCGATCTCGGTGGAGTCGAGAAGTTGCGCCATTTATTCGAGGCCTTCGATCATAAACGCGATATACTGCATCTGCTGGACCAATCGCTCACGGCCAGGGGGGTGCAGATATTTATCGGGGAGGAGTCCGGTTATAAGGCGCTCGGATACTGTAGCGTCGTCACCTCACCCTACCAAGTCGATGGCCGACGCGTCAGCGTGCTGGGCGTGATCGGTCCGACTCGCATGCCCTACGAGCGGGTAATTCCACTCGTGGCGGTTACCGCCAAGCTGTTGGGCGCGGCCTTGAACCAGCGCCATTAGTCCCCATATCCTGTCATAGAACATCCTATCAGACAGAGGTGGGCGCCGGTCCTGCAGGCAAACGGGGGACCGGAACGGGAGGCTCAGTAGTTCTGTCTGTTTTTTGACAGGTGTCATGGTGATCGTTTCATGGGAGTGGCTCCTCGGAGCGTGGGATCGGCGTCTAAGCCGACAGCGACGTGTTCACGGCGCCTTGCGCTAACGAGTCGGGTGCCCCCGGGCCAATAGGTAAGGAAATCGCTGAAACGATGGCCGACGCCTATGGACATCACTCACATCACAGGTCAGGCAAGCGCCAGCTCGCGCGCACTTGGTCTAGTAGGTCTAGATAGCTTCTCAAGGTGACATATGACTAAGGAGCAGCAGACAGTAGCGAAGACGGGTGTACATCAATCTGCCCGGCAAGATGTCGACGACGGGGCAATTCTTGACTCGACGGCGCAACATCAGCAAGGCGATGAACGTCAGGACTCGCGGGTTGAATCGCAGGGGGAACGGGGGCAAGGGAGTGAGCCCGAGGTTGGGAAAAACGCTGAAGCTCCCTCCCCGGAACCCCAGGCTGTGGAAGAGCCGGAACGGCCGGGTGAGGCCCCAGAGTCGTTGGAAGAGGTCATGCAAGCGCTTGAGGCGACCAAGCGCAAGGCAGAGGAGCATTGGAATGCTTTTCTACGCTCTCAAGCTGAGTTGGAAAACCTTCGCAGGCGTTCAGCGAGGGAAGTGGAGAATGCTCGCAAGTACGGTCTGGATCGATTTGTTGCGGAGCTGTTACCGGTAAAAGACAGCCTGGAACTGGGCGTGGCGGCCGCCCAGGATGACTCGGTCTCGTTGGTATCGGTGCGCGAGGGTATGGATCTGACACTCAAAATGCTCAAGACCGCGATGGAGAAGTTCGGTATCGAAGAGGTGGCACCGCAGAACGAGCCATTCAATCCAGAAGTGCATGAAGCGATGTCTGTTCAGGAGACCGACAAGGTGCCTTCCGGAACGGTGTTAACGCTGGTGCAAAAGGGATACCTGCTCAATGGCAGGCTAGTGCGACCTGCCATGGTGATCGTAGCAAAATAATGGACGCCTACCTCCGATGGGGGTTGAAACGACTGGTTCCGGCCCAATATTCCCGTGAGGAGGCGGGTATTTCGGTTCATAGAATTGCGTTCGCAAAGCGCAGCGGAGACGTAAGCAATGGGAAAGGTTATCGGCATTGATTTAGGTACGACCAACTCTTGTGTTGCCGTCATGGAGGGCGGTAAACCTCGAGTTATCGAGAACAGTGAGGGCGATCGGACCACTCCCTCGATCGTGGCGTTTACCAAGGATGGGGAGATCTTGGTGGGGCAGTCGGCAAAGCGACAAGCCATTACCAACCCACACAACACGCTGTTTGCGATCAAACGACTCATCGGGCGTCGTTTTCGTGACGACGTTGTCCAGCGCGACATCAAGATGGTGCCGTACAAGATCGTCCAGGCAGACAACGGCGACGCCTGGGTGGATGCCGGCGGCAAGAAAATGGCACCCCCGGAGATCTCGGCGCGGGTGCTCATGAAGATGAAGAAGACGGCCGAGGATTATCTCGGCGAAGCGGTGACCGAGGCCGTTATTACGGTTCCTGCCTACTTCAACGACTCCCAGCGCCAGGCCACGAAAGATGGTGGCCGGATCGCGGGTCTGGATGTCAAACGGATCATCAACGAGCCGACCGCTGCGGCACTCGCTTACGGCATGGACAAGAAACGTGGCGACGTCAAAATTGCGGTGTACGACCTCGGTGGCGGCACCTTCGACATCTCGATCATCGAGATCGCCGAGGTCGAGGGCGAGCACCAGTTCGAAGTGCTCTCCACTAATGGCGATACCTTCTTGGGTGGCGAGGACTTTGACCTTCGCATCATGGATTATTTGGCCGATGAGTTTAAACGCGACAGCGGCATCGACCTGCATAACGATCCCCTGGCTTTACAACGCCTCAAGGATGCCGCGGAGAAGGCCAAGATCGAGCTTTCGTCGAGCCACCAGACGGAGATCAACCTGCCCTACATCACCGCCGATGCGAGCGGCCCGAAGCACCTGAATATCAGGCTCACCCGCGCCAAGCTTGAATCCCTGGTGGAGGACCTGATAGCGAAGACCATCGATCCGTGCCGTATCGCCCTGAAGGATGCGAAGCTCAGTGCTTCGGATGTCTCGGATGTGATCTTGGTGGGTGGCCAGACGCGCATGCCGAAGGTTCAGGAAATGGTCAAGGATATCTTTGGCAAGGAACCGCGCAAGGACGTCAATCCAGACGAAGCGGTGGCCGTCGGCGCAGCAATCCAGGCCGGTGTGCTGGCGGGGGAAGTCAAAGATGTGCTGCTTCTGGATGTCACCCCCCTATCGCTTGGCATCGAGACCCTCGGTGGGGTCATGACCAAGATCATCGAAAAGAACACCACCATCCCAACCAAGGCCTCGCAGATTTTCTCTACTGCAGAGGATAGTCAGCGCGCGGTAACGGTGCATGTGCTGCAGGGTGAGCGGGAAATGGCTTCGGCCAACAAGTCGCTGGGGCGTTTCGATCTCACCGATATTCCTCCGGCACCGCGCGGCGTGCCCCAGATCGAGGTCACCTTCGACATCGATGCCAACGGCATTTTGCATGTGTCAGCGAAGGACAAGGCGACGGGTAAGGAGCAATCTATCGTCATTCGCGCTTCGTCGGGCCTGGCTGAAGACGAGATCCAGCGGATGGTGCGGGATGCAGAATCGCATGCCGACGAGGATCGGCGATTTCATGAGCTGGTGGAGGCGCGCAATCAGGCTGACAACCTTATCCACGCGACCAATAAGTCGTTGCGCGACCTCGGTGATAAGGTGGAAGCCCAAGAGAAACAGGAGATCGAAGGCGCCATTGCCTCGCTACAGGAAGCGATGAAGGGCGACAACAAGGACGAGATACAGTCTAAGACCAACCGGCTCGCCGAGCTTTCTGGCAGACTGGCGGAGCGGGTCTACAAGCAGAGCGCGCAAACTGGAGAAGAGCCCAGGAGGGAGTCGGGAACGCAAGGCAAGACCGCCGGCGGGGAGGACGTCGTGGATGCCGAGTTTGAAGAGGTCAACGAGAACAAGAAGTGAGATGAGGCAGCGGTTTGTGTGCACTAGGGGCGTGGAGCGAAGCGTTCCGCGCCTTTGTCTTTTGTAGGCGAGACAGCCATGGCGAAACGGGATTATTACGAAGTGCTAGGCGTGGCGAGAAACGCCAGTGAGAGCGATATCAAGAAATCCTACCGGCGTCACGCCATGAAGTACCATCCTGACCGCAATCCAAACGATCGAGAGGCGGAAGAACGCTTCAAGGAATGCAAGGAAGCCTACGAGGTGCTCACCGACGCCCGCAAGCGTGCCGCCTATGATCAATTCGGTCATGCCGGTGTGGAGGCTGGGGTCGGCGCTGCGGCGGGCGGATTCGGTGGTTTCGGCGCAGGGGGCATTCGAGACGTCTTCGACGAGGTGTTTGGGGACATCTTCGGCGGGCGTGCCGGTGGTCGGACGGTCTATAGAGGCGCCGATCTCAGGTATGGCTTAGAGCTCAGCCTAGAAGAGGCTGTGTTAGGAACCTCCGCGCGCATCAGAGTGCCAACCCGGGTACAGTGCCCAGAGTGCGGTGGCAGCGGTGCGCGCAAGGGGACCAGTCCGGTGACGTGCACGACCTGTCACGGTCGTGGTCAGGTGCGATTGCAGCAGGGCTTTTTTTCCATTCAGCAAACCTGCCCGACCTGCCGTGGCACAGGAAAAATCATCCTCGATCCATGTAAAGAGTGCCGAGGGGCAGGTAGCGTTCGGCGCGAGAAAGACCTTTCCGTGAAAGTGCCGGCAGGAGTCGATAACGGGGATCGGATCCGCTTGGCCGGCGAGGGTGAACGAAGCGACAATGGAGGACCGCCCGGCGATCTGTATGTGGAAGTGCAGGTCAAGGAACACCCCATCTTCACGCGCGAGGGAACGCACTTGTATTGTGAGGTTCCCATCAGCTTTGTGACGGCGGCCCTGGGTGGGGAGCTGGAGGTGCCCACCCTTGACGATCGAGTGACGATCCGGATTCCGCCGGAGACTCAGACGGGCAAGCTGTTTCGACTGCGGGGCAAGGGGGTCGGATCCGTACGAGATGGTAGCGTTGGAGATCTCATCTGCCGCGTGGTTGTAGAGACTCCCATTCACCTGACCCATCGCCAAAAAGACCTGTTGCGTGAGTTCGAGCAGTCGATGTCAGAAGGTGGCGACAAGCACAGTCCGAAGGCGACTTCCTGGTTCGATAGTGTGAAGCGCTTCTTCGAGGGCATCAAGTCGTGATTCGGCTCGGCATCCATGGTGCCGCCGGTCGCATGGGACGAGCTTTGGTGGAGGCCAGTTGCGCTGATTCAGAAGTCGCACTGACGGTGGCTGTAGACCGGCCAGGCAGTTCTAGTATCGGCACGGACGCAGGGGTGCTAGCGGGTATCGGCGCCATTGGATTACCGATCGTGGACAGCTTTGAGCGCGCCGCCGATGAGGTTGACCTCGTGGTTGACTTTTCTCTGCCGCAAGCCACTCTCGAATGCTTATCGTATTGTCGGTCACGGGGGCGGCGGATGGTGATCGGCACCACGGGTTTCGGTCCAGAGCAGCGGCAAGCGATCGAAGCCGCCGCGGCCGAAATCGCCATCCTATGTGCGCCGAACATGAGTGTCGGCGTCAATCTCTTGTTTAAGCTTAGTGAGCTGGCGGCGAGCGCGTTGGGGGACTCGGTCGACGTAGAGATCATTGAGGCACATCATCGCCATAAACGGGACGCCCCTTCCGGTACAGCCCTGCGGCTGGGCGAAGGGATCGCGGCGGTGCTCGGCAGAGATCTCTCGCGCTGTGCCGTCTATGGTCGCCAGGGGCACACTGGCGAGCGGGACCGCCAAACTATCGGCTTCGAAACGATCCGGGGGGGGGATATCGTGGGCGACCATTGGGTGTTGTTTGCCGGCAGTGGCGAACGTCTCGAGCTGATCCATCGCGCCTCGAGCCGGGCGACATTCGCTCTTGGGGCTATGCGGGCCGCCCATTGGCTGATGGAGCGGCGAAACGGGCTGTACGATATGCAAGACGTGCTCGGGTTTCGGCAGGCATGATGTGTCATTCGCAGTTTCTGCAGCCAGGGACTTCGGCGGCACCGGCCCAGCACCCGATCGCCCGGATTGTGCCAAGCTCTGATGGACAGGGTTTTGCGGTCTGCAGTATGATATTGGCCGCTTTGCAATTCGGCTGCTCCCGCCGCCTCGCGGGTGCGGCCTGCCGCATTGTGGGGTAACTTGCCATGGTTGCTGGGCGTGTATGGCCTGCGGCCGTATCGGTGGTGCGGCCCCGGCAGGCACGGTCTCGCGTCTAGGCCTCGGAGGAATGAAGTATCGAATCGCCCCCCCGCGCATTGCTGGTTTTAGAGGACGGTAGTCTTTACTGGGGAAAGTCTATTGGTGCCCAGGGGATGGCGGTGGGGGAGGTGGTATTTAACACGGCCATGACGGGGTACCAAGAAATCCTGACCGACCCCTCCTATTTTCGACAGATCGTTACCCTCACGTATCCCCATATCGGCAATGTGGGTGTCAACGACCAAGACAACGAATCAGCGAGAATTGCAGCGAGCGCCCTAGTGATACGCGATTCGTCGCGGACTCGCAGTAGTTGGCGCTCGGAGTCAACGCTGGAGCGGTTCCTTCACACACACCAGGTCGTCGGCATCGCTGACATCGATACCCGGCGTCTGACGCGCAGCCTGCGGGAGAAAGGTGCACAGAATGGTTGCGTGGCTGCGGGTGATGACAACCTCGATGTCAACACAGCCCTGCAGGTGGCGCGCGGGTTTCCCGGATTGCAGGGCATGGATCTAGCGCGAGAGGTTTCCACACGCGCTGCCTACATCTGGGACGAAGGGGTGTGGTCAGGAGCATGCTCCCACGCGAAGCCCCGTGTCCAGGCTAGCGGTCAGCGTTATCATGTGGTCGCCTATGATTTCGGGATCAAGCGCAACATCTTGCGCATGTTGGTGTCGCACGGCGGTCGAGTCACCGTGGTGCCGGCGACGACCCCCGCTCGCGCCGTATTGGATCTCGAACCTGACGGCGTGTTTTTATCGAATGGTCCAGGGGATCCGGAGCCTTGCGACTACGCGCTGGTGGCGATTCGGGAATTTTTAGAGGTCGGAATGCCGCTTTTCGGCATCTGCCTAGGTCATCAGTTGCTTGCCTTGGCCAGCGGTGCAAAGACGCGCAAAATGAAGCTGGGACACCATGGTGCGAATCATCCGGTGAAGGATGTGATGGCGGGAAGGGTGCTGATCACCAGTCAAAACCATGGGTTTGCCGTTGACGAGAGCACCCTGCCACCCAACGTGCGGGCCACTCACTATTCGCTGTTTGATGGTTCGTTGCAAGGTATTCAGTTAACGGATAGGCCAGCATTTGGCTTCCAAGGTCACCCTGAGGCCAGCCCTGGGCCTCACGACGTTTCACCGTTGTTCGAACATTTTTTCCACCTTATGGAGCAACGTCTGGAACACCTGGGCTAGCTCGTTGAGCTGGGCTGCAATGCGTGACGCGCATGGTCGTCTCGCAAACCTCTCGCAAACCTCGAGCTTGAAAGCCGCTTCGGGTTATGCCGAAAGCGACGCCAGAGCGCGGCCTTTACTTTAGGTAGGCTCGGCGAGCTGAGAGATTGTGAAACAACCGTCGCGAGCAGCCCGAGAGCCAGGCGGGCGGCGCGCAGCGACCAGACATATCAGATCGATAGGCGAGGAGCGAGCTTTGCCCAACGCCGCTATCGGGTTGTGCAGCAGGTTTTTTCACAAGCTCTGAGCGCCAGGCAGAGGGGTGAGCCATGCAAAAACCCCTTGGCTGCCAGCACGGGATACGCTTTCTACCTCTCATTTGAGCTAACAAGTACCCTTCTCGATGCCTAGACGCCGCGACATCCATAGCATCCTGATCATCGGAGCGGGTCCGATCATCATCGGCCAAGCCTGCGAATTTGATTATTCGGGGGTGCAAGCTCTCAAGGCCTTGCGCGAGGAGGGGTTCCGGTTGATCCTGGTGAATTCCAACCCCGCGACCATCATGACTGACCCGGAGATGGCTGATGCCACCTATATCGAGCCCCTACGTTGGCCGACTTTGGCCAGGATTATCGCGATCGAACGTCCCGATGCCCTGTTGCCAACCATGGGTGGACAGACGGCGCTCAACTGCGCTTTAGATCTCGCTCGTGAAGGAGTACTGGAACAGTACGGTGTCGAGCTAATCGGAGCTTCACGAGGAGCTATCGACAAGGCTGAGGATCGCGAGCGCTTTCGGCAAGCGATGCAACGCATCGGGCTCGCGACGCCACGGGCGGCCATTGCCCATAGTCTGGAAGAGGCCCATCAGGTTCAGGCGAGTATTGGGTTTCCGACCATCATCCGACCATCATTCACCCTTGGCGGCACGGGCGGAGGGGTGGCCTATAACCGGGAGGAATTCGTCGAGATCTGTGAACGCGGTTTGAACGCCTCGCCAACCAGTGAAATATTGCTCGAGGAATCGGTGCTCGGTTGGAAAGAGTTTGAAATGGAGGTGGTGCGCGACGGCAAGGATAACTGCATCATCGTCTGCTCCATCGAGAACGTTGACCCGATGGGCGTGCATACCGGGGACTCCATCACGGTGGCGCCGGCCCAGACCCTGACGGACAAGGAATACCAATGTATGCGCGACGCCTCCATTGCGGTGTTGCGCGAGATCGGTGTCGATACCGGCGGTTCTAATGTGCAGTTCGCGGTCAATCCTACCGATGGTCGCATGGTGGTCATTGAGATGAATCCCCGCGTGTCGCGCTCGTCGGCGCTGGCCTCGAAAGCGACAGGATTCCCCATCGCGCGAGTGGCGGCCAAGCTTGCGGTGGGATATACGTTGGATGAGTTGGCGAATGAGATCACCGGCGGTTTGACGCCGGCTTCATTTGAACCGACTATCGATTATGTGGTGACCAAGATACCTCGATTCAACTTCGAGAAATTTCCACAGGCGGAGCCGCGCCTCACGATTCAAATGCAGTCGGTAGGGGAGGCGATGGCCATCGGGCGCACCTTTCAGGAGTCGTTGCAAAAGGCTCTGCGCAGCCTCGAGACCGGACTGGACGGCCTGAATCCCAAGTTTCCGGCTGAGGATCCGGAAGCGGAGGAACGGGTGCGGCGTGAGCTGCGAGATACCGGACCGGAGCGCTTGCTATATATTGCCGAGGCTTTTCGACGCGGCATTTCGTTAGACGAGATCCACGGGGCTTGTGCCATCGATCCCTGGTTCTTGGCCCAGATCGAAGACCTGATCGCGGACGAGCAACGCCTTGCCCGTGGCTGCGGCGGTCTCGATGCTTTGGATAAAGCGGAGCTGTTAGCGCTCAAGCGCAAGGGCTTTTCGGACCGCCGGCTGGCCGTTTTGCTCGGCACCGATGAGACGGCGGTGCGCGTGCGCCGGCATGCCCTCGGTGTGCGCCCGGTGTATAAACGGGTGGATTCCTGCGCTGCCGAATTTCCTGCAAGCACCGCCTACCTTTACTCCACCTATGAGGAGGAATGCGAGGCGCTACCGACGCAACGGCGGAAGATCATCGTGCTCGGTGGTGGCCCAAACCGCATCGGCCAGGGTATCGAATTCGATTATTGCTGTGTTCATGCGGCGATGGCGATGCGGGACGAGGGTTATGAGAGCATCATGATTAACTGTAACCCGGAAACCGTATCGACGGATTTCGATACCTCGGATCGCCTTTATTTCGAGCCGCTGACCTTGGAGGATGTGATCGAGATCGTCGCGCTGGAGAAACCAGTGGGGGTCATCGTACAGTATGGAGGGCAAACTCCCCTGAAACTGGCTAGAGACTTGTCTAACCTCGGCGTTCCGATTATCGGTACCAGCCCTGAATCGATCGATCTGGCAGAAGACCGAGAACAGTTTCAGCAGCTACTGCAGCGATTGCACCTTTGCCAACCGCCGAATCGCTGTGCCCGCACGCCGACCGCAGCCGTGACGTTGGCGCATGAAATTGGGTTTCCTCTCGTCGTACGTCCCTCTTATGTGCTGGGGGGGCGCGCGATGGAGATCGTGTATAACGATGTGGATCTGCGCGATTACATGCGCGATGCGGTGGCCGTATCCAACGAGTCCCCGGTGTTGCTCGATCGCTTTCTGGCCAATGCTATCGAGGTTGATGTGGATGCCGTGAGTGACGGTCACGAGTTGTTGATAGGCGGGATCCTGGAACACATCGAACAGGCTGGCATCCATTCGGGCGATTCCGCCTGTTCGTTACCGCCCTTCACTTTGAACGAGGCTCTTCAGGGGCTTTTGAGGGAACAAACGCGGGTACTGGCGCGCGCCCTCGGCGTGGTGGGTTTGATGAACGTTCAGTTTGCCATTCAGGACGACGAGGTTTATGTTTTAGAAGTGAACCCGAGGGCGTCTCGTACCGTACCCTTCGTCGCCAAGGCCACAGGCCTGCCGCTGACTCGCATTGCGGCCCGCTGTATGGTTGGGCGTAGCCTGCGAGAGCAAGGCGTGACGACCGAGCGCATCCCAGACTATTATTCGGTAAAGGAGGCCATATTTCCTTTTCTTCGGTTTGCCAGTGTGGATCCGCTGTTGGGCCCGGAGATGAAGTCCACCGGTGAGGTGATGGGAATTGGACGTACATTCGGTGAGGCGTTTGCCAAGGCCCAGTTAGCGGTGGGCGAGAGGCTTCCGCGCCGAGGCCGAGTGCTGATCAGCGTACGCGATGACGACAAAGGGGAGAGCGTCAGCATCGCTCGTGATCTGACGGCATTGGGATTCGAAATTATTGCGACGCGAGGTACGGCGGCCGCTCTCGCCGGTGCGGGCGTGGAGTGCGCCGAGGTCAACAAAGTGACAGAGGGCCGCCCGGATATCGTCGACATGCTGAAAAACGATGAGATCACTTTGATTGTCAACACCACAGAGGGGAAGCAAGCGATTGCCGACTCCTACACCATTCGCCGCACGGCGTTGCAGCGCAAGGTGAGTTATACGACGACCATGGCGGGTGCGCGGGCATTAGTGCTGGCCATGAAAGAGGTCGATGTGGGTAGCGTCAATCAACTGCAGAACTTACACAAAGGTTTAGAGGCATGACCCGAGTTCCTATGACCATGCAGGGGGCCCAGAAGCTTCGAGACGAACTGATCGGATTGAAAAAGGTTGAGCGGCCGAGGGTCATTCGAGCGTTGGCGGAGGCGCGTGCCCACGGTGATTTACGCGAGAATGCGGAATATCACGCCGCCAAGGAACAGCAGAGTTTTGTTGAAGGCCGGATCGCCGAGATCGAGGAGAAATTATCCAAGGCTCAGATCATCGATATACGGGACCTGAACGCGGATGGTAAGGTGGTGTTCGGTGCCACGGTCACACTGTATAACATCGCAGCCAACGAGGAAGTTCGCTATCAGATCGTCGGTGAGCTGGAAGCGGACATTAATGCGGGCTTGATTTCCATCGTTTCGCCGATTGCCCGTGCGCTGATCGGTAGGCAGGAAGGCGACTCGATCACGGTGTATGCGCCAAGCGGTGAACTAGAATACGAAATCCTGGCGGTGGAGTACGTTTGATCTCGGGTTGTGTAGTCGGCTTTTTCACAAGCTCTGACTGGCATCCTTATGCTAGCCGGTTACAAGGCTTGGCACGACGCGATCGGTTAAGCACGGTCAGCATCCTGCGGTTTGCCGCGGCGGTGTGGGGAGAGTGAATGGTGATAAGACAGGTTTTGTGGCACTTGGCCATGTTTTTCCGGTCTTATTCGAGTATAAGTTAGGGGGCTGTGCGCCCCTATCGTGTGCAGTGGAACCGGGTGGCTAGACGCAAGGCCGTCGATCGCTGGATTAAGCACCACCTCAAGGATGCGTTCGTGCGCCAGTCTTGGCGCTCCGGCTATCGCTCACGGGCTGTCTTCAAGTTACAGGAAATCGATGATCGTGACCGACTGCTTGACGGCGTGAAGAGGGTTGTCGATCTGGGTGCTTCGCCGGGAAGCTGGTCGCAACTTGTCGCACAGAGAGTAGGGACTCGGGGAGGGGTTCTTCTGGCAGTGGATCGGTTGCCTATGGAACCGATAGAAAATGTGCAGTTCATACTGGGCGACGTCTCTAGCTGGCCGGTGCGGGAAGCGATCGCTAAGAGACTTGGATCGAGGGGTGCGGAGTTGATCCTCTCGGATATGGCACCGAGCCTCACCGGAATAAGCGCCATAGACCAGGCGCAGGGGATGGTATTGGCGATGTCGGTATTAGACCTCTGCGAACGGCTCCTGGCGCCGCAAGGCACATTGCTTATCAAGGTGTTTCAGGGCGAGGATTACGTCGGTTTTTTGGGGCGAGTGAAAGAGGTCTTCGGCAACGTGCAGGTGCGCAAGCCTCGGGCATCGCGAGCCCAGTCTCGAGAGGTTTATTTGCTCGGGCGTGGGTATAGGCGCCCGAGCGGTGGCTCAAATCCCTAAGCAGGGGACTGAGAGGTTGTGAGAAATCTGTCGCGGGCGCCCCGAGAGCCAGGCGGACGGCCCGAAGCCGAGAGACATATCAGATAGATAGGCGAGGAGCGCGCACCGCCCAACGCCGCTATCGGGTTGTGTAGCAGGTTTTTTCACAACCTCTGAGCATCCCAACCCCGCGCACGGGTCAGGTGTTCTCTTAAGAAACGCGCATGAGGTACAAGGTGACATGAAAACGGCTGCTTTCAGTTTTGTTTCTTGAGAGGCAACAGGCAATGCGGATCGAACAGTGCGCTCTGTCGAACAAAGGGCTCGCAACGACGCGTTGGCTATGCAATATTGTCGACAGTTCTGGTAAGGTAAGATTGGTAGTGGGAGCGTTTGCCGTGGCAACACGCTGTGATCAAACTCGTATCTGGACAACTAGCATCCCCAGTGCCGATGAGGGTTGTGCACCTTGAATGATATGGCAAAAAATTTGATTCTTTGGGTCGTCATCGCGCTTGTTTTGATGTCGGTCTTCAATAATTTCGGCCCACGGCGGCCAGCGACACAGCAGATCGCGTACTCTCAGTTTATCGACGACGTCAAAGGGGGCCGGGTCGAGAAGGTGATGATCGAGGGACGCACTATTCAGGGAGTGCTTCACTCAGGCGAGCGATTTAACACCTATACCCCGGAAACGGATAATCGTGCGCTGATCGGCGATCTGCTCGATAGTGGGGTGGTGATCGATGCACGACCACCGGAACAGCAGTCGCTGCTGATGCAGATCTTCATCTCTTGGTTTCCGATGTTGCTGCTGATAGGGGTATGGATTTTTTTTATGCGGCAAATGCAGGGGGCTGGGGGAGGCCGAGGTGCACTTTCGTTTGGCAAGAGTCGGGCAAGGTTGCTGGGTGAAGACCAGGTGAAGATTACCTTCGCCGATGTCGCGGGGGTTGAGGAGGCGAAGGAAGACGTCAAGGAACTGGTGGATTTTCTGAAGGATCCTGGCAAGTTTCAAAAACTCGGCGGCAAGATTCCGAGGGGTGTCTTGATGGTGGGCGCACCGGGAACCGGTAAGACCTTGCTCGCCAAAGCCATCGCCGGTGAAGCCAAGGTTCCTTTTTTTACCATTTCAGGTTCTGATTTTGTGGAGATGTTCGTCGGGGTAGGTGCCTCCCGCGTACGGGATATGTTTGAGCAAGCCAAAAAACATGCCCCCTGTATCATTTTTATCGATGAGATCGATGCGGTCGGCCGCCATCGTGGAGCCGGCCTTGGGGGTGGCCACGATGAGCGAGAGCAGACGTTGAACCAGCTGTTGGTGGAGATGGATGGCTTTGAGGGCAATGAGGGGGTGATCGTCATTGCTGCCACCAACCGCCCCGACGTGCTCGACCCGGCGTTACTGAGACCGGGACGCTTTGACCGTCAGGTGGTCGTGCCGCTGCCAGATATTCGAGGACGCGAGCACATATTGCGAGTGCACATGCGCAAGGTTCCGCTGGACGCGGGGGTCAGGCCAGGCATCATTGCACGGGGCACCCCGGGCTTTTCCGGCGCCGATCTGGCCAACCTCGTCAATGAAGCTGCGTTATTTGCCGCGCGCGCCAATAAACGCACGGTGGACATGGATGATTTTGAGAAGGCCAAAGACAAGATAATGATGGGGGCCGAGCGTAAGTCGATGGTCATGAGCGACGAAGAGAAGCGTCTCACGGCGTATCACGAGGCTGGCCACGCCATCGTCGGTCTGCTGGTGCCCTCCCATGACCCAGTCTATAAGGTCACCATCATTCCCCGAGGCAGGACGCTTGGGGTGACGATGTTCCTTCCTGAGGAGGATCGCTACAGCTATAGCAAGGAAAGGCTTGAGAGCCAGATTTCGAGTCTTTTCGGTGGTCGGATCGCAGAGGAGTTGATTTTTGGTCCGGATCGTGTCACGACAGGGGCCAGCAACGATATCCAGCGTGCGACGGACATCGCCCACAATATGGTGACCAAATGGGGGTTATCAGAGCGCCTGGGGCCTCGGGTCTACAGCGAGGAGGAGGGTGAGGTGTTTCTTGGCCATAGCGTCACTAAACACAAGATGGTGTCTGACGAGACCGCCCACGTCATCGACGAGGAAGTGCGGCGCATTATCGATCGCAACTATCAACGCGCTGACCGGTTACTGAACGAAAACATGGACAAGTTGAACATGATGGCTGAAGCTCTCATGAAGTACGAGACCATCGATACGGAGCAGATACAAGATGTCATGGGCGGTAGGGCCCCGCGGCCTCCGGTCGGTTGGACCGACCATGGCAGTGCCGAGCAGCACCCGGCGGGCGGGACCCGGGAGCGACATAAAGAGTCCGATGCCAAGCCTTCGGAGGGCAAGATCGTGGGTCCAGCGAGCCTGCATTAGCATAGGCTGAATATTGGACCCGACTTTTTCGGTCACGTCTCTTGGCCAGGTCCTCGACGCGGCGTGGCGGCAGGTTGCCGGCGCCGCGGTCATGGGCATCCTTAACGTAACCCCCGACTCTTTTTCGGATGGCGGGCGCTTTGTCTCTGCCGCTGCTGCGCTACGCCAGGCTAGGCGCATGTACGCCGAAGGCGCGGCCATCATTGACGTTGGGGGTGAGTCGACCCGACCGGGCGCGGCTCTGGTTTCCGTGACTCAGGAGCTGGATCGGGTGCTTCCGGTCATCGAAGCTATCCGCGCCGAGCTGCCGGTGCTAATCTCCATTGATACCAGCAAACCGGAGGTGATGCGGGCGGCTATAGCGGCGGGCGCGGATATGGTGAACGATATTCTAGCGCTACGCGCCGAAGGCGCGATCCCTGTCGTGCGCGAGGCCGGTGTGTCGGCTTGCTTAATGCACATGCAAGGCGAGCCGAAGACCATGCAATTGGCGCCGGCCTACGGTGATGTGGTGCGGGAGGTCAGGGATTTCCTCGTGGAGCGCGTGGAGGCCTGTGAAGCACAAGGCGTGGCGCGCGATCGCCTGGTCATCGATCCCGGCTTTGGCTTTGGGAAGACCCTGGAGCACAACCTGTGTTTGCTCTCGGAGCTGGGTAAATTGGTTGCCTTAGGGCTGCCTGTCTTGGTGGGGGTTTCACGAAAGTCTATGCTCGGGGCGCTACTTGGTAAACCGGTCGGGGAGCGCCTTTATGGCAGTCTGGCGCTGGCGGTGTGGGCAGGCCTGAACGGTGCAGCCATACTTCGGGTTCACGATGTTGGACCGACAGTCGAAGCGCTGAAGGTTGTGGCGGCAGTTAAACATCGAACTGAATGATATCGGCGCTAGGATCAACCTAAAATCACAAACGACCGCGAAGGGATTTGTGCCCAGTTTCAGTGAGGAAGAAACGATTATGCAGCAGCGTAAGTACTTCGGTACCGATGGCATTCGAGGCGAGGTTGGGAAACCTCCCATCACGCCAGAATTCGTCCTAAAGCTCGGCTGGGCGGTGGGGCGCATACTGGCTAAGGGGGGTGAAAGTCGGGTCTTGATCGGAAAGGATACTCGAATTTCGGGTTACATGTTTGAATCCGCCCTAGAAGCCGGTTTGTCGGCGGCTGGTGTTGATATTCAGTTGCTAGGTCCGATGCCGACGCCTGCCATCGCTTATCTGACTCAGACTTTACACGCGAGTGCGGGGATCGTGATCAGCGCTTCACATAATCCGTTTTTCGATAATGGGATCAAGATCTTCTCAGCTGATGGCGCCAAGCTTCCTGATGAGGTGGAACTGGCGATCGAAGCGGAGATGGAGCGTCCCATGCAGACGGTGAGTTCGCGGGATCTCGGTAAAGCGGAGCGCGTGCAAGACGCTGGCGGGCGCTACATCGAGTTCTGTAAGAGCACGGTTCCTTTTCGCCTGAGCCTGAAGGGAATGAAGGTGGTGGTGGACTGTGCTCACGGCGCATCTTATCACGTGGCCCCCAATGTGTTTGATGAATTGGGGGCTGAGGTGGTCCCCATCGGTACCGAGCCCGATGGCTTTAACATCAATGATGGCTGCGGGGCCCTGCATCCCGAGGCACTGCAAGAGCGCGTGCAACGCGAAGGCGCCGATGTGGGTGTTGCCCTGGACGGGGACGGCGATCGGGTCCTGATGGTCGACCACACGGGCGCGCTGGTCGATGGCGACGAGCTGCTGTTTGTCATCGCGGAAGCGCGTAGGGCTGAGGGGCAACTCAATGGGGCCGTGGTGGGTACTGTGATGAGTAACCTGGGACTAGAGGAAGCGCTGCATAGCCGGGGCATTGCGCTAAAGCGAGCCAAGGTGGGGGACCGCTATGTTTTGGAACTGATGAGGGCAGGAGGTTGGACGCTGGGAGGAGAGACCTCCGGGCACATCATCTGCCTGGATCGGCTGACAACCGGTGATGGTATTATTGCCGCGTTGCAGGTGCTGGCCGCTTTGCGGCGGTCGAAGAAATCGCTGCATGAGCTCAAGGCAGGCGTCGTGAAGCATCCTCAGGTTTTGGTCAACGTGCGTGTGCCCAACGGTGTGGATGTGTCCAACCACCCGGCGGTGGAGAGGGCAGTGCATTCGGTGACCTCGCAACTCAATGGGCAAGGACGCGTGTTACTGAGGGCCTCAGGTACCGAGCCGTTACTGCGAGTCATGGTGGAGGGACGCGACAGTGTCCAGGTGAAGGCCCTAGCGGACCAATTGGCGGGAGAGGTGAGCCGAGTGCTAGCGGCCCCAGGATGAGCTTTTCGGCGTTCGTCATCGTTTCGGCGTTTGATGACTTTTGCCCTGGGGACGGCTGACCCGGGGCCGACAGGGACGCCGTGAAGACGTCCCTGTCGGCTTGGATCCGGATCCCCACCGCACACACCCTTGTGCGCCCGGAGTTCGGTTGCCGAAGGCTTGGGGACCGACGGTGTGCTCCAGGGCAACACTGACGAA
Organism: uncultured Thiotrichales bacterium; assembly: GCA_964624765.1. Classification (GTDB taxonomy): domain Bacteria; phylum Pseudomonadota; class Gammaproteobacteria; order HK1; family HK1; genus JAGTVB01. The sequence goes on from CAZUZO010000014.1 coordinate 20,422, forward strand.
ACGATGACCATGGCCAGCTTTTCTGGGCTCGGCGTTTGTCTTGTGTGTGTGGGTGCGTTAAGCTTGCAAGCGTCGTTATCGAATGGGCCATCGTATCTTGCAAGATAATAAAATGGAGGGGTTTTCCTAATGCGCCAACCTTTGGTTGCCGGTAACTGGAAGATGAATGGTACGCATGAGAGCGCGCAGCCGCTCGTCGAAGGCATTATGAGTGGGATGGGGGGGGTGTCTCGCGCGGAGGTTGCGGTTTGCCCACCTTTCGTATACTTGGAATTCGTCGGGGCGGCGATTCGAGGTACGCGCATTGCCCTAGGTGCACAAAACGTGTCGAAGGAAGATATGGGAGCCTTTACCGGCGAGATTGCGGCCCCGATGCTAAAAGACCTCGGTTGTCGGTACGTCATCGTCGGACATTCAGAGCGGCGAACGTTGTACGGAGAGGATGATCGGCTGGTGGCTGAAAAGTATGTACGTGCGCGCAAGGAGGGGCTAACACCGATCCTGTGTGTGGGCGAGTTGCTCGAAGAGCGTGAGGCGGGCGATACCGAGAAGGTGGTGGTTCGGCAGCTGGATGCCGTCATTGACCTGGCGGGCGTGGCTTCGTTAGCAGACAGCGTGATCGCCTATGAACCGGTCTGGGCCATTGGAACGGGACGGACCGCTACGCCAGAGCAAGCGCAGGAAGTGCATGGATTTATTCGCCAACGCATTGCAGCGCAGAGCCAAGAGAGCGCCGAGCGGGTGCGGATCCTCTACGGCGGCAGTGTCAACGCGAAGAATGCCGCTGAGCTGTTTAAGATGACAGATATCGACGGCGGGCTCATTGGCGGAGCCTCCCTAAAAGCGGCTGATTTTCTCACTATCTGTCAGGCGGCCAATTAGTTTCATGGCGAGCGTGCTCCTTGTCGTGCAGGTTTTGGCAGCCTGCGGCCTCATTGCGCTGGTGCTGTTGCAGCATGGCAAGGGAGCTGATGCGGGGGCAGCTTTCGGCAGCGGCACCTCCGGGTCGATGTTCGGAAGCCGCGGGCCGGCGTCGTTCTTGAGCCGCTCGACCGCGGTGTTGGCGCTGATATTCTTCGTGAACAGCTTAGCACTGTCCTATTTGGCCGCCCACTCCAGGACACCCGCGAGCGTGGTCGAGCAGTTCCAGGAACCTCGAAGGCCGGAACCGGTATCCACACCAAGCCCCGGCGATGTACCAACGCTGCCGCGATCGGCGGTACCGGAAGGGTCCGAAAACCCTGAGCCGAGCGGCGGACAGCGCTCCGATGTACCCCGGCTTCCCGACGACACGCCTGTGTCGAGGCCTGAGAGGTTGTGAAAAAACCGTCGCGAGCGGCCCGAGAGCCAGGCGGACGGCGCCAAGCCGCGAGACATATCAGATAGATACGCAAGGAGCGAGCACCGCCCAACGCCGCTGTCGGGTCGTGTAGCAGGTTTTTTCACAACCTCTGAGTAGACAGGGGTTTTTGATTGCCCATAGAGTGCTGACGGGCGCCAAAAGTAGTGCTCTTGCCGATGTGGTGGAATTGGTAGACACGCTGTCTTGAGGGGGCAGTGGCGCGAGCCGTGCCGGTTCGAGTCCGGCCATCGGCACCATTATCCATGGCCAGATCGCCGCTGGAGGCGTGTCGGCGAGCCTAGCTCTTAATAATAACTATATGATTATAAATTCGATTTTACTTTCCCCAACTTGACAACCCGCCCTGTCTAGCCTATCGTGCCTTGGCTCTCTCGCCGCCTGCTCCAGTCGGGGAGCGTCGGTCAGCCCACGTTAGCAGGCATCTACAGAAGCTTGGGTCCCGCGTAATCAGGGTGGGGGTTCTTCGTGCTCGAGAACTACATTCCGATACTGATCTTTATCGTCGTTGGGCTACTGTTCGGCGTGGTCCTCATTGCGGCCGGTGCAGTGCTGGGTCCCCACCGACCGGACAGCGCGAAGCTGTCTCCCTATGAGTGTGGATTCGAAGCCTTTGAGGACTCGCGCATGAAGTTCGATGTGCGCTTCTACCTCGTAGCCATCCTATTCATTATTTTCGACTTAGAGATTGCGTTTTTATTCCCGTGGGCGGTGGCCCTGGACCGGATCGGCCTGTTCGGTTTCATGGCGATGCTTCTATTCCTCGCGATATTGGTGGTCGGCTTCCTTTACGAATGGAAGAAAGGTGCCTTGGAGTGGGAATAGTGGATGCCAGTCACCTCGGGAGCCAACCAAACGTGGCAGGCGCCGAACGGACGGTTGCTGAGGCGCTGGCCGGAGCGCTCCAGGCGCGCTTTGCGGACAAGATTACCCAATGTGTGACCGCGCTTGGCGAGGTCACATTGGAGCTGCCTGCCCAGCATCTTATTCGCGTTTGTCGAGCGCTTCGGGACGAACCGGAATTTGCTTTCAAACAACTGGTCGATCTCTGTGGTGTAGACTACTTGAGCTACGGGCGTTTCGACTGGGAGACGAGCGAGACGGCTACCGTAGCCGGTTTCTCGAGAGGGGTGGAAAAGGAGTCGCACACGGCGCGCACTTGGGAGCACACACGCTTTGCCGTGGTATACCACCTGCTGTCTCATTCCTTGAATCAGCGCCTCCGGTTGCGGGTATATGCCGAGGGGGATCCGCCGAAACTGCCGTCGGTGCTGGATATCTGGAATGGGGCCGATTGGTACGAGAGAGAGGCCTTCGATCTGTTTGGCATTCTCTTCGAAGGGCATCCCGATCTTCGTCGGCTATTGACCGATTACGGCTTTATCGGTCACCCGTTCCGTAAGGATTTTCCGCTCATCGGTCGCGTCGAAGTGCGTTACGACCCCGAGAAACGTCGGGTCGTCTATGAGCCCGTCTCTATCGAGCCACGGACCTTGGTACCAAGGGTGATCCGTTCCGAACGTCAGCCCCAGCAGCCCATGTCCGAGGATCCCGGCGATGCCTGAGATTCGCAACTTTACCCTGAACTTCGGACCCCAGCATCCAGCTGCCCACGGCGTGCTGCGACTTGTGCTAGAGATGGATGGCGAAGTGATCGAGCGGGCCGATCCCCACGTAGGCCTGTTGCACCGTGCAACAGAAAAGCTAGCGGAGAGCAAACCTTACAATCAGAGCATCGGTTACATGGACCGTTTGGATTACGTGTCCATGATGTGCAATGAGCACGCATATGTGCTTGCCATCGAGCGTCTGTTGGGTGTGGAGCCGCCGCTTCGTGCCCAATACATTCGCGTCATGTTCGACGAAGTTACGCGCATTCTGAACCATCTGATGTGGCTCGGTGCGCATGGGCTCGATATCGGCGCAATGACGGTATTTCTCTATGCATTCCGGGAACGAGAGGACCTCATGGATGTGTACGAGGCGGTATCGGGTACGCGCATGCATGCGACTTACTATCGTCCAGGTGGGGTGTACCGAGATCTGCCGGAGCAGATGCCGCAACATCAGCCTTCGCGGTTTCGTAGCCAACAGGATCTGACCCGGTTGAATCGTAACCGACAAGGGAGTGTCCTCGATTTCATAGAGGATTTTACCCATCGTTTCCCGCAGTGCGTGGATGAATATGAAACGTTGCTGACGGACAATCGCATTTGGAAGCAGCGAACAGTGGGTATCGGTGTCGTTTCGCCAGAACGGGCCTATCAGTTGGGCTTTAGCGGCCCGATGTTGCGCGGATCGGGGATCGCTTGGGATCTGCGCAAGAAACAACCCTATGAGGTCTATGAGCGGATCGACTTCGATATACCCGTGGGCGTCAACGGCGATTGTTATGACCGCTATCTGGTACGAATGGAGGAGCTACGCCAATCCAATCGGATCATTAGCCAATGTGTAGACTGGCTGCGCGAGCATCCGGGTCCGGTGATCATCGACGACCATAAGGTGGTGCCGCCTAAACGTGAAGAGATGAAACGGGATATGGAGGCCCTCATCCATCACTTCAAGCTATTTACCGAAGGGTACTGCACGCCCGCAGGGGAAGTGTATGCGGCGGTGGAAGCGCCGAAAGGTGAATTTGGGATATACCTGGTGTCTGATGGTGCAAACAAACCCTACCGGCTCAAGATACGGGCCCCGGGTTTTGCCCACCTCGCTGCTTTAGACGAGATGGTGCGTGGCCATATGTTGGCTGACGTGGTGGCCGTGATCGGCACCCAGGATATCGTCTTTGGGGAGGTCGATCGTTGACGGAGACTGGCACTGAAGTGGTTCGGCTAAGCCAGCACGCGCGCGAGGAAATCGATCGTTGGCTGAAAAAGTATCCGGCGGAACGTAAACAGTCGGCTGTACTGGCGGCTCTTCGTGAGGTACAGCACGAGAACGGAGGCTATCTTACGGTGCCCTTGATGGATGCGGTGGCGGATTACCTACAACTGCCGCGCATTGCCGTTTACGAGGTGGCGAGTTTCTATTCGATGTTTGAGCTCAAGCCGGTCGGACGGCACAGCATTTCGATTTGTACCAACGTGTCGTGTATGCTCTGCGGCGCTGATGACATCGTGCGCCACGTAGAAAACAGGCTGGGTATCAGAACAGGGCAAAGCACCCCCGATGGGCGGTACTTCCTTAAGCGGGAAGAGGAGTGCCTGGCGGCCTGTTGCGGTGCACCCATGATGATGGTCGACCACGTGTATTACGAGAATCTGACCACGCAAACAGTCGACGGCATTCTCGATGGGTTGGAGTGATAAAACCGATGGCCAATGAGGTCTGTTTCGCTACGCGAAAATTCGACGAGCCTTGGACACTGGAGAACTATTTGGCCCTCGGTGGTTACGAAGCCTGGCGACAAATCCTCACGCAAGGTGTGCGTCCGGAGAGCGTCATTGATGAGGTCAGGCGCTCGGGCTTACGTGGTCGAGGGGGAGCCGGTTTTGTCACTGGCCTCAAATGGAGTTTCATGCCGCGCAATGCCCCGGGTCCCAAATATGTCGTTTGTAATTCCGACGAGAGTGAACCGGGGACGTGCAAAGACCGAGATATTTTGCGCTTCAACCCCCATGCCGTCATCGAAGGGATAACTATCGCCGGCTATGCCATGGGGGCTAGCGTTGGCTATAACTACCTGCGCGGTGAGTTCATGGATGAACCCTTTCGTCGCTTCGAAGGGGCTCTTCAGGAAGCGTATGCTGCCGGGTTTCTCGGTCAAAATATTCTCGGCTCCGGCTTTGATTTTGAACTGCGTACCCATCTCGGGGCGGGGGCCTATATCTGCGGCGAGGAGACTGCTCTGCTGGAATCCCTCGAGGGCAAGAAAGGGTTGCCACGCTTTAAGCCCCCGTTTCCCGCCAGTTACGGCGTCTACGGTTGTCCGACCACTGTCAATAACACCGAGACATTTGCCTCAGTACCGAGCATTATGCGTAACGGAGCCGAGTGGTTTCTCGGTTTGGGCAAGGGCAATAGCGGAGGGACAAAGCTCTTTTCCGTGTCCGGACATGTGAACCGTCCGGGTAACTTCGAGGTGTCGCTGGGAACGCCGTTTGCCAAACTGCTGGAGATGGCGGGTGGCGTGCTGGAGGGTCATCGGCTAAAGGCCGTGATACCGGGCGGCTCATCGGTGCCGGTGGTGCCTGGTGAGGTGATGTTGGATGTCGACATGGATTATGACTCCATCGCCCGGGCAGGCTCCATGCTGGGATCGGGAGCGGTCATTGTCATGGATGAAACCACTTGCATGGTGCGGGTGCTTGAGCGCATATCACGCTTTTATTACGCGGAATCCTGCGGCCAGTGTACCCCCTGCCGGGAGGGCACCGGTTGGCTCTACCGCGTGATCAGCCGCATCGAACACGGACAGGGTCGCGCGGAAGATCTGGATCTGCTGGTGCAGGTCGCGAACAACATCGAGGGGCGCACGATCTGCGCCCTGGGGGATGCGGCAGCCTGGCCAGTGCAGAGTTTCATCAAGCATTTTCGCAGCGAGTTCGAATACCATATCGAACACGGTCAGTGCCTGGATGCGTCACGCAGGGTACTGACCGAAGCCGCCTAGCGCACAA
>CAZUZO010000014.1:26506-35654 GCA_964624765.1 uncultured Thiotrichales bacterium
AAGGTGTTTGCTGGCTATGGGTTGCACATGGGGCGCCGACCGGTAGGGCGCATGGGGACATGAGTGAGAAACTAGTCAACATTGAGATCGATGGCAAGCCGCTCAAGGCCCCCCAAGGCGCCATGGTGATCGCGGTCGCTGATAAGGCCGGCATTTTTATACCGCGTTTTTGTTATCACAAGAAGCTCTCTGTGGCGGCCAATTGCCGGATGTGTCTTGTGGAGGTCGAGAAGGCTCCGAAACCGCTGCCGGCCTGCGCGACGCCAGTCGTGGAGGGGATGAAGGTGCATAGCCGCTCAGCCCTTGCGGTGCAAGCACAGCGGGCGGTCATGGAGTTTCTGCTGATCAACCATCCCCTCGATTGTCCCATCTGCGATCAGGGTGGCGAGTGTGAGCTGCAAGATGTCGCTTTGGCCTATGGTGGCGACGTCTCGCGCTTTCAGGAACGCAAGCGGGTGGTGCAGGATAAAGATATCGGGCCGCTTATCGCAACCGACATGACGCGCTGCATTCACTGCACTCGCTGTGTGCGCTTTGGTGAGGAGATCGCGGGGCTGCGCGAACTCGGCGCGACGGGTCGTGGTGAGCATGTGGAGATCGGCACCTTCGTCGAGCATAGCGTGGCGTCGGAGCTGTCCGGTAACGTCATCGATCTGTGTCCGGTGGGAGCTCTAACCTCTAAGCCGTTTCGCTTCCGTGCCCGCACTTGGGAAATGATGTCTAGACCGAGCATCGCTCCCCATGATGCGATCGGCTCGAACATCAACCTGCATGTCAGCCGTGGCCGGGTCATGCGCGTCGTACCAAGGGACAACGAAGGTATCAATGAGACTTGGATCGCGGATCGGGATCGCTTCAGCTATGAAGGATTGTACAGCGAGGACCGTTTGCGTGTGCCGATGATTAAGCGCGGCGGTCGTTGGGAGGAGAGCGATTGGCAGACCGCCCTCGGTTTCGCGGTATCTGGGTTACAGGCGGTGATCGCCCAGCATGGTGCCGGTCAGTTAGGGGCGTTGGCGGGCCCGAGCGTGACTCTAGAGGAGGCGTATTTATTACAAAGACTGATGCGGGGGATCGGGTGCGCCAATATAGACCATCGTTTGCGGCAGCAGGATTTTAGTGACCAAGATGCGGCACCACGGTATCCGTGGCTTGGGCAATCCCTGGCCGCCCTCGAGGAAGTTGATGCCGCCTTGCTTGTGGGCAGCAACTGCCGCAAGGAACAGCCTTTGGCGAATCATCGGCTGCGCAAGGCGGCGCTAAGGGGGGCGCGCATCATGACCGTCAATTCGATCGCCTATCCCTTTAATTACCCCCTGAGCGCCAGTGTGTGTGCCAGTCCGACCGGTATCATCGAGGTTCTGGCAGGGATCTTACAAGCCTTGAGCCCAGCCGCCGATGGCAAGGACGTGGCTCGGGCGGCGACGTTTCGGCGCGGGGTGCCGCCAGCGGATATTGAACTGGAGATGGCTCAAGCGCTCCGGGAAGCTGCTCGACCGACGCTACTGCTCGGCCCTGCAGCGTTACACCATCCGCAGGCAGCCGTGGTCCGCTGGTTAGCGGCCAAGATCGGTCAATGCTGCGGGGCAACCTTGGGTTACCTCACGGAAGGTGCCAACAGCGCGGGCGCCTGGCTGGCGGGACTGCTGCCCCACCGTGAGGTGGGGGGCAAACCCGCTGTAACGCCGGGACTGAGCGCCGCGAGTATGTGGGCGCAGCGTCTCAAGGCCTATGTCCTGCTTGGCATCGAGCCGGAATTCGACTGTGCCAACAGCGACCAGACGCAGCAGGCTCTGCAACAAGCTGAGTTTTCAGTCCTGTTGACGGCATTTCGGACACCGTTCATGGAACGTTACGCGAAGGTTCTGTTGCCGATGGCCCCTTTCGCTGAGACCGCCGGTACGTTGGTCAACCTAGAAGGACGTTGGCAAAGCTTTGATGCGGCTGTTGAACCGCAAGGAGAGAGTCGCCCAGCTTGGAAGGTGCTGCGCGTTTTAGGCAATCTGTTCGACCTCGAGGACTTCCAGTTTCAGGAGGTAGTAGAGATTCGTGATGCCGTGAGGCAGGCGGCGAATTTGACCCCCCCGGATAATCTCGCTGCCTGGCAGCTACCGACTCAGACCCCCGTCGGGCGCCAGCCCGAGGCTCTGGTGCGGATCGGTGACGCGCCCCCCTATGCCGTGGATGCCTTGGTGCGTCGGGCCGGGGCTCTGCAGCGCACGGTGGACTCCGTAGCAGCGAGCTTTCGAATCAATCGTCAGCAAGCGGCTGCTTTGGCTCTCCGCGAAGGCGCTATGCTCACGGTTGCTCAGGACAGCACGCGCGCCGAGCTGCCCGTGATATTTGATGATCGGATAGCCGATGGTTGCGTTCAGATCGTCTCCGCGGTGGCTGGGAGCGTGGGGCTGGGGGCAAATTTCGGGCCTATCGAAGTCGAGGCCGCTCAGCGTGAAGAGGCGGGGTGATGCCTACTGAGTCTAGACATCCAGGGTGTGCCCACCGTTGTGCATCGGTAGGACGGGGCGATGCCTGAAACGTTGGTCATGGGGTGGGAGTGGTTGCCGGAGGCGCTGCGCACTGTCATCGTGATCCTGCTCAAGATCGTGGCAATTCTGATTCCCTTGCTACTGGCAGTCGCCTACCTCACTTTTGCCGAGCGCAAGATCATCGGCTACATGCAGGTGCGAATGGGGCCCAACCGGGTTGGCCCACGGGGCTGGTTGCAGCCCATAGCCGACCTTGTGAAGATGATGTTCAAGGAGGTCTTGGTTCCCGCTGGCGCGAATCGTTTTCTGTTTATTTTTGCCCCCATTCTTGCGCTGGCCGCAGCCCTGGCGGCCTGGGCGGTGATCCCGTTTAACGATGGATGGGTGTTGGCAGACATCAATGCTGGTTTACTTTATATCCTAGCCATGACGTCTATGGGCGTCTATGGGATCATCATTGCCGGCTGGGCGTCTAATTCCAAGTATGCATTGCTCGGGGCCATGCGATCGGCGGCGCAGATAGTGGCCTATGAGATAGCCATGGGCTTCGCCCTGGTGGGTGTGTTAATGGCTGCGGGTAGCCTAAATTTGCGGGAGATAGTGCTGGCTCAGCAAGGAGGCGTAGCGCATTGGTTCTGGTTGCCTTTATTGCCGCTATTTTTTGTCTATTTCATCGCGGGCGTCGCAGAGACCAACCGTGCTCCCTTCGATGTCGCTGAGGGAGAATCGGAAATCGTCGCCGGATTTCATGTGGAATACTCCGGGATGGCGTTTGCGACTTTTTTCCTGGCTGAGTACGCGAATATGATTCTGATTTCCGTACTCGCCGCGGTTCTCTTTTTGGGTGGTTGGTTGTCGCCCTTCGAGAGCATCTTGAATACGGGAGGCGATGGGTCGATAGGCGCTGTACCGGTCCTTGGCCCGTTGCTGGGATCGGGTATTCACTGGCTGGTGCTGAAAGTGAGCGCCTTCCTATTTCTGTATCTTTGGTTTCGAGCGACTTTTCCACGCTATCGATACGATCAGATTATGCGCCTGGGGTGGAAGGTGTTTATCCCGATAACCTTGGTGTGGTTAGTAGTCGTGGGCATTGCAATACAAGCTCAGCTGGGACCTTGGTTTAGCACATGAACGATCATGACGCCAAAGAGCAAACGCAAAAGCGATCCATGGGACCGGGGCGGCACTATCTAAAAACATTCCTGTTGTGGGAATTGGTAAAAGGGATGTGGCTGACCGGACGTTACCTCTTTGCTCGTAAGTTTACGGTTCAATACCCAGAGGAAAAGGCGCCCCAGTCGCCGCGCTTTCGGGGTCTACATGCCTTGAGGCGTTATCCCAATGGGGAGGAGCGCTGTATCGCCTGCAAATTGTGCGAAGCAGTATGTCCGGCGCTCGCTATTACTATCGAGTCAGAGCCGAGGCAAGACGGGACGCGTCGCACGACACGTTACGACATCGATCTTAGTAAATGTATTTTCTGTGGCTTTTGCGAGGAATCCTGTCCGGTCGATTCTATCGTCGAGACGCGGATTTATGAGTATCATGGGGAGCAGCGTAGTGATCTGGTAATGACCAAGCAGCGTTTGCTCGATGTGGCGGGCCGTTTTGAGGCCACGATAGCGGCGGATCGGGGTCAGGATGCCGCGTACCGCTGAGAAGCTGTTTTAAAGAATGTCACGAGCGCCGCCAGAACAAGGCGCACAGCTGTTCAAAATCGTCGGGAACGATTTTGAACAGCTGTAAGCTGGCCCCGAAGGGGCGAGCCCCAAGGATGGGGCGAGTCACCACCGGAGTGTACAAGGGAGTACATGAGGATGGCGAGCCGCTGCGCAACGCAGCTCAGGCAAGCGCAGTCGTTTTTAAAACAGATTCTGAGAGATCGTTAACAAGGCTGTGCTTAAAGATGCCACGCTCGCTGGAACCGGATGGCCTACCGGGGAGGTGATCAGCGTGTCCTAGGGCGTACGCACAAGGCGCCCATGGCAAGCGGGGTCGTTTTTAAGACCGCCTCTTAAAATAACAATCGCATCGCTCATTGCGAGGCATCTTCCGTAGTGGAAAGCGCAATCTTCTACATCTTTGCTGCCATTCTTGTATTCGCCGGTGCCATGGTGATTACGGTCCGTAATCCGGTGCATGCGGCGTTGTACTTGGTGTTGGCCTTTTTCACGAGCGCAGGCATCTGGCTGTTGCTGGAAGCGGAATTCTTGGCCATCACACTGGTGCTCGTGTACGTGGGCGCGGTGATGGTCTTATTCTTGTTCGTGATCATGATGCTGGACATTAATTTTGCGCCCCTGCGCGAGGGATTTATACGCTATCTTCCCATCGGTATTGTCATTGCCTCCTTGATCGTCATCGAGCTTTCGTTAGTCGTTGGTTCAAGCCACTTTGGTTTGGAGGTGGTGCCTGCCCCGCAACCGAGCCCGCCGGACTACAGCAACACCAAAGAGTTGGGCAGTATTCTCTATACGGTTTACGTTTATCCTTTCGAAATCGCTGCTGTGATCTTGCTGGTGGCTATTGTAGCGGCCATCGTTCTGACTATGCGGCGACGGCCCGATAGCAAGCATCAGCGACCCGAGCAGCAAGTTGCGGTGCGCCGTGAAGATCGCGTCCGTATCGTCAAGATGGCTGCAGAAAACCCAAAACGGCAGTTTAAGGAATGATCGCACTGGCTGATTTCTTGGTCCTTGGGGCGATTTTGTTTTGCCTCAGCATGGCCGGGATTTTTATTAATCGAAAAAATGTGCTTATATTGTTGATGTCGATCGAGCTTATGCTGCTTTCCGTAAATTTAAATTTTGTGGCTTTTTCCTACTTTTTGGGAGATTTGGCCGGTCAAGTATTCGTGTTCTTTATCCTCACGGTGGCGGCCGCCGAATCAGCTATCGGTTTGGCGATCCTGGTGTTGCTGTTTCGTAACCGGCAAACCATTAACGTCGATGATCTGGATACCATGAAGGGCTAAATCGGTGACAGGCGAGTTGCAGAACGTCTACTTGGCCATTGTCGGGGCGCCCCTGCTAGGTGGTATTGTCGCCGGCGTTTTCGGGAAGGCCATCGGCCGCGGCGGCGCGCATTGGGCCGCCACCCTCGGTGTTGCCATAGCCTGTGTGCTGTCCTTGTTAGTGTTCTACCAAGTTGTGATCGACGGTGCACCGGCTTTCGACGGAGCAGTATACACTTGGGCATTCGTCGATGGGGTTCGCTTCGAAGTCGGTTTCTTGATCGATCCCCTGAGCAGCACGCTGATGGTGGTCGTGACCTTCGTTTCCCTGATGGTCCACATCTACACCATCGGTTATATGCGTGAGGACCCTGGTTATCAGCGTTTTTTTAGCTACATCGCGCTTTTTACCTTCGCCATGCTGATGTTGGTGATGTCGAATAATTTCTTGCAATTATTTTTTGGATGGGAGGCGGTGGGCCTCATGTCCTATCTACTGATCGGTTTCTGGCATGACCGAGAATCGGCCGTGTTCGCTAACTTAAAGGCGTTCCTGGTTAATCGGGTGGGAGACTTTGGGTTTGCTTTGGGAATCGCGATTATTTTGATGTATTTTGGTAGCCTGCACTACGCAACGGTATTCGAACAAGCACCGGCCATGCAGTATGTTACGGTACAGCTATTGGAGGGCATCAATTGGTCCCTGATGACCGTAATTTGCATTTTGCTGTTCGTGGGGGCTATGGGTAAATCCGCACAAGTGCCTTTGCACGTTTGGCTGCCGGATTCGATGGAAGGTCCGACTCCGATTTCTGCCCTCATCCACGCTGCCACGATGGTGACTGCAGGTATTTTCATGGTGGCACGGATGTCACCTCTGTATGAGTTATCGGAAACCGCTTTGAGTTTCGTGCTGGTCGTCGGTGGCGTGACGGCACTGTCTATGGGTCTGGTGGGTTTGGTACAGAATGACATCAAGCGTGTTATTGCCTATTCGACTCTGTCCCAACTCGGTTATATGGTGGTGGCGCTGGGAGCCTCGGCCTATGCGGCAGCCATATTTCATCTGGTCACCCATGCCTTCTTTAAGGCGTTGCTGTTTTTGGCTGCTGGTTCGGTCATTATTGCGCTGCATCACGATCAGGATATCCGCAACATGGGGGGATTACGTCGGTACATGCCGATCACATGGCTGACCTTTTTGGTGGGCTCCTTGGCACTGATTGCGTTTCCGGGGTCGTCAGGTTTTTTTTCGAAAGAAGCCATTATTGAAGCGGTGCATTTGGCCGAGCGCCCAGGGGCAGGGTTCGCTTATGCCTGTGTTCTAATCGGTGCCTTGGTGACCGCCCTGTACACGTTCCGGTTGTACTTTATCGTGTTTCATGGCCGGCCGCGCATGGAAGCGCATGCGCGGGCACATCTGCATGAAAGTCCGTCCGTGGTGACTATTCCGCTGTTGCTGTTGGCCATCCCCGCCGCACTGATCGGTTGGCCATTGGTTGAACCCATGTTATTCGGCGAATACTTTCGAGATTCGATTACGGTAGTGCCTGGGCACGACGTGCTGGCGGAAATGGGACGGCATTTCCACGGTGGGTGGGCGTTGGTTCAGCACAGCGTAGTGGCTGTGCCTATATGGTTGGCGGCGGGCGGTGTCGCGCTCGCTGGGTTCTTGTACTGGCTGCGGCCCGATGTGCCAGGCTTCCTCGGTGAGAAGCTTCGCTGGCTTTATTTGCCACTGGAACACAAGTTTTGGGCAGATGAGTTTAATCAGCTGGTGTTCGCGCGCGGTGCCCGCAGTGTGGGGAGCTTATTTTGGAAGGTGGGTGACCTGCGGTTGATCGATGGCATGCTGGTGAACGGTTCTGCCTATGCCATAGGTTGGTTTTCCGGCTTGCTCCGTCAGCTCCAAAGCGGTTATTTGTATCACTATGCCTTTGCCATGATCCTGGGACTTCTGGGACTTCTCAGCTGGTTTCTGTGGACCTAGGGCAGTTGAAAAGAAAGACCAGTGCCAATGGAGTTTCCCTATCTTAGCGCGGTGATCTGGACCCCCATCCTGGGGGGGCTTTGGGTGCTTTGGGGTAGCGCCGGCCACAATGCGCCCGTGGCTCGTATCATTGCTCTTGTGGTGGCTATCGTAACGTTCCTTCTGTCTGTTCCGCTTTACGTCGGCTTTGACGTCACCACCCATGCTATGCAGTTCACAGAATTCCTACCGTGGATTAAAACGTTCAATATTAATTACCATCTCGGTGTAGATGGGATCTCGATGCCTCTCGTGCTGCTGACGACATTTACTACCGTGTTGGTGGTGCTAGCAAGTTGGGATGTCGTGCAGTACAAAACATCCCAATATTTGGCAGCGTTTCTGATCCAGGAAGGGTTGATGGTGGGGGCTTTTTCATCCCTGGACGCCATTTTGTTTTATGTGTTCTGGGAAGCGTTGTTGATACCGATGTTCCTCATCATCGGGATCTGGGGTGGACCCAGGCGGGTCTATGCGACGATCAAGTTTTTTCTTTTCACGTTTTTCGGTTCCGTGTTCATGCTTGTGGCGTTGCTTTACCTGTATTCTCAGACAGGCTCCTTCGATATTTTAGTGTTGCACAGCATGCCTCTCGGGTTGACTGCGCAGATCTTCGTGTTTCTGGCTTTTCTGATCGCTTTTGCGGTGAAGGTCCCCATGTGGCCCGTGCATACCTGGTTGCCGGATGCTCATGTTGAGGCACCGACCGGGGGTTCAGTGATTCTGGCGGCGATCATGCTGAAGCTGGGGGGCTATGGCTTCCTGCGTTTCAGCTTGCCGATTACTCCCGACGCGAGCCAAGCCCTAGACGGGCTGATTATCGGACTTTCGTTGGTCGCGATTGTTTATATCGGGTTCGTGGCGCTCATTCAACCGGATATGAAGAAGCTGATCGCGTATTCATCCATCTCCCATATGGGCTTTGCAACCCTCGGGTTTTTCCTGGTCTTTCGTATCGTTGAGAATACCGGTAGCGCTCAGGGCGCAGCCATGGGGATGGCGGGGGGGCTGGTCCAGATGATTTCGCATGGATTTATCTCGGCAGCGCTATTCTTGTGTGTCGGGGTTCTCTACGACCGACTGCACAGCCGTCAGATAGCGGACTATGGGGGAGTGGTGCAGACCATGCCCACCTTTGCTGCGTTGACCATGGTGTTTGCTATGGCCAATTCGGGACTTCCAGGAACATCTGGGTTCGTAGGCGAGTTCATGGTTATCCTGAGTAGCATGCAGGCAAGTTTTTGGATTGCCTTTTTGGCAGCGACGATTTTGATTACCGGTGCCGCCTACACGCTGTGGATGTACAAGCGGGTGATTTTTGGCCCCGTAACCCATAAGGCGGTGCTTGAGTTAAGCGATATCAACCGGCGTGAGCTTTTCGTTTTGGGCTCGCTGGCCGGAGTTGTGCTGCTGTTTGGGATATGGCCAGCGCCGTTGTTGGACGTCATGCGGGCGTCGGTGGAGCATCTGCTGCAGCATGTTATGCAGTCGAAACTTTAGCGCTCCAAGAACTGATCCAAGACCCGCACCGTTTGCTAGAGGAGCGCAGTGGTCGGGGCTGACGGCGATCCGAGATCGCGTGCGCTGCTATCGGTTAGCGGGCTATGGTCATCGTTCCGCAGAGTTGCTCTGGAGCACACCGTCGGTCCCCAAGCCTTCGGCAGCCGAATCCCTTGCGGC
>CAZUZO010000015.1:0-30736 GCA_964624765.1 uncultured Thiotrichales bacterium
CGAGCCGCCGTGCAACGCAGCTCAGGCAAGCGCAGTAATTTTTAAAACAGCTTCTAAGTGAGGCCCGCCCAAGAAGTGTTCTTTGCTTAAAGATGCCACTGGACGAACCCAATCCCGGAGAGCACACTGCCCTCACTGCCCAAGCGCTAAAAGCCATGGCGCATCCGCTGCGCTGGAAAATACTGTGCACCTTGGGCGACAAAGAGCTGCACTTCGGGGATATCGTTACTCGAAGCGGTACGTCTCCCAGCAATATCTCACGCCACCTCGAACAATTACGAAACAGGCGTATCGTGAGCTCCCGCAAACAAGGCAACCGGGTGTTCTACCGCATCCGCAACGGGCAGCTGGTCATGCTCATCGCCACCATGCGAAGCGTGCTCTGTCCTGCCAACTTGGGAGAGCAGCTACCGGACTCGCAACAAGGCGGGACCGAGTAGATCGTTGCGACAACCCTATCACGACCGCCGAAGCGGCAGAGCGGTGAGCAACTGGAGCGCACCAGACCGTAAGACAAAATTTTTCCATGATGCTCAGAGCTTGTGAAAAAACCGGGCCCGGCGGCGCACAGGCCAGGCGGACGGTGCCGAGCCGAAAGACCCATCGAGTAGATAGGCAAGCAGCGCGCACCACCCAACGCCGCTATCGTGGTGGGTACCAGGTTTCTTCTCAAACTCTCATTCGGCCGCCGGTATCATTGCGGCCATAGCCTAGCATCGCTGTGCGGCTCAGGGCCATCGTTCTTAATCTCGAGCGCTGGTATCGAGGTTAGCAGGACAGAGCACGCTTCGCATGGTGGCGATGAGCATGACCAGCTGCCCGTTGCGGATGCGGTAGAACACCCGGTTGCCTTCCTTACGCCAGGTCACGATCCGTTTGCTGCGAAGCTGCTCAAGGTGCTGTGACACATTGCTTTGTGACGTACCCGTCATATCGACGATCTCGCCCACCGAGAGCTCCTGACTTCCGAGGGTACAGAGTATCTTCCAGCGCAACGGATGCGCCATGGCTTTTAGAGCATGGGCGGTGAGGATATTGTTCTCATCGGGCGCGGTTGGGTCTGAGAGTACACTCATATCGTCAATACTACTCCCATAATGGACACCGTGGTTAGCGTCTCGGCAAGCTCAAGGACTGGGGACCCTCTCCCTATCCTCGTCTGCCCGCACATAACCCGTCATGTCCCTGGCAATACAAATAATGTCGGTGATCTTCCCATCGCGGTCTTTCATCGCGCTACGGGAGAACAGAATCGGTAGCCGGCGATCATCTTTGGCGATAAACCGCGCCTCAATGTTGCTAATCACACCGGTGCGGACCAATGCTTCCAGCCAGATACCCATAAAAGCACCTGCCTGCTCCGGCTCTGCCTCCTCGAAGACATCACCGATAGACAGGCCGTTCAACCCACCATCGGGATACCCGAGCATCCGGTACGCCGCCGGATTAGCCGACTTAATAGTTCCCTGGGGATCCAGCACCAGCAACGCTTCACCCATCGTATTGATGATATTCTCCAGATACTGTTTGGCCTGCTTGAGCTCCTCGGTGCGTGCTGCAACCTGCTCCTCCAGGATGCGGTTCAGCGCCCGTTCGCGTTCAATGAGTCTGAAGTAGGTGCTGATCTTGTTAATAAGAAGATTATCATCGATGGGCTTGAGCAGATAATCCACCGCTCCAATGGCATAACCTTTACGTTGAAACTCCTCAGTCTTGTAAGCGGCAGTCAAAAAAATGATGGGAATGTCCGCCGTCCGACGACGTATTTTCAACATCGATGCGGTCTGAAATCCGTCCATATCGGGCATGTGGACATCGAGAATGATCAGATCGATACCCTTTACACCAAGCGCTAGCTGCAAAGCTTGGGACCCAGACTGGGCCTCAAAGATCTCGACATCGATGTCGAGGTGCCGCTCGATGAGCTTGCGCAAGGCGTATAGGTTGTTCTCGTCATCATCCACCACCAGCAACTTGAAACTGGAATGCCGCTTCATGACGATGCCCGAGCTTAAGCTCTCTCAGTACCCATCAACGCCACCGGCGCTGGCAGATAATCGGCCAGCAGATTCTTCAGTGCTACCGGGTTGACAGGTTTGGTGATCACGTCGTCTGCTCCGTGAGCCAGGCAGGACTGGCGGTCCAGTTGGTCGGTCGGCTCAATCAACGCCAGCACAGGCACTTCACGCAGGTGGGCCTGCGCGCGCATGTGCGCAATCACTTCGAAGCCGCTCATACCTGGAATCATAATGTCCATCAGCACCAAATCAAAGTCGGCATCCTGGGCGAGAGTCTCCAGCGCCTCGTCACCGTCGCCTGCTGCCGTCACGCGCAAACCCCAATGCTCCAGGATCGACGCCAGCTCCAACAGATTTCCCACTTCATCGTCGACGACCAGGACACTGTGGGATGAAAAATCCGCTTCCGGCATCGACCGTGGCTCCACGCCCGCCACCTCATCGGCGTCGCATGCATCGTCTTGCGCTTCGGTGGGGACCGGCTCGAACCTCAACGGTAGAAAAAGGGAAAAAGTCGATCCGTGGCCCTCGCCGCTAATGAGGCCGATACGCCCCCCCATCAACTGAGCCAATTCCCGACTGATGGACAACCCTAGCCCGCTACCCCCGTAACGACGTCGAGTCGAACCGTCCGCTTGCTTGAAAGCCTCAAAGATCAGTTCGTGTTTGTCCTTGTGAATACCGATTCCCGTATCGCGCACACTGAGCACTACCGGTCTCTCGGTAGCATCAGCCTCGGTGTTGCGGCCTAGCCGGACTTGCACCTCCCCGTCCCGGGTGAACTTCACCGCGTTGGAGAGGAAATTCTTCACGATCTGGCATACCCGATCACGATCCGAAACGATGGAGGATGGGGCATCTTGGTCGATTTCCAAAGCCAGCCTGAGCCCCTTGGTGTCAAACTGCGGGCGCACCAGATCGATCAGATCGGCCAGCAGCTGCGGCAGCTGCAAGGTCTCAATGCGAAACACCGTTTGCCGAGCTTCGATGCGCGAAAGATCGAGGACATTATCGATCAACCCCGCCAGATCGTTGGCGCACTGATAGATCACTCGGGCCTGCTTGGCTTCATCGGCAGACAAGCTTCCTATTGGCCGTTCAGCCAAGAGCTTTGACAGCAACAGGATGGAATTAAGTGGCGTTCGCAGCTCGTGGCTCATGTTGGCCAGAAATTCCGACTTGTAGCGGTTGGATTCCTCCAGCTCACGGGTATGGTCCCGAAGCGCCTGGCTTTTCTGGGCATGTTGCTCGGCTAACTCACTTAAGTTTTCTGCCAACGTGCGCAGCTCCGGTGGGCCGCGGCGGGTAAACCGAACCGCCTCGTCACCTTTAAGGGCACGTCCAACATTATCGGCCAGCTCTTGCCCAAACGCTTCCGCACGTACAGCCGCCCAACGGGCAACGACAAACACGATGATGATGAGCGCCAGTACAATGGCCAGGATGCGCATCTCTAAAGTGCGGCGAAACTCAACGATAGGGGCTGGATCGAGGCGCCGTCCCACCCAAAGCGGACCCGATTGCTCGGTGACGAACAAAGGTGCCCAGATGACCTGTTGCTCACCGCGCTTCCAGAGCGCGAAGTTGCCTTTGGCAAATATCTCCTCTAGCCCCGGGTAATCACGAAACGCCGTGGCTTGCGCATCGCTAGGCTTACCATAACGCAGATACGTGCCGTCATTGTGTACCCAGTACGTGTCCCGAAAGGCACTGGCAAGGCCACCCACGTCAACGTTGATCACCACCGACCCCACTGGACGGCCGTCGGCCGATCGGACCGTAGATGCCGCCGGATACCCAATGATGGGGCTGATGACTCTCAGCATCATGAAACGACGCGGATCCTGCGTCCCGGCACCGGCATCAACGCTAATGGGACCGATCAAAAAGCCGCCGGGATTAAGCCGCATACCTGCCTCGATGAAAGCGGCCGAAGGCATGTCGGGCTCCCCCTTTCCCTGCCTAAGCTGGAGAGTGGTTCGATCGCGCTCCATCCAGAACTGCACCTCACCGTTTCGGCTCAAGAACAGAATCGCAATCACATCGAGCTGGTCATGCAAAAAGCTATTGAGCCAGTCGCTATAGCGCGACCGTGCCGTCTCCAGTGGAACCGTATCCTGGTCACTTCCATCGGGGGGGAGAAAAACCCCCGGCTCCGGTAGTCTTGCGAGGAGACGCGCCGTCTCATTGCGGCTAGCCAGATGTTGATCGAGATCGCGAAGCTCAGCCCGCAGGTTCTGAACGTGAGCTTCATGATGCAAGAGCTGTATACTGTCGAAAATCAATGGGATATTGATGAACACGCCAGCCAGCAACGGTGCTAGGCCAAAAACACACAGAAAAAGAAATAGCTGAGTACGAAGCTTCATTGGAAGTATGCGGGTAGCCTAGGTGACGAGACATTTATCGTTCGCCGGAACGTGGCGACTGCCTGCCGAGCATGACCACTTGACGATACACCCTTGCACCCTGCTTTATGATTAGGTTGAATAGGGGACATAGTCGATGACAGCGTAGGCCTTAGAAGCGGGTTGTGAGCAGCTTCTCAGAGTCTGCCACGGGACAATCTGCCGAAAAAGAGGGGTGAGTAGGCGTGGTCCTTAGGGTTACGGGAACTGTTAGCTTCACACCCGACACGAAAGAAGTCTCAACGAGCATCCGGTCCAGGACGGTGGTGCTTAGCATTTCAACCGTCATGCTTGCCGGGTTGCAGCTTGCAGCCACCGGGAGTGTAGCCGCTAGCTCGGTATCCACCACAACCCACCGAGCCCCTTCATCGGAGCGGCCCCTATTCTCCGAAGCAGCCACGCAAGTCGGCATCGACTTTAGGCATTTTAACGGCTTGTCCGGCAAGTTCTATTTCCCAGAAATCGTCGGGGCCGGTGCGGCATTATTTGACTGCGACAACGACGGCGATCTAGACCTCTATCTCGTCCAGGGAACGACGCTCGAAGAAGGCAACGAGACGCCGCCGCTAGGGGCACCCGACAGGGCTCTTGGTGGGCGCCTGTACCGCAACGACTTGGTGGTACGGGCCGACGGCACACCTCAGCTACGCTTCACCGACATCACCGAGGCAAGTGGTCTTCACGACCAAGGCTACGGCATGGGGGTAGCCACCGGAGACATCGACAACGACGGTTGGGTGGATCTCTACATCACCCACTTCGGTGCCAACCGATTGTGGCGTAATCAGGGCGATTGTACTTTCTCCGATTGGAGTGCGCAGGCTGGAGTCGATGATCCGCGCTGGAGCGTCAGCGCAGCATTTTTAGACTATGACCGGGACGGTTGGCTCGATCTATTCGTCGGCAACTATGTCAACTTCACCCTCGCCAATCATCGGCCCTGCTATGCCCCCACCAGCGCTCAGGACTATTGTTCACCGCAGATCTATGAGCCACTTCAGAACCGCCTCTATCGCAACCGAGGCGATGGCACCTTTGAGGATGTGTCCGTGCAGGCGGGCATTAGCCGTGAGTCTGGAGGCGCGTTGGGGGTAGTCACGGCCGACTTCAATGGCGACCGCTGGGTGGACATCTATGTCGCCAACGATGGTCGCCCCAATCAGCTGTGGATCAATCAGCGAGATGGCACATTTGAGGACGAAGCGCTGCTCGCGGGCGCGGCGGTCAACAGAGACGGTGTTGCCGAGGGCAGCATGGGAGTGGATGCCGCAGACTTCGACGGCGACGGTGATGAAGACTTATTCATGACCCACATCAGCGACGAGACCAATACAGTGTACGTCAATGACGGTCAAGGCTGGTTTCAAGACCGATCGGTGCAGACAGGCCTGGGACCGCCGAGCCAGGGATACACCGGCTTCGGTACAGCGTGGATCGACTATGACAACGATGGCTGGCTCGACGTGTTCGTCGCGAATGGGGAAGTGAAGATCATTCCGGCGCTGGCGCGGCTTGGGGACCCCTACCCCCTGCACCAACCCAACCAACTGCTACGTAATCTAGGTGAAGGACGTTACGTAGACGTCACCGATCAGGCGGGAGACGCCCTTAAGCTTTCGCAGGTAAGCCGTGGCGCTGCTTTCGGAGACGTGGACAATGATGGCGACCTGGACATCGTAGTGACCAACAACAACGGCCCAGCACACCTTCTGCTAAACGAGGTCGGTAACCGGTCCCACTGGTTGGGTCTGCGCCTGCTGACGCGTTCTGGCCGCGATGCGTTGGGTGCACGCGTCGTCGTTCATCGCCCCTCTAAACCTCCACTTTGGCGCCGCGCACGGACCGACGGCAGTTATGCTTCGGCGAATGATCCGAGGGTTCTGATAGGACTTGGAGGCAGCCCAGAGCTGACCTCGGTGCAGGTTCACTGGCCAAGCGGACACGTCGAGGAGTGGCGCCATCTGCCAGTGAATCACTATTCCTCCCTGCGCGAGGGCGAAGGTCAGTCTTTGGAGCGGCATTGAGATCGATGGCCATCCTGCCTAGTTCTGCCCATCGGGCGACCGTCTTAAGCGCGCTACGACGTTATCATTCCGAGCACATTGGGACTCCCAGGCGCAGCTTATCGGCACTATTCGCCGCTATCCTCTGTATCAGCCAAGCGAGCGTCGCCGGCCCTCAACCGAGTGGTCGCGAACACCTAATGGAGGTGCCTCGACCCGACCTGACCCAGGTCGAACAGCGGGTACGCGGGGAACTAGAAGCGGCGGCAGCGGAATTTTCGAATCTAGCGGGCGCTCCTCAGCTGTCGGACCAGGAGCTCGGCTCCGCTTACGGGGAGCTTGGAGCTCTCTACCACGCCCATCACATGGATGATGCAGCGGAGGCTTGTTACCTAAACGCCGAGCAGCTGGTAGCGAGAGAGTTTCGCTGGCCGTACCTGCTCGGTTATCTGTATCAGAGACAAGGCCGGTTCAAACAAGCCTTGGCAGCCTACCGGCGCGCGCAAGCGGCGCAATCGGACTACCCGCCCCTTCGGTTGCGTCTCGCCGAAATGTACCTCTCGGTCGATCGACCGGAACAGGCTCGGCCTCTGTTCACAGCCGCTCTGGAAACGGAGGAAAACTGGGCAGCGGCCACCTATGGGTTGGGTAAGATAGCCCTCCTCGAAGGGGATTATGAGCAGGCGCTCCAGTGGTTTCAGCAAGCCCTGCGCAGCGCGCCGCAAGCCAGCCGGGTCCATTACCAGATGGCCATGGCCTACCGTGGGCGCGGCGCTGTCGCCGAGGCACGCGCGCATCTCGCCCAGCGCGGGGATATCGAGCCACCCTTTTCCGATCCCGTCGTACAAACCCTCGAGCAGCTCGTCGCCGGCGCCCGCGTCCACCTGTACCGCGCCATGCAGGCCGTGTGGGCGAAAAAATTCGAGCGAGCGGCCCAGGAGTTTCGTCAGGTGGTCACGCTCGAGCCGGAGAATGTGTCGGCCCACGTGGGCCTAGCCAGGGCACTTTATCTGATAGGCAGACCCGCTGAGGCGCAAACCACCCTCGAAGCGGCACTGGTTCTCGCACCGGACGATGCCCAGGCGCATTATTTTTTGGGGCGCCTATTACAGGAGGCCGAGTCAGATGCCGCCGCAAAGCCCCACTATGAGGCGACGTTGGCCACCGATCCCCATCACGGCGGGGCTCATTTCTTCCTAGCCAATGCTCTCATGCGTGCTCGCCAGTTTAAGCAGGCAGCCCGGCACTACGGTGAAGCGGCGCAACGATTACCAGAAGATCTACCTGCCCGTCAGCTCCAGGCCATGGCACTCATCGCCACCCCAGGGCAACATCGGATGGCACGCGAACGCCTGGAAACAGCGATCAGCCTATATCCCCACGATCCGGTCCTCAAGCAGATTATGGCGCGGTTGCTGGCAGCGAGCCCGCAGGCTGCCTTACGCGATGGCGAACGGGCATTAGTGCTTGCCCGAGAGCTGCTCGAGCGAGTGAATAGCATCGAGCATGCCGAGACCGTGGCCATGGCCTATGCGGAGCTCGGCGATTACCGAGCAGCCACCGCCTTCCAGCAAGCGGCTATCGATGCTGCGGTTCAATGGGGGGGGATCGAGCTCATACCAGGGCTGCAGGAAAATCTGCGCCGCTACCAGGCCAACAAACCTTGCCGGGCACCCTGGCCGGAAGACGACCCGGTTTTTTATCCCCGTCCAATCCGAGGGGCGGAGGAGGAGGCCGTCGGCGGCGGGACAGCCAGCAGTTCCCCTCCCGTGCCCTAATGCATCGGATCGGGCTGCAACATCGATAGACCGCCGCTCAAGCGTTATATGGCCATGGTCATCGTTTCGTCAGGGTTGCTCTGGAGCACACCGTTGGCGCCCAAGCCTGCGGCAGCCGACCCCTTGCACCAAGGGGCCGGCTGCCCCAAGGGCAAAGGTAATCCAGCTGCCGACACGATGACCAACGCCCGTTATATCACTGCTCGGCTGGGACTTCTGGAGTTTCGACTTCCTCCTGCATCGGTTCGCCCTCAGCAGGGGCCGCCTTCTTTTCCGTCGCCTTCGGTTCGACGACAGCGGCGGGAATAACGATCGGCACCACGACGACCGGCGCGGACGCTAACGGCACCCCCCAACCAGGATAGCCCCAATCACCCCCCCATCCCGGCCCCCCCCAGGGATAACGCCAGTAGGGACCGCTGGCCCAACTCGGATAGTAGCGATACCCCCACGGGTTACCGCCCCAACCGCCCCAGCCATACCCCCCCCAGGGTCCACCGCCTCCCCAAAAGGCTTTGCTGGTCTGCAGCGGGAAAGTAGCTGCCATAACCACCATCAACACCCCGAACACTCTCGTTAGGCTTCTCATCATCATCCTCGTTCTCCTTGATTCGCCATAGCGAGTCGAAGGTTAGAAGACACCAGCAATTAGTGCAACCTCTCAGGAAACAAAACTGAAAGCAGCCGTTTTCATGTCACCTTAGTACCTCACGCGCGTTTCTTACAGAACACCAACCCCGCGCGCGGGGTTGGGATGCTCAAAAACAACATCTTGACGAACCTGGTCAACCATGGAACGCCGCTATCGGATTGCGTAGCAGGCTTTTTCACGAGCTCTGGACCCTCCTGCCGAGCGATCGAACATGTGATGGGTTGCCAGGAGTTGCTACCAAGGAAAAAAGGAATTCATGTAAGACATGGGGCGTGCGAAATGATAGGTGCCGACGGCCATATCGCGGCTCATGGTAGTGGTATTGACCGTCATGGCATGCACCGCCTGATTCATGGCCGTGACCGATAGGTTGAGGTCAGCGATGGTCTTGTTCATTTCGGACATGTTGACCAACATCGGCTTGAGGGTGTCCATCTTCTCCGACATGTCGCCGACGTTTCCTTCCATGACGGCAATATGTCCACTCATGCGCGCCACCGTTGTATCCATCGTGCGGATATTGTCAGCCATCTCGTGGATACGGGTGGTCATCGATTCAACACTCTCGGCAAGCTGCACGACACTGGTAGCCATCTTGTCCATATTGTCGTCCATCCTAGGGTCCATAGCCACCGCCATGGTGTGCATATCTTGGGTCAAGCTGAAGATCAAGAAGAAGCCGTAGGCTGCGAGGATGATGAACGCGAACAAAGAGGGGTATACCACCAGCTCCCAACGGCGCGCGCTCGCCTCGAAACTCCTGGCAAAACGCTCAAGGGCAGCAGCGTCGCCGCCGGCCAGCGCAACGTTGGAGGGACCTGGCGAGGCTGGTTCGGGTGGTGAGGATGTCGATGTGCCCATATCGGGATCTTTGGTCGGCATTGGATCTCCCTCGAGACCGTTGGAGCGCTGCGGCGCCTTTGACGGTCATTTGACCTCGGCGCAGCCGCGAAGTTGTCACCCTCTGAATATTAGACATTATCGGAAACTGCCCCGTCCATGAGCTTTTCTGCGGCATAAACTCGGGTTGCCGATAATGTCTATTACAAAATTATTATATCCCCATTCTGCTTGATTATTGGGTATTCTGACAGACACACCACCATCCAGGACCTGCTGATAACAGAAGCCCTTGCATTTTTTACTCGATTTGCCAACCCATAAGCCGCTGATATATCAGTATCGGTGCCCGACCACGCATCCCTCTAGAGCGGTTCGCTGGCAACAGTTGACCGACTTGGCGAAAGAGGGAAGCGCAATTCTTCTTGACAATATCAGAACTTACTTATATTCTTTCAGTACGAGTATGGCACCTCCACGCTCGTAAAGAATCTTGAGCATCAACGAAAGGGAGATACATCATGAATAGGCTTTCCAAAGTGTTTGCTGCTGCGGCGGTCGTCGGTGCGATGGCAGTGCCTCTTCAGTCCGCCAATGCGTGGGGCGGTGGCGGTCCGTGGGGCGGTAATATGTTTGGGATGGACTTCGGCCAAAGCACCGGCTATGGCTATCCCTACTATGGCGGTGGCTATGGTTGGGGCGGTCCGGGGGGCGGTTATCCGGGCTACGGCTACGGCGGCGGCTATCCTGGCTACGGCTACGGCGGCTATCCCTATGGCTATGGGGCCCCCACCGTCGTAGTGCCGCAAATCCCCGCCAAGTGAGGTAACCTTCCTTAGCAAGGCGGTGCATAGGGAGGTGTGCCGCCTCGCTTACCTGAAAGACGACCGCGTAAGAGCGCCTTTTGTACACTGCGGTTGTGACTCGCCCAATCCTTGGGGTTCGCCCCTTCGGGGCCAGCTTCCAGCTGTTCAAAATCGTTCCCAACGATTTTGTCGCCACCGTACTACGCCGTGCTCTGCCGGCGCCCGCGACATCTCTCAAACAGTTTCTTACGGGTCGGAGGGGCAGATGGCCTTTCCAATCAGGGTCGCAGCGAGCCGGTGGCCGGCGGCATTCCAGTGGCCGATGCCGGGCAATGAGTTCTCGAAGCCGTGCAACCATATCCCCGAAAAGGTGGCAAAAAACTGCATCTCAGGAGCCAGATTGAGCACTGCAAAGCCAGCGTGCTGGCCAAGAGCAGCGATCCGACGCTCGGCATAAAACAAGTCACTGACTCCAAGACGACGCTGAAACTGCTCGCGAAACCGTGGATCGGGATGAACCTGGGCTCCCGTCGTGAGCGTCACGACAAAGAATTCTGCCCCGTGGGCCCTCACCTCTTCGTGCATCTGCTCGAGAATCCCCTCTGTGACCCGCCACGCCGCCCGCCACTCTGAGTCCTGCGGCTCCTGATAAACACGGGTATCTACCCCTGGTTCCCTCGGGGCGGCCGCCTCTACTTCGTCGCGTTGCTGCCACTGGCGATACCAGAGCCCGAGCACATCCGTGCCGAGGTCAATTGCCTGGAGCAGCCGCGAATGATCCAAGAGTGCAAAGCCGAGGCGCCCATACCATGCCGTGCGTAACCGGTAGCTCGGTGACTGCCGAAAGGCAGTATCGACCACCAGCTGACCGTCCCGATAGACAAAGTACGGCCGCAAGGGGTCTGCGTCGAAAGCTCGTGAGTTTTCTAGGACGTCATTGCCGTGAAAGAAGGCGAGAAGCACCCAATCAGGTTGATAGGGCCAAACCCGATGGCGCAGGGTGAGCAGCTGCTGGGCAGTGCTATAGCCACTCACACCGAAGTTCAGAACCTCTATCTGACGCCCCTGGAGGGAATCGCAAGCATCAAGCTCGCCCTGGAGGAGAAACCAGAACGTCTGTTCGATCGGAACCTGCACCGCCTCAGCGAAGGAATCGCCCAAGACAGCGATACGGAAGGTACCCGCAGGCTTTTGTTGCGGCCACAGACGGTCCCGCACACCAGCCTCGTTGATGCGTACTAAGGCCTTTCCTTCCAAGCGCTGCCAGCCCTCAGCGCCGGGTGCTGGAGCCCAACCTCGGTCCGGATCCACCCGCTTATAAAGAGACCAATAATAGGAGAAGTCGACCGCTCGCAGGCCGACCTCTCCCACTCCCACACCCACCCCGAGGGCTATCAATGCCCAGGCTAGATGACGCAACCCGTTGCCGAGCACAGGACCCTCGGCCGCTGGTACGGCCGTTCACCACCCGCTACTGACTAAAGCGAGAGGGCACCTTATAGGTACCCACCGCGCCGGCGATCACCGAGGCCGCTAAGAAGCGGTCTTTAAAAACCACTGCGCTTGCCTGAGCTGCGTTGCGCGACGGTTCAGAATCCTCATGTACTCCTTTGTACACTGCGGTTCTGCGCCGGCGTGCGCCTTGCTCCGCCGGCGCTCGCGACGTTTTTAAAACAGCTTCTAAGCCTACACTCTCACTCAGCCGGCTGCGCCGCAGCGTCGGAGCTACCACCAGCAGCGTCCTGCCCACCTCCTGCTGGCACTGCGGGAGCAGCTCCGGGCATACCAGGCACCCCAGGCATCATACCCGGCGGCATCATACCCGGCGGCATCATACCCGGCGGCACCATGCCCGGCGGCATCATGCCCGGCGGCATCATGCCCGGCGGCATCATGGCCGGCGGCGTCATGGCCGGCGGCATCATGGGTAAGGCCGCGCCAGGCATCGCTGGCCGGCCGTGCAGCCATTGCTTTTGCT
The DNA here is from genome assembly GCA_964624765.1 of uncultured Thiotrichales bacterium. Lineage (GTDB taxonomy): Bacteria > Pseudomonadota > Gammaproteobacteria > HK1 > HK1 > JAGTVB01. Next base: position 12,484 of record CAZUZO010000015.1, read on the forward strand.
CATCCGTGAGCACGTTGTCGACTTGCTGTCGCGTCTCGATAGCGCTGACAATCCACTGGCGGCGCAGCTCAAAGTAACGACCATAAGCATCCCCGACTGCACCCGCATCGACCGGTTCCGCGGCCCAAAGTTCGGCAATTATCTCCGATTCCTCGATCATCGCACCTTTGAGATCCCACTGCTTCTTCCTCAGCTCTTGGCCAATGCTTCGCAGCTTGGTGCGCTGCTCTTCACTGAGGTCGGGAAGCTGCGAGGCTTGCATGACGCTGCGCATACCGAAAGCCCCCTCACCCTCCATTGAATGCGCAGCCCCCCCCTGTTGACCCTGCATCATGCCTGGGCCCATCATGCTGTGAGGCCCCGGAGGAGCATACCCCATACCCGCGCCGCCGCCAGGAGGACCGCCCCACGGACCTCCTGCGTAAGGTGGAGTCCCCGCGGCGCCAGGGGGAAGCCCGTAAGGTCCAACCGGGCTCACCATCTCAATTTGCGCGAACGGTACCCCCGGCTGCACCGCAGCCGATGGGTCTGCCGCCTGCTCCCCTGCCTGTGCGCTAGCCGCACCGACAACTGGAACCGCCAGAAGAGCGGCAAGACGACCCATTCGTTGCGCCATTCCTTTCCCTCTCATTTTCGTGTTCCTCCGTTTCCGACTTCTCTCAACCCAATCTAGCAGTCCTCCAGCCCCAAGGCGCTGGAGGCTAACGACACCGACTGAAGTCCCGCAGCGAGGGAAGACAGCGCCTTGGGCACGGCTCCGTGCCTTCCTCCCCCAGTCGTCTCAATCTTAGCCATACAGCCTACCGTCTACGGCGGCTCCTGACAACTACGCCCAGTCATGATCGCCGAAGCGGCTCCACGCGCCATCACAGGCTCTCAAACCTTGGTCATGGTTTCCGCCCCGAGCAGAGCTCGCTTCCCTGCGTTGAACGCTCAGGGTCCGTCACGCTGCCCGCATGGGCTTGCGACTCGAGCGGCGCCGGTTGCTCAACGCCCCCTTCACCTGGGTGGGCAAGCGAAGCTTGGGCCACGCCTTGCCGATCCGCTGACACCAGAGTCTCCTCTTCAGCGGAGGGCACATAGAAGGCACGGCTAGCGGCCACGCAGCGTAACGGCAAAGTGAGCATGGTGAGCGTCACGGATGTCAGTGCGCCAAACAATAGCGAGATAGCCATGCCCTGAAAGATCGGGTCGAACAGGATGGCCGCCGCCCCGGCCATCACCGTCAAGTCGGTCACCCAGATCGGACGCATGCGGATCTGGCCTGCTCTGATCACCGCCTCTCGAATGTCGAGACCGCGGTGAACCTCGTTCTTGGCAAAATCGACGAACAATATTGAGTTGCGCACTTCGATCCCAGCCAACGCGATGAAACCGATCATGGAGGTCGCAGTGAACTCCGCCCCCAGCAGCCAGTGCCCTGGAACGATGCCGATGACCGTTAACGGAATGGGTATCATGACCGTAGCCGGCAGCAAAAAATTGTTAAACTCGATGACCAACAGGATATAGATCAGCACCAAGGCCGCAGCAAAGGCTAAACCAAGGTCGCGGAAGGTTTCATAGGTGACGGTCCATTCTCCCGTCCACTCGAAGCTCGACACATCGCTTGCCGGTGGCGGTCCGGTGAGCGTTCCCGACAGCACTGTTCCGTCGGGTGTACGGTAGTCTTCCAGCAACGACTCCACCCCTAGCATGCCGTAGATAGGCGCCCCGAGCCTACCCGCCATCTCTCCCACCACGTATTCCATGGGACGCAGGTCCTTGTGGTAGATAACGGGATCCTCGGGCGCTTGGAAAAAACGGCCGAGCTCGGCGAGGGGCACACTATCGCCATCAGCGGTCCTGATCGGCAACTGCCCAAGACGGCTCATCGAAGAGCGCGCCTGTAACGGAATCTGGATCACGATGGAGGTCGGCTCCAATACCCGACCCTGCTTCAGATCCCCCAGCTCGTACCCTCCCATGGCCATGTCGACATTGCGGTTCAGGCTTTCTACCGTAATGCCCCGCCGTGTCGCTTTCTCGGCGTCCACCTCAAAGCGCCAGGTAGCGTGAGGTTCAGCCATGTAGTTGTCTACGTCGACGATGTTCGCAACTTGTTCGAACAGCGCCGTCAGATCGGCCGCCACCTGACGGCGGGTCTCAGCATCCGGTCCGTACACCTCGGCGACGACGGTTTGCAGCACGGGTGGGCCTGGCGGCATCTCCACCACGGCGATACGCGCTCCGAGTTCCTGGGCAATTGGAAAGAGCAGCTCGCGGGCCGCACTGGCAATCTCGTGACTGCTGCGCTCCCGTGCACGTTTATCGAGCAGCATCACCTGGATATCGGCATGCCAGGCCTCATGACGCCGGTAATACTGGCGGACCATGCCGTTGAAATTAAAGGGGGACACGGTGCCCACATAGATCTGTAGGGCGGTCACCTCGGGCATGCTGCGCAAGCGTTCGCTCAAGCGGCGCGCCACGTTGGCCGTCACCGGCAGCGCCGTGCCCTCCGGCATGTTGATCACGACGTTAAATTCTGGCTTGTTATCGAACGGTAACATCTTGACCGTCACCGCCTGGGTATAGAAAAGCGAGCAGGCCAGCAGGAAAGCCACCACTACACCACTAAACAACAGCCAGGCCAAGGGGCGACTGCGAACGAAGGGGGTGACGATAGGGCGGTAGACACGTCCGATGATCTCTTGGACTTTCTTCTCCTTTTGCTCGGCGCGTTGCAGCGCCTCTAGCTTCGGCCGCAGCTTATAAGAGAGCCATGGCGAAAACACAAAAGCGGCCAACAGCGAAAAGCTAATCGCCACCGATCCGAGTGCGGGGATAGGCAGCATGTAAGGGCCCATCATGCCGCTGACGAACCCCATCGGCAGCAGTGCCGCGAGCACCGTCAGCGTGGCGATGATAGTCGGATTACCGACCTCTCGCACGGCATCGATCGCTGTGGCGATGCTCGTGTTGTCCTCCAGCAACCAACGGCGAAAAATATTCTCCACGACCACGGTGGCATCATCCACCAGGATACCGATGGCGAAAATCAGTGCGAACAGGCTGACGCGGTCGATGGTGTAGCCCAGGGCCCATGCTGACCAGATGGTCATGAGGATGATCAGTGGTATGACGATGATGACCACCCAGGCTGGACGCCGGCCGATGGCGATCCAAGAAATGATGCTCACGGCCACCGCGGCGTGCATCAGTGCCGACAACAGTTCATTGACTTTGTCGTTGGCGGTCTTGCCGTAGTTGCGGGTGATGCTGACATACACGTTGTCAGGCACCAGTCGACCCTTTAAGCTTTCGAGACGCTCTAGCACCGCCGCCGCCACCGTCACACCATTGGTGCCCTCCTTCTTGGCTAATGCGATGGTCACCGCCGGAGCGCCATCGATGACCGGCAACGGTCCGGTATAGGCGCTACCGGTCTGATAGAACACCAGTTGACTCGTCTCTTCCGGGCCGTGCTCTAGCCGCGCCACGTCTCGCACATAGATGGGCACACCCTGGAACGTGCCCACCACCAGTCGGGCAACGTCCTCAGCTGAGCGCAAGTAACGGCCGGTAATGACCTTAAATTGCCGATCCTCGGCTTCCACCATGCCGGCACCGCGCTCGGCGTTGGCCTGACGGATCGTATCAGCCACTTGATCCAAGCTGATGCCAAAGCCGGCTAGGCGCTCAGGCAACACCTCGACCCGAAGTTGCTCGCGACTACCGCCCACGACAAAAGCAGAACCGGTATCCTTCACTTCCTTCAAGCGTTGCAACACATCGAAAGCAAGCGAGCGGAGCACATAGTCATTCACCTCCAAAGACCAAAAAGTGATGGTGACCACGGGCACGTCGTCGACGCTCTTCGGCTGCACCAACGGCATGGCGACATCGGGAGGAATCTTATCGAGGTTCGCTTGGATCTTGTCGTGGACCTTGACGATGGATGGCCCCAGGGGCTCGCCGACCTCGAAGCGCACCGTGACCAGGCCTTGCTCTCGCTGTGAGGTAGAATAGACATGCTTGACACCCGGGATCTCGCTCAGCATCCTCTCCAAGGGTTGCACGGCCAGCGTCGCCACTTGCTCGGCGCCTGCCCCTGGATAGGCGATGAGCACATCGATCAGGGGAACCGAGATCTGCGGATCCTCTTGGCGAGGGGTGAACAGGAGACCGAGAATACCCAGTGCCAAAGTGGCAAACATGAGCAATGGCGTGAGCGGCGAGTCGATGAAGATGCGTGCGATATGGCCGGCCAGACCGAGGGGAGGCTGTTTCGCCGGAGGAGCCGGCGGGTGATGCAGTGCTGGACGCCGCGAGGGGTGCTTAGGAGGAGACGATGAGGGACGATTCATTGCTGAATTATGGCGTTGGTCATCGTTTCGGCAGCTTGATGACCTTTGCCCTGGGGGCAGCCGCCCCCTTGGAGCAAGGGACACCGTGAAGACGTCCCTGTCGGCTTGGGTCCGGCATCCTTGCCGCACACACCCTTGCCCCAAGGGGTTCGGCTGCCGAAGGCTTGAGCACCAACGGTGTGCTCCAGAGCCACCCTGACGAAACGATGACCATGGCCCGAATTATTAATAGCCCTCTGCTCCCAACGTTGTGCTCCCCCCACGGTTAAAAGCCGCAGCATCCCGCTGTGTAACCGACTATGCACGATCAGCCCCCTAAGAAGCTGTTTTAAAAATGTCACGAGCGCCGCCAAAGCAAGGCGCACGGCAGCGAGAAAGCGCAGTGTACAAGGGAGTACATGAGCATTTTGAGCTGCCGCGCAACGCAGCTGTGGCAAGCGCAGTAGTTTTTGAAACAGCTTCTCAGGGCTATGATCCCACAGGCGATGGTTGAACGTCCAAACCTTACCGTTTTGAGCCTAGAGGCTGCCTCTGGTTAAGAGACAGGTTAAGCTACTAGCGCAGGCGCAATTCGCCAGTTGTTCTGGCATCATTCGACTTTTAGAGTTATTTTCAATGATAGAAATCAAGAACAAGCACACTGGCAGCCTCTTAGCTACGATCGATGGCGAGACACTGGCCGGCGCCGACCTACGCGACATGCATCTGGCAGAAGCCAACCTGCGTGGGATGGACCTAAACCGTGCGCTGCTCGACAATGCGGATCTGTTCGAAGCCGATCTCCGCGAAGCCAACCTTTCCCACGCCATCCTGTGGAGCGCTCACCTGGTTCAGGCAGACCTGAGCAACGCCAATCTGCGCAGTGCGCGGCTGAGCAATGGCACCCAGGCCGGGGCAGCCATCCTCACCCGCAGCACCCTGTGGGGGGCAGATCTGAGCGGGGCGGACATGCGCAAAGTGGATCTACGCGAGGCCAATCTCGCCCATGCCAATTTAAAGAGGGCCGACCTGCGCAAGGCCGTCATGCAAAGCGCCAATCTGTCGCACGCTTCACTACGTAACGCCCTGCTGATCGACGCGAATTTGCGCGAGGCGGATTTGAGCCATGCCGACCTCGTCGATGCCCACTTGAACGAGGCGAACCTTATTCGCGCCAACTTAAGCGGCGCCGATCTGGGAAGCGGTGACGAAGGGCATTTCGCGGTACTCAACCGAGCCAATCTGGAGAGCGCTGATCTGAGCGGAGCCAAGATGCGGCATATCATTTCAGTGGAAGCCAACTTACGCAATGCCAATCTCACCGGTGCTGACCTCACCCACGCCATTATCAGCGGCACCATCCTGCGCAGCGCGAATGTACGCGATGCGAACTTCGAAGGCGTGGAGTTGGCAACCGTCACGATGGATTTCGCCAATTTTTCTGAAGCCAGGAATGCCGACATTCCAACTTACAAGACGCACCTACGGTGAGTACGCGCCTCCAGGCCGTCAAGGGCGCGCGTCGTACACCGGTGCCTCATGCGTTGCGGCCGCCAGTACGTGCGAAGAGAGGGTCCTCCTTCTGGGTGCGGCTCGTCTACCTGCTGATGGGAATCGTGGCGGTCTCGGTCAGCGCCGCATCCTGGACCAGCCGTTTGGCCGATGGCCGTCGCATTCAGGTCGATCCGAATACCAATCGCGTCACGGTATTCCCTGAGAGAGGTAATGCACAGCAGCTCTGGGACGGTGTGCATCGCCTGGAGGACGGATCGACCATCACCATCCGCTCAGGGGTGATGGTGCCTACCAAGGCCATCGTCGAGCTACGCCAACGCCTGCCCACACCCCATCTGCCCGAATCCGATGCGTTGTGCCAACAACTGGTGCGCAAGGTGTGCGGCTTGCATGACGAATGCGTAGACCGTCCTGCCTGCGCACCTGCACGCCAGCTGTTGCAGATGAGTCAGGACCCGGCGCGAGACGCAGCCGAGGAGCCCGATCCCGGCGCGACCCCTTGGGCGTTGGAGCAATGCCGCCAAGCCCTCCAGGACGAGGCATTCTTCGCCGCCTGTGACAAGGCGCAGCGCGGCAAAGCTCCAACGCCTTGTGAGCAACTTTTGGACAAGGTGTGCGGCCCACAGCAGGAGTGCCGCCAGCAACCCCGCTGTTCTCTGGCAAAGCAGATGCTCGAGATGGAGGCCGAAGAACGCCGATCCGCGACCAACCCCGATGCGCTCACCTTTACCAGCCATCAGTGCCAAGAAGCGCTGGATGATGAGGAATTCTTCAACCCCTGCCAACCTTGAATCTGCTCTAAGAAACGGTCGCGCTTAACCCAGCGGCGTCGCTCGGCGCGCCCCACTACGGAAAAGATTCTTGGGTGCAATGGACGATCAGCATAGAATACTCGTCGGCTACGAAGCCGTTTTAGCAATGTCGCGAGCAGCTCGAGAGCCAGGCAGACAGCCGGAAGCCGCGAGACCTATCCGATCGACAGGAAAGGAAGGCCCGTTGCCCCATCATGCTAGCGGGCAGTATTGCCGGTCTTTGCACAAACCTTGATGCGCCCTCTGTATCCCGAGCACCGTCGCAGCCGCGCCCGGCCATACCGCCCTGCCATGGGCCCAGGTCTGCGAAAGTTGTGGTGGGTGATCCTCGGCGCCTTCGCGGTGCTGGCGGTCAACTCCGCCTACCTGGGGGGGATCACCCTGCTAGAGTGGGGATTCAGCCGGACCTATCAGGATTACTTTTATCAGCTGATGTTTCTCCTGCATTGGCTGGTGGGGCTGCTGATCATCGCCCCAGTCCTACTATTCGGGGCACTGCATCTGCGCAGCGCCTGGCCTCGGCCCAATCGACGGGCGGTGCGTGCGGGTCTGGCGTTGTTCTCCGCCGCATTCCTGCTGCTGCTAAGCGGCCTCCTGCTCACCCGCTTCGAGTTCTTCGAAATCAACGACCCAAACATCCGTCGGACGGCGTACTGGCTTCATGTCGCGAGCCCGTTTCTGCTCCTTTGGTTGTACTTTCTTCATCGTCTGGCAGGCCCACCGATCCGCTGGCGGCACAGCACACGCTGGCTCGGCTTCGCGTTGGCGATCACCGGGGCGTTGTTCGTCGGTTACACCCTTGCTCCGCGCGCCATGCAACCCATCGGCCCCGAAGCGGGCGGCAACTACTTCCTGCCGTCCCTAGCTCGAACCGCCACCGGAAACTTCATTCCAGCCAAGACACTGATGATGGATGAGTATTGTCGCCAGTGCCACGAGGATTCGTACCACGCCTGGGCCCACAGCGCTCATCGCTTTGCATCGTTTAATAATCCCGCCTATCGCTTCAGCGTCCGTGAGACGCGTCGGGTCGCTTTGGAGCGTGACGGCACCCCCCAGGCCGCACGTTTTTGTGCTGGCTGCCACGATCCGGTTCCCTTTTTGAGTGGGGCCTTCGATGCCCCGGACTTTGATGACCAGGCCGATCCCACCGCAACGGCCGGGATTACCTGCAGCGTCTGCCACAGCATCACCGGCATCAACAGCCCCCGGGGCAACGCCGACTATACCATCGCAGAACCCATTCACTATCCCTTCGCTTACAGCGACCATGCGCTGCTGCAATGGATCAATCGCCAGCTCATTAAAGCCAAGCCCGCCTTCCATAAAACCACCTTCCTGAAACCCTTCCACCAACAGGCCGAATTCTGCTCCACTTGCCATAAAGTCCACCTACCGGTGGCGCTCAATCACTACAAATGGCTGCGCGGGCAAGACCACTACGGCAGCTATCTGCAGAGTGGCGTCTCCGGCCATGGGGTGCAAAGTTTCTATTATCCGCCGGAGGCGGTCCGCAACTGCCACCACTGCCATATGCCCCTGGTGGCAGCCCAGGATGACTTCGGGGCTCAATATTTCGATGATTCAGGCGTTCGCAAGGTGCACGACCATCGCTTTCCGGGTGCCAACACAGCCCTCGCGCACCTACTCGACATGCCTTGCGACGTACAAGACGTGCACCGGGAATTCCTTGAAGGCACGCTGCGCCTTGACCTCTTCGGCGTGCGACACGGGGGGACCATCGATGCACCGCTAGTCGCTCCGCTGCGGCCGAGCGTACCGACCCTGAAACCCGGGCAGCAGTACCTGCTGGAAACCGTCATTCGGACCTTAAAGCTCGGTCACCACTTCACCCAAGGTACGGCTGATTCCAACGAAGTGTGGGTAGAGGTAGCCGTCCGCAGCGGTGGTGAGCTCATCGCGCAAAGTGGCGCCCAGACTGCCGACGGGACAGTGGATCCGTGGTCCCACTTCGTCAATGCCTATCTGTTGGATCGCCACGGCAATCGCATCGACCGGCGTAACGTGCAGGACATCTACGTGCCCCTCTACGATCACCAGATACCACCGGGGGCAGCCGATGTGGTGCACTATCGGCTGGCACTACCGGAGACCATCAGCAAACCCGTGACGGTCGAAGTGAAGCTGCAGTACCGCAAGTTCGACACCGCTTACCTGAGGCATTTTCAAGACGCGCAGTTCTCACGCAACGATCTGCCCATCACCACCATCGCCGTCGACCGGGTCACCTTTCCCGTCGGCATGCCATCCGACCCTGCGCCTGACCCCGATCTCAAGCCGCCCCTGGAAGCATGGGAGCGATGGAACGATTACGGTATTGGCTTGCTGCGTAAAGGCAAACGGGGAGAGCTTCGCCAGGCCGAGCAGGCGTTCCTGCACGTCGAGCAGCTCGGCCACGCCGACGGGGCGCTCAACTTAGCGCGCGTCTATCTCCAAGAGGGACGTTTGCCGGAAGCAGCCGCTGCCTTGCAGCGCGCTGCCAGCCAGGTGCCCCCAGCATCGCCTTGGTCCCTAGCTTGGTTCACAGGTCTCGTCAACAAGCAATACGGCCAGCTCGACGAAGCCATCGAAAACTTCAGACAACTGGTGGCCACCAACTTCCTTGAAGCCCGCCACCGCGGCTTTGACTTTTCGAAAGATCATCGACTGCTGAACGAGCTCGGCCAGACCCTCTTCGAACAAGCCAAGGCCGAGCGCCACCCGACACGCCGCGCGGCACGTGAGGCGCTGTTGCAAGAGGCGCGACAATGGTTCACGAGGACGCTGGCTATCGATCCGGAAAACGCTAGCGCGCACCACAACCTCGCTCTCATCCACCAACAGCTCGGTGATCTCCGCACGGCAGCTCTGCATCGCAGCCGACACCTGCAGTATAAAGCCGACGACAATGCTGGCGACCACGCCATAGCGATCCATCGACGCCGCCATCCTGCCGCCGATCACGCGGCCGAAGCGGTGGTCATCTATGATCTCAGGCCCGCCAAAGCGATGGTGCTCACCAGCGCAACGCCCCCCTCCGAGAGGCCACAAGAGGCGCGCGCCTGTCGGTGAAGTCAAAAAACCCTGAGCCCGTAGGTCCCTCGCCGGAGCCCGGCAACGATGCCATCATCGGTAAGGCGTTTCGCTGGTCTCTCGCGGTCGTGTTGGTCAGTCTCCTCGTGATCCTGACGACCCTTTATTTTGTTCGCTCGCCACCACCGGAGCTGCCAACGGTGAACGACGCATCGATTCAGGCCCCTCAGATCCCACAACCGATCCCGGTGCAGCCCCCAACTGTGACCTTTACCGACATTACCGAGGCCGCCGGAATCGATTTTGTGCACGTCAACGGTGCCGAGGGGCAAAAGCTCCTTCCAGAAACCATGGGCGGCGGAGTCGCTTTTCTTGACTACGACAACGATGGGCACCCAGATCTGCTGTTCATCAACTCGGGACCTTGGAACGCCTCGCTCCACCCGAATTCCCAGCATTCCATCGCCGAGCTGTATCGCAACGACGGCACTGGGCAGTTCCAGAACGTCACCCGCGCATCCGGTCTCGCAGTCGCCGGTTACGGCATGGGTGTCGCCATCGGCGATTATGACAACGACGGGTGGGTGGATGTGTTTATCACCGCAGTGGGAAGCAATCACTTGTTCCGAAACGTCCAGGGCAGGTTCGTGGAGGTCACGGCAGAGGCAGGGGTGGCAGGGGGAGCCGACGTCTGGAGCACCGCTAGCGCGTTTTTCGACTATGACAATGATGGCGATCTCGATTTGTTCGTCGCCAACTACGTGCAGTGGTCCAAAGAACTGGACCTCGAGTTGGGATTCCAGTTGACCGGCATCGGGCGCGCCTATGGACCTCCCACCACTTTCGCGGGCAGCCATGGGTATCTTTACCGCAATGAAGGCGAAGGTTCATTCACAGACGTTTCTCTAGCGAGCGGCATCCAAATCACCCACCCGTTAACCGGAGAGCCTGTGGCCAAAGCGCTCGCAGCCATACCCGTGGACTTCGACCAAGACGGCTGGATGGATCTGTTCGTGGCAAACGACACGGTGCGCAACTTCCTATTTCATAATCAAGGCAATGGCCAGTTCGAAGAGGTCGGTGTGATGGCCGGGGTGGCCTTCGATCGTGATGGCAATGCGACCGGCGCCATGGGTACCGATGTGGCCCATTTTCGAAATGACGGTGAGATCGGTTTCGCCGTCGGCAATTTCGCCAACGAGATGACCTCGCTCTACGTCACCCAGGGAAACTCCGACCAGTTTGCCGATGAGGCGATTACCGAGGGACTGGGAGCAACCACACGTCAGGTTCTCACCTTCGGCCTGTTTTTTTTCGATTATGACCTCGACGGCTGGCTCGATCTCTTTCAAGCAAACGGCCACCTGGAAGAGGCTATCAACATCGTTCAACCAAGCCAGCACTATGCGCAAGCGCCTCAGCTGTTCTGGAATTGCGCGCTGCGCTGCCAGCAGGCAACATTCGTTGCCGTTCCCCTTAACCCAGGCGAAGCACTGGCCACACCCCTGGTGGCGCGCGGCGCAAGCTACGCGGATATCGATAACGACGGTGATCTGGATATCATCATCACCCAGGTGGGAGGCCAGCCCATGTTATTACGCAATGATCAACAGCTCGGGCACCATTGGTTGCGGGTCAAGCTCGTGGGCAAGCGGGCCAATCGGGATGGTATCGGCGCCTGGGTGGAGATCCGAGCGGGCGGGAACCATCAACGCCGCCCGGTGACGCCGAGTCGCAGCTACCTCTCGCAGACAGAGATGCCGGTCACTTTTGGCTTAGGTCAGTTCGCCACAGTGGATAGCCTTCGAGTGGAGTGGCCCGATGGCTCCACTCAGGAACTGCACGGCATTGCTGCAAACCGCCTACTCGTCATCGAACAAAGTCCGTCGGCACCCGAACCTATCGAAGCGAAAACCGCTCACATTAACCCTAACGCTATGGTCTCGCCATGAAGCCCCTAGCCCTCATCACTGCTCTGCTGGCACTGGCGTTGATCCAGAGCGCCTGCTCCGATGGAACAACCCACCGGGAACAGACCAACGGTCCGCTCAGCGACGCCTTTGTCCCTCCGCCGGAAGCCATTCATGCAAACAATCGAGGCGTGGGTCTCATGGGTCGGTTCGAGTACACCGCTGCAGCCGCCACCTTTGCACGCCTGGTCGCAGCCTATCCGCAATGGCTGGATGCCCAGGTCAACCTCGCCATAGCCATCCTGAACCGTCAGCAGGAGGACGATGAAATCAACGCGCTTGGGATCGCCGATGGGGTCTTGGCCATCGATCCCGACCATTTACGTGCTCACTATGTGGCGGGCCTGCTGCGCCTTTACCTGGCCGAGGCTGAGCAGGCACGGGGCCATTTCGCTCGGGTCACTGAAGGCGATCCAAACGACGCCTATGCCGCCTATTACCTCGGGCAATGCCTGTCCCAACAGGGGCAATACCAGGAAGCCCTCAGCTGGTATCGACGATCGATGGGCCTGGACCCCTATCTTCGCAGCAGCTATTACGGGGCGTTCCAGATGCTCAGGAGTCTCGATCAGAAGGAGGAGGCCCGAGCGCTGATGAAGACCTATCAGCGATTGGAGCAAAATCCTCAGGCACGCTTGGCAGAGTTCAAATACATGCGCATGGGGCCGCGGGGTGAGGCGCTCGCTATCGGCGTCACCCACGACGCAGCACCTCCCCCCCCTGCGGGGCCGCTGTTTTCTGAGGGCGAACCACTCGCTCTGACAGCACTCGAATCGGTCCCCCTACAGACCCAGGGCATGGAGCGCCAATTCAGCTTGACGGCTGCTGACGTCAACGGCGATGGTCGCCTGGATCTGTTTGCGCCCGGCGCCTTAGCGATAGCCGGTACGCCTAACCTATTGCTGCTGACCATGCCCGATGGAAGCTTTAGCGCCCAGCTCGAGCATCCGCTCGCTCAGGTCGAAAATGTCAATGCGGCTCTGTGGGGAGACTTCGATAACGATGGCCTACTCGATGTTTATCTCCTAAGGCGCGGCCCCAATCAATTGTGGCGTCAAACTGGCCCTGGTCAATGGGCAGATGTGACGGCTACGACCCGAACCGCGGGTGGGCATCGGGATAGCGTCAGTGGGAGTTTCTTCGATGCGGACCACGATGGTGATCTCGATCTGTTCGTGGTCAACCGCGACGGTCCCAATCAGTTGCTGAACAACAACCGGGACGGCACCTTCCAAGAAATCGCTAGCCGCCAAGGGATTGCCGGGGATGGACGCGAATCCCGGCAAGTGTTGCCCGTCGATCTGGACGGTGACCGCGACATCGATCTCATCGTCATTAATGCAGTTCCTCCGCATGAGGTGTACCTCAACGACCGCGGCTGGGTCTACCGATCCGCCGCCGGTTTCGAAGATTTTCGAAGCACCCCCTTCCTCGCCGTTTTGGCGGGCGATGCGAACGCCGACGGCCAACCCGAGCTCTACACCGCCGGGTCCAGTGGCGAGTTGCTGCGCTGGCAACCTGACACTGCAGGCGTCTACCAGCCGGAGCCGCTGGGCAGTACTGCTCCTGAAAACCCTACCTGGATAAGCCTGGCTATTCAGGATTTGGACGGCGATGGGCAGCTAGACCTTGTGACCGCTACACCTCACGGTTGGGCCGCTAGGAAGCTTGTTGGGGACGCGATTCAGCATCCCCTGTTTACTACCACCGGCGATACCGAAGCGATGTTCGTAGGCTTCACCCCGGTGCTGCTTGAGCCCACCTTGGGACCCGCAGTCGTCGCTCTGGACACCCAAAGTGGCCTCCGTATCTGGAAACCCGGTGCGGGCCGCCATGAATTCCTCGCCTTGACGCTATCCGGGATGGACGATCCGGGGCAATCCATGCGTTCGAATGCATCCGGCATCGGTGCACGTGTCGGAGTCAGGGTGGGTGCAAGGTGGACCCTCGTGGAGAGCATCCTCGATCATTCCGGCCCTGGGCAAGGGCGACAACCCCTTGCCATCGGGCTCGGTGGAATGGCGCAGGCGGATTTTGTGACCGTGGATTGGTCTGATGGGGTTTATCAGAGCGAGCTCGGACTGGTGGCAGGCCGCCTGCACCACCTCACTGAGGTACAACGCCAGCTTTCCAGCTGTCCCGTGCTATTTGCTTGGGACGGCACCGACTATCGCTTTGTCAGCGATCTCCTCGGCGTAGCTGGCATCGGTTATGCCTTGGGTCCACCCGGAAAGTATGCGACCCCTCGCCTGTGGGAGCATTTCCTGCTTCCACCTAATCTGCTGCAGCCAAAGGCCGGCCGGCTTGCCCTCAAGATTACCGAGCCCATGGAGGAAATCGCCTACCTGGACAACGTCAGGCTACGCGCCTACGCCATACCTCCGCAGTGGCAATTGGTGGTGGATGAGCGGATGGGAATCCAAGGTCCGCCACCGAGTGGTGCCACCCATTTCTATCGACGGGAGATCCGACCTAGCCAGGCGATGAACGATCGCGGCGAATTGGTGACGGCGAGCATTCTCCACGCCGACGGCCAAGCCGCTCCTCTAGGGGAGCTGGATCGACGCTTCGTCGGACGTTTGGCAGACGAGCATCGCCTGACATTGGAATTTTCGGAGGCCATCGACCGCTTCCAGGCAAAACCCATGCTGGTGATAGACGGCTGGGTTGAATACCCTTACTCTCAGACCCTATTCGCCGCATGGCAGGCGGGTGCACGCTTCGATGCTCCCACTCTCGAAGCCCGTGGCGCAGACGGCCGATGGAAAGTCCTTCAAGAACATTTCGGTTATCCCGCTGGCATGCCAAGGCGCATGGCCTTTCCCTTAACAGGGTTGCCACCGGAAACGCGAGCCCTGCGTCTGCGAACCAATATGGAGATATACTGGGATCGGATCGCTATCGCTCTTGTTGAGCCGGCTCCGGAGCACCGCCAGGAAATCCTGCCGCTGCGCCGTGCCGTGCTGCGCAAGACCGGTTTCCCGGAGAGAACAAACGGCCCACAACGTCGGCCCAGTTATGACTATTCGAAACGCCAGCCTTTTTCGGACACGCGGTACCCTGCCGGGGCCTACACCCGCTTCGGACCGGTAGAGACCCTGGTCGAGGCGGTGGATGGGGTGTTCGCCATCATCGGCCCCGGCGAAGAGATCCACCTGGAGTTCGATACGCCGTCAGCCTCTATTCCACCCAACTGGCAGCCTATTTACGTGCTAGAGGTGCACGGCGCCACCAAAGACATGGATCTCTATACGCGCTACGGCGAATCGGTCGATCCCCTCCCCTCGCCCCCCACGGTGTCTTCGCCAAGCCTATCTCTACAAGGCCGTTATCAAACGCGATATCTGGCAGGCCGCTAGCAGTGTGCCTACCGTCCCAAAACCGGCGAAACAGCCCGTTTCAGGGTTACCCGATAGCGGCGTTGGGCGGTGCTGGCTCCTCGCTTATCCATCTGATAACGCAGAACCGCTGACGCGGTCCTGCGCCGTTAGCCCAGAGTAAGAAATAGACTTAGTCGGAAGCTCAAGTTCAGGCCGCAAAGACGCCCCTGGATGGGGCGGTTTCCGATAATGTCTAATGACACGGACGGAGATAATTGTGGCTCAACTGGAACACATCGAAGCCATTGAAGGGCGACTCTGGAGCGCGGCGGACACCCTGCGGGCCAACTCCAACTACGCCAGCAACGAGTATTTCCTGCCCGTGATGGGCCCGGTTTTCCTCCGGCATGCCTACAGCCGCTTTCTTGGCGTCAAGGATGCCATCGAGGCCAACCTGCCAACACGTGGCGGCAAAACCCGGCCGCTGACCAAGGAGGACTTCTCGCAGAAGAGCGCCATCTTTCTGCAGCCCAAGGCCCAGTTCGACACCCTCGTGGCCCTGCCCGACAGCGCGGACCGCGCCAAGGCCATCATCGACGCCATGGAGTCGATCGAGTCGGATTACGAAAAACTGCGCGGCGTCCTGCCCAAGAGCGAGTATCAGGAACTCGACAACGCGGTGCTCGGCCAGTTGCTGCGCACCCTCAACCCCGAGGAGCTCAAGCGTGTCTCCGGGGATGTCTTCGGCCGCATCTACGAGTATTTCCTGACCCAGTTCGCCGACCAGAAGGCCCATGACGGCGGCGAGTTTTTCACCCCTATCTCGCTGGTTTCGCTCATTGCCAACGTCATTGAACCGGCTGGCGGCACGGTGCTGGACCCGGCCTGCGGCTCGGGCGGCATGTTCGTGCAAAGCGCCCGGGGGTCGAGCGGCGGCACGAAAACCCCACCGAGAAGCTCACCTTCTACGGGCTGGAAAAAAACGCCACCACCATCCGCCTGGCCAAGATGAACCTGGCGGTGCACGGCCTTGAAGGGGACATCCAGAAATCGATCACCTACTACGAAGACCCGCACGAGCTGCTGCGCAAGGCCAGACCTCCTGAAGTCGCGGATTATCGATGACCCCAAAATTAGGCATATCGTACGTAGTGGAGCGGCATAGAGGCGCATCTAGGGCTCATGCCAAATCCTAGACAATGCTCTATGTCATTGATTCTCCGTTCTGAGATCAGGAAGTCTGAAGGCCGACTTTGTCATGGCCAATCCGCCCTTCAACGTGGACGAGATCGACGCCGACAAGGTGGGGAGCGACCCGCGCCTGCCCTTCGGCCTGCCCGGCGTCAACAAGAAGGGCAAGGTTAGCAACGGCAACTACGTCTGGATCAGCTACTTCTACAGCTACCTCAACGAACAGGGCCGGGCCGGGTTCGTCATGTCGTCCCAGGCCTCCTCTGCCTCCCGCGACGAGGCCAAAGTGCGCCAGAAGCTGGTCGAGACCAGCGACGTGGATGTCATGATCGCCATCCGCTCCAACTTTGTCTACGCCCGCAGTCTACACCCGCACCGTTCCTTGCGAGCTCTGGTTCTTCGATAGAGGGAAAGAAGATGGGAATGTAACCGGCTCGCTATCGGAGATGGATGCAAGGAAGCAAGGAGGAAGCGACGAGACATACCAGTCAGGTAGGCGAGGAGCTGACGACGCAGCTGACGCAGCAGAAGCTTCGAGAGCGAGTCGGGACAAGGTGCTGATGATCGACGCGCGTACCATCTACCGCAAAGTCACGCGCAAGATTTACGACTTTTCCCCCGAGCAGGAGCAGAACCTCCTGGCCATCGTCTGGCTCTACCGGGGGGAGACAGAGCGCTATCTCGAGCTCGTTGCCGGTTATTGCCAGCGCATGCTGGCCGAGGGCGCGGCCTGTTTCACGATGAAAGGTGACGAAGGCGAAACGCTTGAACCGCTGACTGATTTTATCGGCGCGCTGGCCACGCTACGCAGCAGTGTTGGACCCTTCCTCAAGACCCTGGCCAAGAACGCGCCAGACGCAGAAAAGGGCGAACACAGGGGTTCGCCCCTACAGGAATTGGATGACGCCATCCCGCTGTTCAAGGCGGATGTGGAAACGTTCCGCAAGACTGTCAGCGACCAGCAGGCGGCATGGAGACAACAGAAAACCACCAACGGCGAACTCAAAAAAGCCGTGGACCGCCTCGCAACCCTGGCCGAAACCAGTCGCGACCTGGTCAAGCAGACCGACCTGCTCTACAAGCTTGCCTGCCGCCTGATCGAAACCTGCGAGAACGACGGCGTGCCGGAGGGGTGGGAGCGAAGCAACGTGGAAGAGATAGCGACTATACTCAAGGGCAAAAATATCACTAAGGATACGATCGAAGAGGGAAATGTTCCGGTTGTTGCTGGCGGATTGAAGCCTGCTTACTACCACAATGCGGCTAACGCTTCGGGACCTGTCATAACTGTTAGCGCGTCTGGTGCCAATGCAGGCCATGTCGC
Organism: uncultured Thiotrichales bacterium; assembly: GCA_964624765.1. Lineage (GTDB taxonomy): Bacteria > Pseudomonadota > Gammaproteobacteria > HK1 > HK1 > JAGTVB01. Next base: position 29,977 of record CAZUZO010000015.1, read on the forward strand.
TCTTTATCATCAGGATATTTGGGCGTCTGATTGTTCCTATTTGAGCAGTAGTGACAATCCAGAGATATGGTTCCTCTATCTTGCGATGAAGTCTCGTCAGGCCGAGATTTCTGGAATGCAGCAGGGAGCAGCACAGCCGCATGTTTATCCAAAGCATTTGAAGCGCGTTAGTTTGCTAAATCCACCAAGTACGTTACGAAAGCTTTTTCATGAAACCGTAGAGGCGAGTTTTCTGCAGATAGCGAATCTTGAGAAACAAATCGAAAAACTCGCCAAAGCCCGCGACCTTCTCCTGCCCAAACTGATGAACGGGGAGGTGGCGGTATGAAATTCCTATCCTCCGCCATGTACGGGCAGCCCCCTGTGGCTGCCCTGAATCAATCGGCACCTACAGGCGCAAATCGGGCAGGCACGGAGGCCTGTCCCTACGGCGGAAAATACGATCCCGCCATTCACCATCGCCATTCCATCCGACTACAGGGATACGATTATTCCCAGGCCGGGGCCTATTTCGTGACCGTCTGCACCCAGAAACGGGAATGCCTGTTCGGGGAAATTGTGAATGGGAACATGCGGTTGAACGATGCGGGTCGGATGGTTCAGGCGGTTTGGGATGAAATCCCGGCCCATTATCCGGACATCGATATCGATGCATTCATTGTCATGCCCAATCATATCCACGGCATCGTCGTCATCGTATGGGCGGCCCCCTGTGATCGCCCTAATGACGGCAACGGGCTGGCACAGGGGCCAAATGGGC
>CAZUZO010000015.1:30836-34497 GCA_964624765.1 uncultured Thiotrichales bacterium
GGCACAGGGGCCAAATGGGCAGGCACAGGGGCCTGCCCCTACGGAAATTCGGGAACCGATTGCCGAATATGGTGTGGAGGCGTGGATGGTATGAAACGATCCGATCTCTTCTCCCAAATCGCCCTCGGCGAAGACTCCACCCGCCAGTTCAAGGTGGATGTAAAAAATGCCGAGTCGCTGGCCTCGGAGATGGCGGCTTTCGCCAACACCAATGGCGGCACCATCTTTATCGGCGTGGCCGATGACGGTTCGACACCGGGGCTTTTAGGGCCTGATGTGGCCCGCATCAATCAGCTTATCAGCAACGCCGCGAGCCATCTAGTACGCAGCCCTTTGGCAGTGCAGACCGAGAATGTGGCGCTGGAAAACGGCCGCATTGTTATCGTGCTGACCGTGCCCAAGGGGATCGATAAACCCTATTTCGACAAGAACGGGGTGATCTGGCTCAAGGCCGGGGCCGACAAGCGGCGGGTGAATTCCAAGGAGGAACTGCGCCGCCTGTTCCAGTTCACCAATCAGTTTCACGCTGACGAATTGCCCACCAAGGCGGGCATCGACAGGCTGGATAAGCTGCGCTTTCGCGATTTTCTACGGGATGTCTACAAACAGGAGTACCCAGATTCTTCCGTCGAGCTGATCCGATTGCTGCAAAACATGAACATAGCCACCGATGACGGCAGGTTGAATCTGGCCGGGGTGCTGCTCTTCGCCGAGCAGCCAGAATGGATCGTGCCGCAGTTCGTGGTCAAGGCGATCCGCTATCCCGGCGACAAGATCCACGCCACCGACTACCTCGACACCGAGGATTTTTCCGGACCGCTGCCGAAGCTTTTTGATGGCGCACTGGCCTTTGTCATGCGCAACCTGCACAAGGTGCAGGCTGGGCGAGGGGTGAACGCGCCCGGTACGCCGGAGATCCCCGAGGCGGTTTTCGAGGAACTGCTGGTCAATGCCCTGATGCACCGGGATTATCTTGTCAGCGCACCGATCCGCCTGTTTGTCTTCGACAACCGCATCGAGATCATCAGCCCCGGCCATCTGCCCAACAACCTGACGGTGGAGAAGATCCGGGCCGGGAACTCCAATATCCGCAACCCGATCCTGGTTTCCTACGTGGCCAAGGGGCTGCTCCCCTACCATGGCCTGGGTTCGGGCATCAAACGGGCGCTGGAGAAATGGCCGACCATCGACTTTGCCGACGACCACGACGGCTGCCTGTTCACCGCTACGGTTCACCGCAAACCGGTAGAAGAGCTGGACCTGGCGGATAAAGGTGCATTAACAGGTCAAATCGCCGGTTTATCCGGTCGCTCTGACCCGATAAATGACCTTTTAAATGCGCTGCGGACCGATCCTTCAGCGGACTATGCTACTTTGGCCGAGCGACTTGGAGTGAGTGAGGCAACGGTAAAACGCAACATTCAGAAGCTTAAACAGCAAAACCGCGTCCTCCGGATCGGCTCCAAAAAAACCGGTCACTGGGAGGTGATTGTATGACCCCCACCCCCTACACCGAAGACACCCTGGTCCAGCAGACGACTGCCGAGCACCTGGAACAGGAGCTTGGCTGGCAGTCGGTGTACGCCTACAACAACGAGGATTTCGGGCCGGACAGCCTGCTGGGCCGGGAATCGGATCGCGAGGTAGTGTTGACCCGCACCCTGCGGGCCAAGATAGAAGAATTGAATCCCGGGCTGCCCGCTACGGCCTATGACGATGCGGTCCGCCAGGTCGTCACGGTTTCCGCCACGCAGACCATGGCTGCCACCAATCGCGAGAAGTACGAGCTGATCAAGGACGGGGTACAGGTCACTTTCCGCAACGCCAAGGGCGAACGGGTGCGCCAGCGGCTGCGGGTGTTCGACTTTGATGCTCCCGAGAACAATCATTTCCTCTGTGTGCGGGAGCTGTGGGTGCGCGGCGACCTGTACCGTCTCGCCGGGCGGACATCGTCGGCTTCGTCAACGGCCTGCCGTTTCTGTTCATGGAACTCAAAAACGTCAGCAAGGATATCCGCGCCGCCTACGAGCAGAACTTCCTGGACTACAAAGATACCGTCCCGCATCTGTTTCATCACAACGCCATGGTGGTGCTGGCCAACGGGGGGGATGCCAAACTCGGCTCGGTCACCAGCCGGTTCGAGCATTTGCACGAGTGGAAACGGTTGGCCGAGAATCAACCGGGCGTCGTGGCTATGGAGACGCTGCTCAAGGGGGTGTGCGCGAAAGCCAATTTCCTGGACCTGGTGGAGAACTTCATCGTTTTCGACGACTCGGCCGGGGAATCGAGAAAGATTATGGCCCGGAATTACCAGTTTCTGGGCGTCAACCGGGCCATCGAGGCGGTCCGCGACAGGAAGCTCAGGAACGGCAAGCTGGGGGTGTTATGGCATACCCAGGGATCAGGCAAAAGCTATTCGATGGTGCTCTTCACCCACAAGGTCCATCGCAAACTCGGCAGCAACTTCACCTTTCTGATTCTCACCGACCGCGACGACCTGGACACGGAGATCTACGAGACCTTTGCCGGATGCGGCGTGGTGGACAACGACCGCGACCCGTGCCGGGCTGCGAGCGGCGAGCATCTCGCCAAGTTGTTGGCCCAGCACAAATCGCATGTCTTCTCGCTGATCCAGAAATTCAACCAGACCGTGGTCGAAGGTGAGGCCTACACACAGCGTGACGATCTCATCGTCATCACCGACGAGGCTCACCGCACCCAGCGGGCGATCGAGCTGCTCGCTTCGGTTTTTTTCACAACCTCTCAGCACAACCTCTCAGCACAACCTTTCAGAGACCCACCAACTCGGCATGGACCCCGGTATCCTTTACCGTCGTCAAAATAACGCTGCTGGAGGTGCGATCCGGATTGTATTCCACCATGACGAGATGGGGTTTATCATCATGGATCGCCACCGAGACCACGCCCTCGATGCCCCTCAGATTGTCTTCCACATTCTGCCGCTGCTCTTTCGACAAAATCTCATCAATATGGACGGTAACGTCGACGAGTTTGATATCCATCGCTAAGCTCGCTCCTCCAGTCTTGACCAAAATGTTGGGTCAGGTCCGGTAGTCAAGCCACCTGCAACCCAACCCTCTCAATAAAACTATACATCGGGGCGATAGCCAAGGGTAAGTTAAAAAGCATCCATCCTCGACTCAGGCACACAATTGGCAGCAATCACCCCTGCCATCGATCATACGCCGGCTTCCCGGTCTTAATGTACAACCCACGACACTTCCCGAGAGCGCAGTTCAGCGGCGCCTGCTCTTCGCCTATCGAGCTGATAGCCCGCTGCTACCGGGGCTGTGCGCCTTGCTCTCGGGCCGCTCGGCCGCGACTTTGTGACGTTGGTCATCGTTTCGGCAGTTTGATGACCTTTGCCCTGGGGGCAGCCGACCCCTTGGGGCAAGGGAGCCTTGAAGACGTCCCTGTCGGCTTGGGTCCGGCATCCCTGCCGCACACACCCTTGCCCCAAAAGATTCGGCTGCCGAAGGCTTGGGGACCGACGATGTGCTCCAGGGCAACTCTGACGAAACGATGACCATGGCCGACTTGGTCAATCCTTCTTACCTCAGGCAGCTTACACATTTTCGTATGCATTACTCCAGCGCCCTTCTCTACCTGTCCCTGTTCGCGATCCTCTTGGTCTTCTGGC
>CAZUZO010000016.1:0-34236 GCA_964624765.1 uncultured Thiotrichales bacterium
ACGGTGGGTGCGAAGGCTTTAAGCCTCGAATGGGAGCCGATGCTCGGCGGGTGCTGTTGACCGGTTACTGCTGCAGCGATACCGCAAGCGGATTTCAACACATCTACTCGGGAGATCATCATGAGTTACGGTACGGATTTCAAAAGCGGCGGATACGGCGAAGCCTACGCAACGGGGCATCAGAGCAACTCAGACTCGACTAAGCTGTTCAATCAGGGATTCGATGTGGGAGTGGCCAATCCTGACATCCAGAGCGATGACGACATTACCCGGCAGGGCCAGGGTGTAACCGCGGTGGCAGAAGGTGGAAGCGGTGGCGCCGACAACGTTTATCAAAATACCAACGTTTGATCGCCCGACGGTGTGAGGGCTGTTTGTCACAGCCATTGCTGGAGTCGTTGTCTGTTTGGACTCCCCTACCTATTAACCCGGCTCAAGCCGGGTTTTTTCTGTCCGCTTGACATCGATGGGGTCATGGCGTGATGCGAGTGCTTCTGGCACTATGGTGTCTGCGACGGTTGGTGAGGGCTCGACGACCGTCGGCAGAGAGCGATAAATCCTCCATTTCGATATCGAATGAATTGTTGCGGTTTGCTGCAATTTGCTGAATATTGCCTCAGAAGTGAGGCTTGCATTGGTCGCCCCTGGGATTCCCACTGAGAAAGGGTCTACGGTGTCTTTCCGTAGGGTTCTCGACGCATCAAAGGATGGTCCATGAGTACATCCCTACCGGTTCGATCGCAGAACGGTGATTTGGAACTGGGTGTGGAAGGCATGAGTTGCGCTTCCTGTGTTTCGCGGGTCGAGGATGCCATCCGGCAGGTGCCGGGCATCGCCGACGTGAGCGTGAATCTTGCCAGTGGGCGAGCCCGGGTGGTCCTGGGTGGAGCGGACGCGGCTACCGTCGTGGGAGCGGTGGAGCGGGCGGGTTACGCGACCACCGTCGAGCAGGTCACCTTGAGCGTGGAGGGCATGCGCTGCGCTTCCTGTGTGGCTCGGGCGGAGCAGGCGCTCACCGACGTGCGCGGGGTCCTCTCGGCGACTGTGAATCTCGCCACCGAAAGCGCGTGGGTGCGTTATGTGTCGGGTGCGGTGGGATCCCGAGATCTCCTGGCCGCACTGGAAGCGGCCGGCTACCGTGCTTCGATTCGGTTTTCCGGCGCGGAGCAGGTGGACCGGGAGCAGGAGGCCCGTCGCGCCGAGCTTCTCCGTCTCAAGCGTAGCCTCATCTGGGCAGCGGTGTTCACGGTGCCCATCGTGCTGTTGGACATGGGGGGGCACATGCTCCCCTCCGTGCACGATGCGATTCACGCCGCTGTGGGCACCCAGAACCTCTATGTGCTGTTCTTCGTGTTGGCGAGCCTGGTGCAGTTCGGTCCGGGGCTCAGTTTCTACCGCAAGGGCTGGCCAGCGCTCGTGCGCGGGGCGCCGGACATGAATTCCCTGGTGATACTCGGCACTTCCGCCGCCTACGGTTATTCGGTGGTGGCCACCTTTCTGCCGGGCGTCTTGCCGGCGGATACGGTGCACGTTTACTACGAAGCCTCCACGGTCATCATCACCCTTATCCTGTTGGGGCGGTTGCTGGAAGCGCGGGCCAAGGGAGCCACCTCCGAGGCGATCCGTAAGCTCATGGGCCTTCGTCCCCGCAGTGCTCGGGTGCTGCGCGATGGTGAGACACGGCAGGTGGACATGGAGCAGGTGTTGGCAGGCGATCAGGTGCTGGTGCGGCCCGGTGAGCGGTTGCCGGTGGACGGTGAGGTGACCGAAGGTTCCTCCTACGTGGACGAATCGATGATCACCGGTGAGCCACTGCCGGTTCGCAAACAGCGGGGGGACAAGGTGGTCGGTGGGACCGTGAACGGGCAGGGTAGTTTCACCCTGCGTGCGACCCGGGTGGGCGCGGAGACCGTGCTGGCGCAGATCATCCGCATGGTGGAGGCCGCTCAAGGCTCCAAGCTCCCCATCCAAACACTGGTGGATCGGGGGACCGGCTATTTCGTGCCGGTCGTGATCGGCTTGGCCCTATTGTCCTTCGTGGTGTGGCTGCTGCTGGGGCCTGAACCTGCCCTGACGTTTGCCCTGGTCAACGCGGTGGCGGTGCTCATCGTCGCCTGCCCTTGTGCCATGGGCTTGGCCACGCCCACCTCCATCATGGTGGGGACGGGCAAGGGGGCGCAGATGGGGGTGTTGTTCCGGGGTGGCGATGCCCTGCAGGCCCTGGGCGCCACCCAGGTGGTGGCCCTGGACAAAACCGGCACCCTCACCCAGGGGCGTCCGGAGCTGACCGATGTTCAAGTAGCCGATGATGTGGATGAGACCCAAGTGCTCAGTCTCGCCGCCAGCTTGGAGCAGCGTTCCGAGCACCCTATCGCCGAGGCCATCGTGCGCGGCGCCAAAGCGCGCGGGTTAACCCTGGTACAGGTCGACGAATTCCGTGCTGAGCCCGGATTAGGTGCCGCGGGCAAGGTCTTGGGCAAGGCGCTTCTCATCGGTGCGGACCGTTATCTCATGCGCGAAGGCATCGAATTGGGCAGGTTCTGGCAGCGCGCCGCGGCCCTGGCTGCCAGGGGACGCACGCCCTTGTACATGGCCGTGGACGGCAAAGCGGTAGCGGTGTTGGGTGTGGTGGACCCGGTTAAGGAGGGTGCCCGCGATGCGGTGGCGCGGCTCAAAGCGCAGGGGCTGCATGTCGCCCTCATCACCGGCGATAACCGCCGTACCGCGGAAGCCATCGCCCGGGAACTGGATATCGAGCAGGTGGTGGCCGAGGTGCTGCCGCACGGCAAGGTGGAGGCAGTGAGGCAGTTGCAGCAAGGTGGCCGGCGGGTCACCTTCGTCGGTGACGGCATCAACGATGCCCCGGCCCTGGCTGCGGCGGATGTGGGCATCGCCATCGGCTCTGGTACCGATGTGGCCATGGAGAGCGCCGATGTGGTGCTGATGTCCGATAACCTGGGCAATGTCCCCAACGCCATTGCGCTTTCCCGAGCTACCCTGCGCAACATCAAGCAGAATCTTTTTTGGGCATTTGTCTACAATGCGACCCTGCTACCGGTGGCAGCCGGGGCGCTGTATCCGTCCCTAGGGATCCTGCTCTCGCCGATATTCGCCGCCTTTGCCATGGCGTTTTCCAGCGTCAGCGTGGTCACCAACGCTCTGCGCCTGAAGCACTTCCGTGAGCCACAGGCGGCAGCGTGAAGTGAGCAATGCCGATCAGGCCGGGGTCACGCGCCGCATGCTCTCCAGCCAAGGGTGGTCGAGCGGCACGGTTTTCAGTTTGCCCGCTACGTCTTCCAAGGGGACCGCCTCGGTGCCTTCGCGCCGGGCGGCGATCATAACGCCGTAGACGCCTTCGTGGATGCAGTCCACAGCGGCGGTCCCCAACCGAGTGGCCAACAGACGGTCCGCCGCCGAGGGGGTGCCGCCGCGTTGCAGATGGCCAAGGATGGTCACACGCGCTTCCAACCGAGTCAGTTCTTCGAGCTGCTTGGCCAGCCGCAAGGTATTGCCCACATGTTGCGCTTCGAACGCCGTAAGAAGCGCTTTTGCTTTCTTTTTGTCGGTTTTTTTATTGGCACCGTCTTTCACGGCGAGCACTTCCTGCCACTGGCGGGCATCCTCTTTGGACATGGCTCCTTCCGCCACCGCGACGATGCTGAAATGCTTGCCGCTGCGACTGCGGCGGCGAATGACATCGGCCACTTCTTCGGTATCGTAGGGTATCTCTGGAATCAAGACGACGTCAGCGCCTCCTGCGATACCAGCCCCCAAGGCGAGCCAGCCGACCCGATGCCCCATGATCTCGACGATGATGATCCGGTGGTGACTGTGGGCCGTGCTGTGTAACCGGTCGATGGCTTCGGTAGCGATACCCAGTGCAGTGTCGAAGCCAAAGCTGACATCGGTCAAGGCGACGTCGTTGTCGATGGTTTTCGGCAGCGTGATGATGTTGAGGCCCTGTTTCAGAAGGCGCAAGGCATTTTTCTGCGTGCCGTTTCCTCCCAGGCAGACCAAGGCATCCAGATGGTGGTTGTGGTAATGCTCGACGATAACGTGGGTCATGTCCTGCTCTTGCCCCCCCACCATCATGCGGTGGGGCTTGTCGCGGCTGGTGCCGAGAATGGTTCCGCCGACGGTCAAAATGCCCGAAAGGGTCGCGCTATCCAGTCGTATCGTGCGGTTTTCCATGAGGCCGCGGAAGCCGTGTCGGAACCCGATGACCTGCATTCGGTAGTAACCCAGGGCCGCCTTGCCGACCGCTCGAATGGCTGCATTGAGCCCTGGGCTGTCCCCGCCGGCGGTGAGAACTCCTATGTATTTCGTCATGATGTTTTCCCCCCTCGCTGCCCTTCACTGGCCCCCAGAGCACAGTGGTCGATGAATGACCGGAGCCTTGGTCATCGTTTCACCACGGTCGCCGGTCCGCCGTCCGATCGGCGCCGAAACCTTTTTACTTAGGGATTGTGAAAAACCTGCTACGCGGCCCGATAGCGGCGTTGGGCGGTGCTCGCTCCTCGCTTATCTATCTGATATGTCTCTCGGCTTAGCCCCGTCCGCCTGGCTCTCGGGCCGCTCGCGACGGTTTTTTCACAACCTCTCGCTCGATCAAGCCTTGATGCTGAGCGCCTTGTCGTGTAGCCAACGGTCAAAAAGCTGCTCGGAGATGTTATTGCGCAGGCTCTCATCGAGTTCTGTATTACGTCTCTCGTCCAGGCGATAGAGTACCCAATAGCCGCTTTGCTCGAAGGGTCCGAGTAGATCACCGGGCCGTGCCGCAAACACCGCTTGGTTGATGGGTGCGGGCAAGGTGCCGGACTTGATGCAGCCGACGTAGCCCCCAGAAGTGCGCGTATTGCGTTCCAGAGACACCTTTCTTGCCACAGCGGCGAAATCCTCCCCCTGGTCTTGGATCTGTCGGCGTGCCGCCTCGGCGTCGTTGGCTGTCGCGCAGACGATGCGCGACACCGAAGCCATCATGAAATGATGCTTGTGGGTCTCGAAGTGGGCTTCCACGTCTTTTTTGGTGATAAGCCGATCTTTGAGCTTCTGCCGCAGTAGATCGCAGCGCATGATGTCATTCCACTGCTCCATTGTGATGCCATGCCAGCGGCAGTAACGGCTCATGTCGATGGCGTTTGCCAATCCCAGTAAGCGACGACGGGTCTGTGAGTAGTCGCGGAACTCCTGATCCCCGATGGTGATCTCGAGCTCCTTGCATTCGAGCGCGATCACGCGGTTTGCGATCAGCCGATAAATGGCATTACGAAACGTCCCGTTGCCCTTGAGGTGGACGATCACGTCCTCCACGGTAACGGGTTTACCGCTGACGGTGGTTAACACGTCGTGCATTTGCATAAGCGTTGGACCTCGTGCTTAGCGATAATCCGCCGCGTGGAGGTTGAACTTATTGAGGAGCTGGTAGACGCGCGAGCGCGAGAGCTGCATTTCTCGACACACCTTCTTCATATTACCGTGATGTTTTTGTAGCACCTCGGTCAGGTATTCGCGCTCGGCAACGCTGCGCACATCATCGAGTTTACGCATATCGGGTGCCGCGTCATTGCCGTGCGTCGGCTGGGTTTCAAGGTCGTAGCGTTGATAGCGCTCCGGCAGATCGGCTAGCGTGACGGGCGCCTCACCGGCAATGTAAGCGACATATTGGGCTATGTTTTTCAGTTCGCGGATGTTCCCGGGAAAGCGGTAGCGGTTGATGATGAAATCGCGCAGATCCGTGCTCAGACCGATCGACTGTTTTCGGGTGCTGGAGCATGCCTCCTGCAAGAAGTACTCGAACAGAATCTCGATTTCGTCTCGTCGCTCTCGCAGCGGAGGTATCCACAGGGGACACATGTTGATGCGGTAGTAAAGATCCTCGCGAAACTGTGCGTTGGCCACCATCTGCTCAAGGTTCTTATGGGTTGCGGCGATGACTTTGACATTAACCTGGCGGGTCTTGTCGGACCCGACTCGCTGCAACTCACCGAGCTCTAGCACGCGCAGCAGTTTGACCTGTGCCTGTAACTCCAGATCGCCGATCTCATCGAGAAACATGGTCCCGCCATCGGCCTCCTCGAATTTGCCCTTTCTATCGCTGGTAGCACCCGTAAAGGCTCCTTTCACATGGCCGAACAGCTCGGACTCGATGATATCCGACGGGAAGGCGCCACAGTTGACGGCCACGAATTTGTCCCGGTTACTGTTCAGGTGGATGATACGCGCGAACAGCTCTTTCCCAGAGCCCGTTTCTCCCTCGAGCAGGATGGTCAGGTCCGTTGCCGCGACCTTGGCGATGGTCTTGAGCACCTTGAGGATCCTGGGATTACGGCCGATGATGCCTTCGATTTTAAGGTTGTCGGGATCGGCTCCGGGAAGCATCGGGGACAGGGGTTCCGACTCCTCCGCCGTGTAGCCTCGGCCGGTACTGCTCAGTTGGATCAGCGAGCCACGCAGAATGTCCAACTCGCGCATGAGGTGGCTCTTCTCCTGCTCGCTGACTCCCGGCCACTCCAGGGTTTTCATCTTGACGAACTCGATACGGGCGATGTTCTCGTTGAGCAGTTGACCCGTATCGAGGGTATGCTGCGAGAGATCGACGGGCAAATAGTCGATGTCTTGCCGCTCGTGCATGGGTTTACTCGCTGTTTGGCGGTGGCAACCGACCGCAACGGCCTATCTTACCGCGGCTCGCCGAGGGGAAACCGCTGGCCGCGTTCCAGTATAAGCGTGCCGACGCCTAGACGATATCCGAGCCGTGGCGAGTGAGCGCTTTTGATAAAACCTGCTACATGACCCGATAGCGGCGTTGGGCGGTGCTCGCCTCCTCGCCCATCGACTTGATATGTCTCGTTGCTGTGCGGCGTCCGCCTTGCTCTCGTGCCGCTCGCGACGGTTCTTTAAAAAGCTCTGAGCTCGGAAGCGTGCGGGTGGTGGGCAGCATCGCCGAGGGGGCAAAGGCGACGATCAAACAGCCTCCCTGCTCGGTGGAGGCAGGATAGGGACCCACCGGGCAAGCCTGGAGAATTCTAATCGAGTAGATGTTGGAATAGGCCGCTGCTCGCAAGCTGCTCAAGACGGTGGCTCTCGAAGGCGTTGTGAGAGGTCCAAGGGCCGTAGTGCCGAGACAGGAGGCCTTGTGCTGCCAACAGTGCCGACTCCGCGCGTTTGTTATCGATGAGGGCATTGATGTGGGCCAACCGCGCGGAGAGCAGGCGGCGAACGATCAAGATCAACTCGTTACGATTCACATCGGCGCTGGCCTCCTCCCGGCGGGCCAGGCTGTCAAAAGCGGCTTCGGCGGCCTCCAGCTGTTCGTTGCTGCGTGCGATCCGCGTTCGCGAGGTCTTGATACTTGTCAGTGCGTCGTTGACGTCGCGAATGACGTCGTTCGACGTCTGGCGCAACTGGACCCGGCTGTCGGAAACCTGACTAGTGGCTTGCGTCAGGCGTGCGTCAAAGCTTCGGTTTCCAAACGGATACCGATAGCGAATGCCGTAAGACTGGCTCAGGGTGTCCGGATCGGCAATGGCCCCCCAGGACCCCCCAAAGGATTTGTAGCCGTAAACGCTGCCATTCTGGATCGATTCGATCTGAGCGTTTACGGCGATATCAGGACGCACTTGCTGGCGGGCCTGTCGGCGCAGGATCTCGCTGCGGTCTTGATCGACGCGGCCTACTTGCAGCAGAGGCTGGTTCTGCTGCGCGAGCGCAAGCGCGGCGGTCTCGTTAAAGTCTAACGGTCGCGCCAGCCAGGACGAATAGCCCCGCGGCACGTAGACGCTCTCTTTCACCACCTGGGGGGAGTCTTCGATGAGGGTGGATAAAGCGTCAGAGGCCGCGATGAAACGATTGGCGGCAGCTTCCTCAGCCGCTTGGGCGCGTGCTAACTCACCCTCGACTTGCGCGAGGTCGTACGCGGTGGCCTGGCGTGCCTCCAGCAAGCGTGAGGTGAAGGCGAGTTGTTCCGCCAATAGCTTGCGGTTCTCGATCTGAATGGCCAAACTCTCCAACGCCTCCAGAAGGTTCAAGTAAGCCAGGTTTGCCCCGAGCAGGGTATCGTTGATGGTGGACTGGAGCGACCAGAAGGCGCGTTCGCGGGTTTTGTCTGCAAGTTTGCGTTGCGTGTCGAAGGGCGCGTAGGGACCAAAGTCCTTTGCCCCTGGTAGCGGCACCTCAAGGTTGAAGAGCAGACTGGAGGCCCAGGAGGCACCATAGGAGTTGCCTCGCCGATCGTAGAACACCTCTTGGTCGGCGGTGAGCATACTGACGTTATAGCGTGCGCCCCAGGGAAGTTGCTGGTCCAGGGCGACGGTGTAGTCGAACCGATCGCTCGGGCCATTGGGATCCTCCCGGCTGGCAAAGATCGTCTCTTCCTGCCGGGTGCGCGCCGTGCGGACATTGGTGTAGACGATACGCTCGATGCCTGTTTCTCTGCGGGCAGTGTCATCGAGCAGAATCACCCCGCGTTGCGCGTTCGGATCGTTCAGATCGAACCGATCGGGATCGTTCGGATCCGTTAGCGGTCCCGTTTGTTCCGGGTCGGCGGCTATGCGGGGTAAGAAAACCTGTGCCTCGACGGTGCCCGGCAGGGTTCGGTCGAAGGTCTCCCGACGTCGAAACCCAAAGCTCAAGGTCAGCACGGGATCGAATACGGCTGCGGCCTCCTGCAGGGCTTGTCGCGCCCGCAGCGCTTCGTCTCGGTCCACCGAGATGGTGAGGTTTTTCTCGAGGGTTGACAGCGCCAGCTCTTGGGGTGAGAGGGGCGCCAGGGTACGTGCCTCCAGCCGCCTCCAGGTGCCGCTCTTTTGTGGGTCGGCGGACGCCGCCTCGATGAGGGCCTGTAGCGCTTGTTCTTGCGCGATGCCCCGAGGAGTACGGAGATCTTTTAGCAGGACGCCTGACGGTGCTTCAGCCCGGCCAACCGCCGGATCCTGGGTCTGCCCTGGCAACGGGAACAAGAGGCCGATTAGGGTTAAGCCAAGCAGGGTGGAATCGACTCCCCAGCGGCGCTGACGCGTAGGCGCTGCGAGATTGTGAACAGTGCGTAGCATACCGTTCGCCTCCGATGCAGGAGGGTGATATGGTTGAAACTTCATCTTGCCGAAATCCCCTGGGAACCGAAATGCTGCAGCATGCCGTTTGCCTTGAGGAGGCTGAGTCGGTAGCGTTCTAGCTGGTTTCGAGCCAGGCGTTCGGCGTACACCTTCCCCAGAACTCCGGTGGTGGCGAGTATCTGAGTCTCGGCCTGTTTGCGCTCGGCGAGTGCCCGAACGTGCTCGAGCCGTGCGTTAAGTAATCGAACGCTTTGCGTGACCACTTCAACTTCCCGCGTGAGTCGCGCCTGTTCTTCCGACACGGCTTTTTCATAAGCGAGGGCAGCAAGCTGGGCGTTACGCGCGGTGATGTCGACCCGTTCCGCCGTGCTGGCGAGCTCGACCAGGGCATCCCGTAGCTGGCGACTCAGGCGATTCTCGGTTTCTCGCAGCAGCAGCTGCTGTCGCTCGCGATCGGCTTCCGCCTGGGCGTATGCGGCCTTGACGGCGCGGTTACCCCAGGGATAAAGGTACTCGAGACTGTAGGCCTGGGTAATGACATCCGGGTCAGTGATGTTGCCTAGGGATTCGGCGAAGCTGTCGTAACCGAACACGCCGTTACTCTGGCTGAACTCGGCCTCCGCCAGGAAATTGATGTCTGGGCGCTTGCGGACCCGGTTTCTCGCCTCATCGAGGCGTGCCTGCTCGACATCCACGGTCGCCACCAGTCGTTGCGGGTTTGCGGAGATGGTCTGTTCTGTGGGAGCTATAAACGGCCGCTGAAGCACATCCTGGTAGCCTTTGGGCAGCAGCAGGTGACTAGCGGGCAGGTCGAGAAGCCGAACCAAAGCGTCGGAGGTGAGCACATAGCTGTTCCAGGCGCGCTCTTCTTCGCCCCGAACCCGGGCCAGCTCGTCTTGCACCTGGGCCAAGTCATAGTTAGTGGCCTCGCGAAGCTCGAAGCGTCGCTCGGCGACTTGCAGGCGCTCTTCGACCAATTGGCGATTCTCAACGGTGGCTTGCAGGCTCAAGAGCGCGCGAATCAAATCCCAATAGCCAAGATCAACCTCCAAGAGCGTGCTGTTGATGGTGGCTTCAACATCCCAGAAGGCACGCTCCTTGTCGAAACGGGCTCGATAGATGCCCACTTCCTGTTCAGCGTAACGGCCAAATTCCCGGCTGCCCGGCACCGGCAAGGTGAGTCGTGTCAGCAGGGACGACACCCAAGGCCGGTCAAATGAACCGAAGTTGACGAGATCAAGGGGTGGATTCGGGTTGTCAGCCAGCACCGCGGCGTTGTCGATGAAAAATGTGTCCTGGTCAACGGCGCGGTACAAAAGCTCAAGACGAGTTCCCCAGGGCAGCTGTTGTTCGAGCGTCACCTCATAGTTGAAGGCTCCCGTGGGCCCCGTGATCGGTGCCAGGCTTGCTGCCACCCGCGTCGCAGCCGGACCTCCGGGCCGCGTTTGTTCAAAGACGATGACGGTGCCGGTGGTATCCCGGGGATCGTCTACCGGAATGACGGGACGCTCCTCGAACCCCGAAACCGCTTCGTTGGTAGCCTGTCGCACGCGCTGATCCTGCTCGATGCGGGTGAACGTCTCCGAGCGGTCATAGCGAAAGGATAACAGCACTACCGGGTCGAACACCGCCTGGGCTTCCACCAGGGCCGCTTGCGCGATGCGCTCAGCGATCTGGCTTTGCTGAATACTGAGGTTTTTCCTGAGGGCCTTGAGGGCCGCTTCGCCCGGCCCCAGCTCAAGGAATTGTTTGTTGGCCAAGCGTCCCTGGGCTTCTTGGTTGTCTGCCTCTTGGCGAATCAAGCTAGCTAGGGTTTCTTCGCTCTGGATGAGATCGCGGTCGGTGGCATCAGCAGTGCTCACTTGGCGCGAAGTCCCGTCTACTTGAGGGACCGGTTCCTGGCCGCAGACCCACTGGCTCGTGGCCAACAGCAGCATCCCCGAGACCAACGCGTGCGCGGTGAGCCCAATGGACCGGCCCAGAGGGCAACGCCGCTGCTCCGCACCGGGGCCTTGGCGCCGGCGGGCCGCCTGAGGCGGTGAGGGCGCTGTGAACGCCATGCTAGGGTTCGGCATGGATGGAGCTCCTCCCATACTGAGTGACCAGCGTGCCTTGTGCTGCTAGCAGCTGGGCTTGGGTCTTGCGGTGCTCGATGAGCGCATCGATATACCCTGCTTGGCTGAAGAGCCGATCGTTTAACTTTTGCAGGAGCTCGAACTCGGTAACGAGGCCCTGCTCACGCAGGTCCTGTGCCTTGGCGAAGGCCAGTTCGGCATTCTGGAGCCCCGCCTCGCTGGCAGCGATCTGGGCTTGGGTGCTGTTGATGGCGGCCATTACCGTATTGATCTGTTGGATTACGGCGATTTCCGTCTGCTGGACGGTATCGCGTGCCTGGTCGCGTTGCAGGCGGGCTTGCGCGCTGCGCGATCTTACCTCGCGATTGCCAAATGGTACCCGAAAGCTCAAGCCCACGAAGTAGTCGCTGATATCCGGGCTGAAAGTGTTACTGAGGGAGTCCTCGAAGCTCTCGTAGCCGAGCACGCGATCGTCTTGGCTCAAGGCTACGCGGAAGGTCAGGAACAGATCGGGACGAGTCTGAGCCTGACTGTTGTTAAACAGAATGCGGCTCGATTCTAAGCCCAGGCGAGCGACATTGAGCTCCGGGCGCGAGAGACGGGCGGTGGAAAAGGCGCTGTGCTCATCGACCACCACCGCTTGTTGCAAGGCCTGAGCGTAGCGCTGCGGCAATAGAATCACCTCTTCAGGATAGTCGAGCAACTCGCCTAAGCGGTTCGAGTTTCTCACCACCGCAGCCCAGGCTAGCTCCTGTTGGGACTCGATGTTGGCGAGCTCGGTATCGATCTGCGCCTTCTCATAGGTCGTGATCTGCCGGGCTTCGTACAGCTTGTCGGCGCGGGCCGCCCGTGCGGTCAGTGTCTCGGCTTGGTTTTGCGCGATCTCAAGCTGCAGCAGGCTGCGAACGAGTTCCCAATAGGCATCGTCCGCCGCCAGCAAGGTGCCATTGATCGCCGCAGTGAGGGACCAGTCCGCCTGCCGTTCTCCTACTTTGGCGAGGAGAACGCCGACGTTGGCTACGGAACCATAGGGACCGAAGTCTTTGCTCCAGGGCAGCGCCGTATCCAGGCTGGCGGTGAAGGCGGTGGTCCACGGGAAAGAGCTGCCGCGCCCGATGGGATCATCGCCGGACAAGGGTCGGAAGATGCCGAAGTCATCCAGGGGAAAAAAATTCTTGATGCGGCGCGTGGATTCAAGCTCGATGCCGAGACGGCTCCCCCACGGGAACAGTTTGCCGGCTCCGGCGATGAAGCTCCAGGCCTCCAATGGATCGGCCTCGCCACTAGCCAATTCTCGCGCCGCTCGGGGCTCGGTTTTCAGCGCACACTGCTCCGGGTTAACCAGCTCTCCGTTGACGCTGACACACACCAGGTTACCGAAGGCATCGGTGACCGAAATCGGCTGGCTTTCTTCACCGACAGTCTGCCCGCTGATGGGGTCGACGGTGCCTTCCGGAGCGCCCGCCTGACCGGTGATGCTACCCGTATCGTCGAGCGTGCCATCCGCATCTTGCGTCGTCCCCTGGACAATAAACTGCGTCGGCCGCTGGCGGACGATCACCTCGCTGCGCCCAAAAAAATCCGTGCGCGTGTAGGCCGCGGCCAGATTCAGCAGTGGGTCAAAGGCCGCTTGGCTCTGCAGTCGCAGTTGTCGCGCGGAAACGGTGACTTGGCGCTGGGCCAGGATGCTTGGATTGCGCTGCACGACCTGTTGCATCGCTTCGTCCACGGTGAGCCGACGGGGACGCTTGCGGTACAGGTAGGCGCTGGCACCCCTCCCCTCCGTCTCCACTGCTGTGAGGACCCGTTCGGCGAGGGTTTCCTCGGCCTGAGGGGTCAGGAAGTGGGCGGTTTGCTGTCGGCCGTCGGCGGAGCCTATGGACCCCAGGAGCGTTCCAGCGAAGCCCAGCCAGAAGATGGTCTTATAGCGCAAGCATCGGTTCCTAGCGGTTATTATTCGGTTCCTTTCCACAGCACACGCTCTCTAAGATCTATGCCCAAGGGACCCTCTAGCAGACCCCCCAATGGCAGCCCATTCAGCAGTCGCTGGTTTTCCCCACCCTAAGAGGTTCCGACCGTTTTTCGGGCAGGCGCAACACGGCTTGTTTTTCGGACCCCATTTCGGGGCTGTTCTTCAAAATCGCTCCTGTTTGCTGTACCGTGGCTGCGCGACGAGCTCGCCAGCAACCACCTCGGCCCTGCACGCCGCGCTTTGCTCTGGCTTGCCTGCGGCGTTAGGACATCGAACATCACCCCGGCTTCGTGGGGTCCCCGTGGACGACCTGGATCGCGAGTGGTCGTTGCTTTTCCTGCTGGACTCGTGGTCATTATGAACACTTACCGACGCGAAGGGTTAAGTTTATCTAAAATCTCTGAGAATTTGGTGGGTATTTCTTCATCGCAGCGCATACTAACATACTCACCGTGTCGCTAAAGGCTCAGGGGCTAACCAATGGTAGCAAGACTACAAGGTCAGACGTCAAGGGGTCGCGGTTCAAGCACCCCAACGGGTAGCGAGGGCTCCGCTGTCGAGGCGGTGCAGGTCAAGCCGGTGCTCACCGCCCCGGTTCGCCATCCGGTGAAGGCCGCACGGCTGCTGTACAGCCTTCCTTCGCTGCTGCTTCGCGGTCCCATCTACCTTATTTTCGTTATCGTGTTCGTGGGTCTCGTCTACGCATTTTGGGCCAAGCAAGACGTCCTGGTGACGGCGCCGATCGTACTCGAAAAGGACAGTTTTACCGTACAGGTGACCGGCGGCGGGTTGGTGACCGAGGTTTATGCCAAGGGAAATAGCTTGGTCCGGGCCGGCGATCCCTTGGCGGTCGTGCAAGAAAAGCTGAGCCCTCTCGATGATGCCCAGCGTGAGGCTTTGGATGGGCAGAAGTTCCAACTGGAAAAGGAACGCGACAAGGTCGCCAGTGAGTTCGAGCACAAACTGAGCCAGTTGGACTTCGAGCTGAATGATCTGATCAACAATCGGGGGCTGCGCATCGAACAACTGGAAAGCCGCATCTCTATTTTACGACAGCAGCTTGGGTCGGCGGAAAACGCTAGGCGGGCAGCCGAGGGTGCGCTCGCCATCGCCCAGCGGCAGTACCAAACCGTCAGCAAGCTTTTCGAGAGTCGCGATGCCACCGTGACCCAGCGCGATCAGGCCTTGGAGAAGCTCAATGCGGCGCAGAAGTCTGTATTCGACAGCCGGTCGCGGATCTCCGAACTGAGTATCAGCTTGAACACGGCGGAATCCGAACTGCGGGAGTACAAAGACTTACTTCGGCAGCAATCCCTGGAGCAAGAGATAGCGCAGACACGCGCACGGCAGGAACGTGACTTAAGACGCCTCGATGGTCAGATCGAAGCGATCACCGGACGTCTCAGCGAGGCCATGTATTCGTTGGAGGGGGTGCAGCGCAGCGGCGACGCCAGCGCCACCTACACCAGCCTGTTCGATGGCGTCATCACCCAGCTGCACGTCAACCGCGGTCAGGTCATACCGGCGGGTGCACCGTTGATTACCCTGGTGCGTGACACGGCGGTGCTGGAAGGCCATGCCTTTGTGGAGAACAAGGACATCGGTCAGCTCAAGCGCGGTCAGGCGGTCAAGATCAAGTACTTCGCTTACCCATTTCAGGAATACGGCATCGCCAACGGCTTCGTGTCGTCCATCGCCACCACTCCCAGCGGCCGAGCGGGCCAGGAGTCGAAGTATCTGGTGAAGGTGGCCTTGCGTGCTGACACCATCCGCAAGCCCGGCGGCAGACCGAGAACGCTCGAGATCGGCCTCGAGGGTCTGGCGGAATTCAAGGCCGGTGAGCGACGCTTCATCGAGATCCTCTTCTCGCCCATATCGAAATTCTTAGCCCCAGAGGAAGAAGCCATCTGAGGGTAAGGGGAAAGCCACCGTGGATGCAAAACAAGAAGCCGTGCGTCGCTTGCTGCGGACTAACGTCCTGTTTAGCGGCCTCACGGAAACCGATCAACGTGTGCTCGATCCGTTGTTTGAGGTGCGCGACTATGGGGCGAATACGACCATCGCTGAGGAAGCCGCACCGCTGGATGCCCTGTATGCCATTTGCTCTGGAAGTGTGCGCCTGAAACAAACCCAGGGGGACAAGCGGGCGAGCGTTGGGGAGCTCGGCGTGGGAGCGAGTTTCGGTGAACGCGCTCTGATCGAGGACGGCACTTGGCCCTACACGGCGGTGGCGAGCGAGCGGGTGACTGTGCTGCGGCTGCCGGGAGACCGAGTGCGGACGCTGCTGGAGCGCCACCCCATGATGCGGGAGGCCTTCAGGAGCCGACTCGGGGTGGTGGAGCTCGCGCAACGGCTGCGCGGTATGCTCGGCAGTGCCCGGTACACGCCAGAGGAATTCGCCAGCATCCTCGATAACATCGGAGTCAAGCATATCCCCAAGGATCAGCCTGTCTTCGCTCAAGGTGCCCAAGATCCCCGCCTTTACTGCGTCGAGAAGGGCACCGTTGACCTCGTGCGCCAGCCGTTGTCAGGGGAACCGGTGGTGCTCGATAGGTTGTATCGAGGTGACGTTTTCGGCGAAGGGGGTGCAGTTGAGGAGGGCGCTGGGCGGCAGCCCCATTCGGCATTGGCGGTGACCGATGCCACGGTGTTGGTTATTCGCCAGGATGCCGTGCAGAAGATCCTGCAGATCAACCCAGGTCTACACGAGCGGTTGCGGGAACGCCTGCGGCAGCTGCAGCGCAACGAGGAGGAAGAGGTCGCGGTGCGGGCCCGCGCGGAGGGTGTCGATCAGCGCATCAAGCTAGCCGATGCCGTCACGGAAGAGGAATTTCTCGATCTGGAGCAGCGCGAGAAAATTCGCCGTTTCCCCCTCGTGCGCCAGAACACGGAAGCCGATTGTGCCGCCGCCTGCCTGACCATGGTGTGTCAGCATTACGGTAAGTCTTTCACCGTCGGGCAGATTCGAGAATTAGCCAATTTGTCCGGTGCCGAGCTGCCTCCCAATCAGCTGATAACAGGGGCTGAGAATCTTGGCTTGTCTGCTCGTGCCTATGCCCTACAGTTCGAGGATATCAAAACCCTGAAGCTCCCGGGCATCATCGGATGGGAGAACTACCACTATGCGGTGATCTATCGGGTCACCAATAAAGAGGTGCAGATCGCTGATCCGTTAGACGGGCTGAAGAAGCTCACCAAGGAAGAGTTTCTTAAGGGATGGACCGAGGCTCGGGTCACCGGTGTGGCGACCGAGTCCGATCGGGGCGTTTTCATCGCCCTGGAGCCGACGCTGAGCTTTGAGCAAAAGGCGGTACCGAAGAAACCCATTTACCACTTCATCAATTATATCTTGCCTTATAAACGCTACTTTGGTGAGGCCATGATCGCCGCCCTCACCATCAATCTTTTGGGGCTAGCCAGCCCCCTCTTTGTCCAGACCATCGTCGACAAAGTGGTGGTGCATCATGACGTGACCCTGCTCAACATGATGCTAGTCGGCATGGTGTTGGTCTCTGTGTTTTCGACCTTGAGTTCCATCTCCCAGAGTCTACTGCTGGCACACGTCACGGCACGCATCGATATGCGCATCATGTCGGAATTCTACCGCCATATCCTCAGCCTGCCCATGAGCTTTTTTCTGACGCGCAACAAGGGGGAGATCTTGGCGCGTTTTGGGGAGAATCAAAAGATCCGCGCCATCATATCCGGCTCCACGGTGACGGTGGTCCTCAATACGCTGATGATCATCCTCTATTTTCTCATGATGTTCGGTTACAGCGTGACGTTGACCCTCGTCTTCATCGTTTTCATTCCCATGTATCTCAGCGTGATCCTGTACTTCACGCCGCGTATCAAGGCGATTTCACAGGAGATCTTCGAGACCGGTGCGCAATCGCAAGCGCGTTTGGTGGAGTCGCTCCATGGCATCGAGACGATCAAGGCGACCGCCAACGAGTATATGGCCCGAGCCCATTGGGAGAACGCCTTTGTCGAAAACGTCAACCGAGGGTTTCGCTCTGCGCGGCTGAACCTCATGTCCAACAGCTTGAACAAGCTGGTGAGCCTCGGCTCGCAGGTGGTTATCCTGTGGCTCGGTGCCAACCAGGTCATAGCGGGGCAGATGAGCATCGGTGAGCTGATGGGCTTTAACATGCTCACCGGCATGGTCATCGGGCCCGTGCTGCAGATGGTGGGTCTGTGGAATAACCTCCTCGAGGTGCGAATCTCGGTGGACCGGGTGGGCGACATCCTCAACGTTGCTCCAGAGCAGGAGCCTATCACCAGCCCGGAGCGCATGCCTGCCACCTTGACCGAATGCCAGGGCCGCGTCGAGTTCCAGAACGTTGATTTTAGCTATGTGGCGAACGAGAAAGAGAACTTCGTTATGCGGGATTTCAACCTCACCGTTGAGCCCGGTGAGCGGGTCGCTTTTGTGGGCCCGAGCGGCTGCGGTAAGAGCACCATCGCCAAGATGATCCTGGGTTTCCACATGCCGAAATCCGGCGAATGTCGCATCGATGGCAAAGACCTTAAGACCCTGGATCTCAGCGCCCTGAGACGCCACATCGGTGTCGTGTTGCAGGACAGCTTCATCGTCGCGGCGACGGTGGCAGAAAACATTGCCCTGGGGGATCCAGAACCGGACCTGGCGGCCGTCACGGAGGCAGCCCGACTGGCCGGCGCCCACGAGTTTATTATCAATTATCCACTCGGTTATCAGACGCCGATTGGGGAGAAGGGGATGGGTATCTCCGGCGGCCAGCGGCAACGTATCTGCATTGCCCGCGCCCTCTATCGAAAACCCAGGATTCTCATCTTTGATGAAGCGACCAGTGCGCTGGACAATGAGTCCGAGAAACGCATCCAGGACAACATGAGGGCGATCCTGCGCGGGCGGACCTCTTTCACGATCGCCCACCGACTGTCGACCATCATCGATTCAGATACCATCTGCTACATTGCCGATGGCCAAGTGGCAGAGAAGGGAACCCATGAGCAGCTCACGGATCCGGTGTATTTAACGGCCAATGGTTACAGCGGCCTCTACTATCACCTTGCCCAGAAGCAATTCAATTTGCCCCCGCTCGATCAGGCGCAGCAGGTGGCCCCCAGCGCCCGAATAGAGCAGCAAGACCTTAGCCTGACCTCGGCCTAGCCCGCCATGTATGGCCAGGGTTAGGTGGCGGACCCCGCATAGAACCGTGCGCTCATCGGCGGCCGATCACCTGTTGCCAGCGGTTGATGAGCCGTATGTCTTCCTCTTCCACCTCAGCCAGCAGGCGCTGAAATCGCGAATAGGTAATGGAAAGGGCGACGTGGCCTAGCTTCTTCTTCTCGATGAGGGGAGCTTTGAGGGCATCGACGGCCTGTAGCTCGTAGGGATTGGGTTGCATCGCCTCCGGGTTGGAAGGATCGGGGAAACGCTGTCGAAACTGTTTGAATCGAGCGAGAATCTCGGCTAGATCCAGCAGGTTGGTGACCTCCAGGATAGCTTCCTGACCAGCGCTTCCTTTGCCGGGGGGCAACGATGAGATGCTTTGTTTCGTCTCATTGGCCAGTCGCTCTGCCTGATAGGGATCATCGCCGAGCAGCGCTGCAAATTCACGCTCGAAGTCGATAAAAGAGACCCTGGCCTGCAAGGCTCGCAACGAGGCGTTGTGCGGGTAGTTTCGGGTAGCATAGTTGATCTCGGCCACCAGGTCGCGGATCTCGGTTAGCTCGCGCTGCCCCACCTGGGGAGACGAGACACCGCCGCTTGACCCTTCGTGGTGGTCCAGAAACTGCTGGAATCTTGCTGCCAACCCATTGGCTATGGTTTCGCCCTCCTGCGCCGATCGATGCTGCAGGTAGGCGTATCCGCCACCGAAGACGACCAGCCCCAAGAGCAGCATGAATCCATATCGAATCACGCGCTGGCGAATATCGAATGTTTCGGCGCCATCGGGGTGTTTTCTCGCTTTGGGAGCGTTTCCTGGAGGCGCACGCGTGTCAGCATTCTCTGCCGCGGGCGCCTCGTCGGCGGCCACCAATGATTCCAGAACCCCGGCGTGATAAGCGTACATCGTGCCGCCATCACCGAGGTGAGCGGAGGAAGGCGTTTGTGTCGGCTGGAGGGATTCGGGTCGCTCCAATTCAAAGCGAAACGGGACCGGCCCTAGGCGCACAATGTCTCCGTGGCCGAGCCGCGAACGGGTCACGCGTTCCTCGTTGACGAAGACGCCGTTAGCGCTTTGTAGATCTTCTATTTCCCAGGAGCCGTCGCTTGGATAAACACGCGCGTGCCGCCGAGAGATCTTCTTGTAGACCAGGCAGATCGAGTTTTGTGCTCCGCGGCCGATGCTCTGTTCGCCCTCGGTCAGAGGAATCTCGAGGTCTTTGAGGCTATCATCGAAAAGATCGTCAAGACAGACTAGCCGGGCCCGTGGGCTTGGCCCCGCTGGGGTGCTGCTCTCTTGAATAATGGTGGCGTCGTCGGATCCGCGATCGTTTGGCAAGTTCGCTGCTCTTGTTGCCCCCGCGAGCGCTTACCCGGGTTGGCTATCGCTGGGTGACTGCTCTTGCCCGCTGATATTTCCACTTCCGGGGTTCCGGATCAATGGCTGCGACGGTGAGGGGCCCGAGAGCCAAGTGGGCGGCCCCTAGCGACGAGACATGTCACCTAGATCAGCGAGGAGCGGCCCCTACGCAAAGCTGCTATCGGGAGGCGTAGCCGGTTTTTCATAAGCCGTTAGACCCGGTGGGGGAACCCAACACCTTGCCCCTTGCGGATGCAGGCATGAACCGTCTGTCCGCGCCGGGGCGGATAACGATTGCCTCAGAGGTTGTGAAAAAACCTGCTACACAACCCGATAGCGGCGTTGGGCGGTGCTCGCTCCTCGCCTATCTATCTGATATGTCTCTCGGCTTCGCGCCGTCCGCCTGGCTCTTGGGTGGCTCGCGACGGTTATTTCACAACCTCTCGAAGCCTCGTAATGGCCGCTAGCCTATTCCATGTCAGCGTAACGTAATCGGTCTCCCGGCCGGTCCCACTTGACCAGCGAGTCGTTGGAAAAATAAAACCAGTAAGGATCTTCCAGATCACCCCACCACCGGTTATCGTGGCGGTACTCTATGACTTCGATAGTCTTCCCATCGGTTTGATACGCAGCGATGACCGCGTGCGGCTTGCCGGCCGTGCCGACCACCTGCTGCTTGCTCATTCCCAGTTGAACGTCCTGAAAAGATGGAGATGCGCAGGCCGCAACGCCTACTACGATTAGGGCGGCCAGAACAACCTGCTTCATTGACGATCCTCCCAAGTGTCATTGGCTATACGTTGTATGCTCGACATTTAATCATACCCGGTGCAGGCACGGCAATTCAGCAGAAGGCATTTACCCTGCTTTAGTCGAACCAGGCAAGCAGGACCGTGACATTATCTTTTCCGCCCGCGGCATTGGCTTGCGCCACTAGGGACTCGCAAGAGGCCTGCAAACGATCCGGCTGGGCGCTGGCCAATGTCGACTCGATTTGGGTGTCCGATATCATCGAAGTGAGTCCGTCGGTGCAGATCAAGATCAGATCCCCGTGCTGAAGACTCTGCAGGCGAACGTCTGGATTGACTCGGGCCGATGAGCCGAGGGAGCGGAGGATGATATTTTGCGACGGCGCGGGACCGATGCGCCCGCTGCTGATCCATTGTTGATAGAGGGTGTGATCGCGCGTGAGCTGGACCAAGCGGCCGGCACGGTACAAATACAAGCGGCTATCACCGACATGAAAGATGGCCGCTTCATAGAGGACCCCAATGCGCCAGAATCCGGCGACGGTGGTTCCCATCCCATGACCGTCCGGATAACCCCGCTGCCGATTGAGGTGATGGAGGCGACTATTGGCATAGTCTAGAGCTTCGGTGACGGCCGCGATCACCGGATTGGGAAGGTCTTCCCAAGTGCTGTCGCTGTCTTCGGTAGCGGTACCGAGAATTTCCGTTGGTTCGTCATCCAGGGGGTGGGTGTATCGGTTGAGGTAGTCGTGAATCAAGGCCACCACCTGACGGCTCGCGACCTCTCCGGCGTCATGCCCTCCCATGCCATCGGCAACGAGCAGTAGACCGAGCTCTTCGTCTATACCGTAGCTGTCCTCGTTAAGGTTGCGCGCCAGACCCACGTCACTGACGCAGGCTATCCGCATGGTCGGTTTATGTTGGCCTGTCATCCGATTATAAGCTACTGAGAACCTTACCGTTGTCATGAGAATGTGGCGCCATGGTCAACGTTGCGATAGCGGCGTTGGGCAGTGCGCGCTGGTCGTCTATCTACTTTGTCTCACACCAAGGGGTTGAAGACCGCATGGAGTAAGCTTCACCCAATGCCGCGACGAGACCCTAGTTAATGCGACATCTTGCCAGCGTCAGTTACGTCAGCCTCGCGAGCCGTGGCTCCTTCCCGTATGGTCTAGTCTTCGCTTAGGTCTGTCAATATAACCGCGGATGGCGTCAGGGCGTTGCGGGAAGGCTTAGAGTCGTGGAATATAGCCGGGAGACTGAGAGCTTGTGAAAAAACCTGCTACACGACACGATAGCGGCGTTGGGCGGTGCTCGCTCCTCGCCTATCTATTTGATATGTCTCGTCGCTGCGCGCCGTCCGCCTGGCTCTCGGGTCGCTCTCGACGGTTTTTTCACAAGCTCTGAGTCGAATGCCGATGCTGTTGTCAAGTTCGCGTCGAGGGTGCGGGCGGTTGATCGGGTTGCTCGACCCTAGCCATCCTTGGCGACTCGATTCCGGCTTCCTAGCCGGAATGACGGGCGTATTCGGCTGGACTCGATGGGTTAGCCAGCGGAACGCATTTCCCCTGAACCCTGAGAGGTGCACAATGCCGGTTGGAAGGCGCGATCGGTTTATTGACAGCTTTCGAACCACGAGGTCACGAGCATGTCACGGATTAAAATAGGGCTTTTTTCTCCCCCGGGCGATAAACAAACCGGCATGTTGCAACGCAAGCTGGATGAGGTGGCGCCTGGGACCTGTTTTTGGTTTACCGTTCCGGAGGCGGGAAATCCCCCGGTTGTCCTCGACAGCCGGGGGGTAGAGTGGGATGGAGTCAATGTCAGTGAGCTCCAATGCGGCTACATTCATGGCTTCCGCTATGCCAATCCGGCCATCCCTCGAGCATTGGAGGATGCCGACTGGACTCTCTGGCAGACCGACTACATCATGGATCAACAGCGAGCGAGCTTTGTACACAGTGCCTTTTCCGAACTGGAGCGGCGAGGGGTACTCCTGTTCAATCCGCCCGCAGCGCACGTCGCCGCGTTTGCGCTACCGGATCTGTTGGCACGGCTAGGACAGCATGGCTTTCGAGTGCCGCGGCTCATTTGCACTAACGATCGAGAGGCCGCCGATGTGTTTTGTGACCAGCTCAGTTTAAGCGCTTGGCGGCCGGTCACCGCGCGCGCGCCTTGGCAGCGCTGTACCCCCTACCGCAGGGATCGAGTGATGGGGCTGGATAGACCTCCTGTCCTGATCGCAGAGATCGTCGATGGACCGATGATCCGGGCTTACCTATTTGACGGGAAACCGCTACTGATGGTTAAAGCCCAGGCCCCCGCCTTTGTCCCACCCCTTGAGCGGTTAGAGGTCTTCACCAGCGTGGAATGCCCTGAGGCGCATCGCGATCTGGAACGTCTCGCAGGAGCGCTGCAGCTACGCTGGGCCACCGTGTCTTATGTCGTCAAGAATAGTGAGCCTTGGATCTACGGGATAGACCCTGATCCGATGTGGATGGAGTTGCCGGAGCCCTATCGCGACCGGGTGGTCACCGGGCTTGCTCAGGGTTTAATGGGTGAGGATGTGATGGTGCTCGGTGCGATTACGGACGCACCTCAGGCGCGGGATACGTTGTTTCTGCGGCGCATGCTGCAACCGTTGTTTGAGCTTGAACATTGCAAGTACCATCCTGGCGATGCTTAATTGGGGCGCCATGGATGAACCGTGGCGGCGGCGGCCTCTAGAGACCGAGTGGTCGCGAAAGTCAGCATGTAGCGTGCGAGGGTCCGTAGCACGATGTGGGTGTGCTCCGGGCCTATCCAAAGAATGAATGGGCCAGGATTACAGTCTAGGTACACGTAACGTCCTTCTGGTCCCTCCAGCACATCCCATGCGGCAAAATGTAAACCAAGGGCGCGGTTGGCCTGCACGATTCTCTGTGCCTCGGCGTCTGGTAGTGCCATCCACTCGAATCTTTTCGGTGCCGAGCGCGAATCGACGTAGCCTTCTTCAGAGATGACCCGCAAAGCGAGCACCACTTGGTTTGCGACGATATGCACGCGCACCGTGGGACCGGACACGTATTCCTGGAGCAACACGGGAGCAGCTCCCAACTCGTCCAGCCTGTCCAGATCTCCTTCATGCAGCTTGCGGGTGGCCCCAATGCCAACGGCGGGTTTGACGACGACCTCCCCGATCTCACGCCAGAATGACAGGGCCCTCTGGGGATCGTTGGTCATCAAGGTCTTGGGGACCGGGAAACCCTGGGCACCAAGCTTCATATAGAACTGTGCTTTAGTGTCGTGATCGATGTAGGCCCCACCCAAGGGATTGATGACAAGCTTGCCAAGGGCTGTTAAGCGGTGAAAAAAACTGTGGGTGGCGGCTTGGTACTCCTGTTCCCTAAGGTACTGGGCGCGAAACTCGGCGTAAGCCGTACCATGCAACAAGGCGGGGACGGTGGGAGGTGTGTTGAGCGCCGCACATCGGATGTACACGGCATGAATATCGCCAAAGTCGACACCGTCCCAAGCGGCCTTTTGATCTTGAAGCAAGACCCGCGATGTGGAGGGACCGCCTAATTGGATGTCGAACACCAAGGGGTTTCCGCCTTCTTCGCGCACGATGTCCGCCAACGCTGCACATTGGCGGCTACCGCGGTCACCGAATAGGGCGAGCGTCGGTCGGGTCATGGGACTCCCTCGAGGCTGGTCGTAACAACTCGGTCATCATTTCGGCAGCTTGATGACCTTTGCCCTATGGGCCGCCGATCCCGGGCCGCAAGGGATGCCGTAACGAGGTTCCGGTCGGCTCGGGTATCCCTGCTGCCCACATCCTTGCCCAAAGGCTTGGGTGCCGACGGTGTGCTCTGGAGCGACTGCGACGCCCCCCTGACCCTGGCCAACGAGTGTGATGGCGACGGTTCAGGTTGTACCCCATTATCCACGTCCGTGCTACTGCGCGATAGGGGACGTGGTAATGTCTTGTCATACGGGAATATCTATGCGACCAAAAGCCGTATTGTCGGTGTCTTCGCCCATGGGATTGGGGCCTGACCCCGATTCCAGATTGCCAGGCCAAGTGGACCAACCCTCAGGCGTCGCAAACCCACTTGTGCCAAGATCAGCTTGACTATATGAAGTATCTGCGGTGTCGGCATGCCAACCGGCAGCTCTACCGTAGCTATCACCACCTGCCTTAGTATGCGACGCATCGTACATGGCCTTCCTCAAGCATCATATCGGTTTCACCCAGGACGAAAGCGTGCCGGACCGGTTTCCCGACCTGTAACAATGGAACAATGTTACCTGACTTCAGCATTCGTCTCCAGTTCCCTGTGTGCTGAAAGTGAGCTTCTCAATTGGCACTGAAATGCACACAACATACCAGCCATGCCGGATCCGAGACAGCTTGGCCAACTATCTGAATCGTCGCTATTTATCTACCTTGGCAGGGGGGGCAAACGGCGCCCCTGGCGCTATGCAAGGCCTTAAGCACACTAGCACTGTATAGTACGTCCAGTGAACGTGTACAATCGGGGGCGTCGGGCGAGTCGTCGTCCCTGATCCGCTCCCGAGAGCCAGGCGGACGGGGCGAAGCCGTGAGACATATCAGATTAGGCGAGGAGCGAACACCGCTAAACGCCGCTATCGGGGTGTAGCAGGCTTTTTCGCCACCTCTGAGCAGGTGCCACCCAGCGACCGGACTCGGGACACAAACCTGCGCATACCGCATGTCTTGGAGTCACGAGTTGGTAGGATAATCCGATGTATAAGCCTGTTGTCTACTTCGCCCACGGCAAAGAGACCGGCCCAGAGGCCACTAAGATCCGGTATCTAACGGAGCTTGCGAAGGCCAGGGGCTTGGGCGTCGAGAGTCCCGACTACACTGATCTACCGGACCCCGATGATCGCGTTCAACGGCTGTTGGTGCTGGCCTCGAATACCGCCGGCGGGTTGGTACTGGTCGGCTCCAGTATGGGCGCCTATGTATCACTGGTGGCTTCGGCGCAGCTTAGACCAAGGGGGCTCTACCTGTTGGCGCCCGCCATTGGTTTGCAAGGCTACGCGCTGCAGGAGCCGCCCCCCTACGCCGGCTTGACGGTTGCTGTGCATGGCTGGAACGATGAGATCGTGGCGGTTGAAAATGTCATCCGTTATGCTCGGCGGTACGCGGTCGAACTGCATCTGCTCAATAGCGATCACCGGTTGCTCAGCGTGTTGCCCGCCGTGGGGAGGTTGTTCGAGCTGTTCCTGGAGAGCGCGCTGAAGTGAATGACTGCCCCTATCCGCTCTTTTCCATGTGAAGGATACCGACAAGGTGCTCCAATTCCTCGCACAGATCCAGCCGATCAGCGTCAGCTACCGCACGCATTTCTGGGTTACGGTGGGGCCGGTTTGATCAGCGTCAGCGCATCGGCGGGCGAGAGAATGCGCACGCCCGGTACGGGTGGCAAGTCGAGCAGGTCACGGTCACCACTGATCAGCCAGTCCGCCTTGGCGGCCAGGGCCAAATGAACAAACTTGTCATCATCCGGGTCACGGCTGTACGCCTGCCGCTTCGACTCGGGCAGCTTAACCCACTCGCCCACCGCACTCAGGTCGTGCAGCAACAGACGACGACGCTCCAGACTGAAGTAACGATCGAACTTCGGCCGCCAGAGGCGGCTTTCCAACTCGTCAAAGGTCTCTTCGCAAAACACCAGTTGGCCATGGGCCAACAGCCAGAAAACCACCCGGGCCGGCGGCGACCCCGCGGATAAAGCAGCGCTGATCAACACATTGCTGTCAACGACCGCCCGCCGCTCAGCTTTCATCAGCTAGCAGCTTGTCCAGCTCGACCTCGGTCAATCCCTGGGCGGCGGCCTCATCGGCCGTTTGCGCCATCGTTTGACGCAGGCGGTCGGCATAGAAGGCACGCATCGCCGCGTAATCCTCGGGCGATACCATCACGCCCACCACCCGGTTGCGCCGGGAGATCTGAACCGGTTCACGCTGCACCCGGTCGAGCAGTTCGCCAAAACGCGTCTTGGCTTCATTAGCGGTGAACGTCCGCATGGAAACCTCCAAAATGCCACTTAATATCGTTTATATTGGCCGGATCGTTCGATTCGTGAAACTGGGTCGTAAATTTGGTAGGGTTCCGATAATGTTGCTTTGTTGTAACAAGAAATTGATTTAACTAGGAAAAATATATTTCCCCAACACTTCTGCAATACTACCCAAGACCTCTCCCTCTCGTGCCACAAGAATCACTGCACCGACGATCCGCTCGGCACCGGTCGAACACGGCGTCGAGCCTTGCGGCGAGTCCCCGATCGGCGCAGGCAGGAGACAGCGCCGGGGAACCGGAGAGGGTGCCGGTCAGAAGGATCATGGGTCTCAGAAGCTGTTTTAAAAATGTCGCGAGCGCCGGCGGAGCAAGGCGTACGGCGGCGACAAAATCGTCGGCAACGATTTTGAACAGCGTTAAGCTGGCCCCGAAGGGGCGAGCCCCAAGGATGGGGCGAGCCACAACCGCAGTGTACATTCGAGTACATGAGGATTCTGAGCCGCCGCGCAACGCAGCTCAGGCCAGCGCAGTAGTTTCATTCTGGAAATTGCCTAAGCCGGCGGCCATGGGGGCGAGCACCCTCCAACGCCGCTATAGGGCAGTGCAGCGGGCTTTTCCACCAGCTCTGAGCGATTCAGGAATCGTCTGCCGTATAGGTCACCTCAGCAGTGTGGAGGGCGTTGCCCTCAGCATCGACGACGACAACGCGCCATTCCCCCAGCATGGAAGGCAGCAGCGTTTTGATCGAATACACTCGCCAGCGGTCACCGCCGATTTCGAAATCCACCGTCGCCACCACCTGTCCCTCGTATTCCCAGCGGTGGGTGATGGTTTTGCCGCTGAGGCCGATCAGTTCGGTAAAGTAATACAGTCGGTCGGTGCCCTCGCCGCTTGCATGAAATACCGAATCGATGCGATCGGTGGGCTCTCGTTCCACGATGCCGTGTGTGAACTGCGCGCGGGCAACTGGCGAGGGGCTGCCGTGCTCATCGGTCTGGAGTGGCTGTTGGCTGTTGATGTCCTCCTGCGACGCCTCCTCGGTCGAGTCGATGTCTTCGTGTGCCGGCGCTATGATGATAGGCGCCGAGGGCGCTTCCGATGAGATCGACGGTTGAGGAACCAATACCTCGGTCGGTTGCAGCGCAGTCTGCCCTTCAGCCGGTTGCGATGAAGGTTCGCCGGCGCGTGGCTCCGTAACACCCAGGGATCTCTGGACAGGACTCTCGGCTTCGGATTCTCGCAGCGCGGTAAGGGGTTCTTGAGCTTCTAGTGCTTCGAAGGAGGATGTTTCATCCGCCCATTGCACAGCGCTTTCCGGCTCCACCGATTCTTCCATGCCATTGGCGAGTTCCGCACTTTCCAAGTCCAGGGGCGGTGAGTGGGCGCTGTTGTCGGGGACGGCGGTCGAATCGGGAGCGATGGGCGGCGGGGAGGTGAACGTTGCCTCGCCACGGTCTTTGGCGACGGCCACGGGCGGCCTGTCGTCTACAGCCTCTTGGGTAACGTCACCATTGGGTGCCGATTCGAAAGGTATGACCATTAGCAGCGCGGCGAGCAAGGCAATGAGCGCTGCGCCGATTAACAAGCCGGCACGAAGCGCGGGCTTTTGCAGCAGACTGACGGGTTTCTTGGAGGACATAAGGGAACCTTGAACGTTTTGGGAGTCCTCAGAGGAGGGGCTCCCGCCGTGCGGTTGGCGAATGCGCAGGCGTAACTTTGCCTTTTCCTTGGGCATCGGTCTAGTCCATCAGAACGGAGAATGTTGCCAGCTGACAATGGCCTGATCAATCCGGCAGTGTGATGTTAAGTTCTAAGACCTCATAGTCACCTTCTCGCTCCACCTGGAGCGTCACTTGGTGCTCCTCAATCTGAAAATATTTGCGGATGACTTGCAAGATCTCTTGTTCCAGTTT
This sequence comes from uncultured Thiotrichales bacterium, assembly GCA_964624765.1. Taxonomy (GTDB): domain Bacteria; phylum Pseudomonadota; class Gammaproteobacteria; order HK1; family HK1; genus JAGTVB01. Next base: position 28,312 of record CAZUZO010000016.1, read on the forward strand.
TGGCAGCAGCCGCTGGATGTGGTGCCGCCCTGAGCCTTCAGCGCGCTCGTGGGCAATGACGATCTGCAGCCGCTCTTTGGCGACGGCTGCAGTATTTCGGCGAGAAGAACGGAAATAGTCGAGGAGTCGCATGCGCTGGCTCACCGGAAGAGGCGCTTGAGAAAGCCACGTTTCTCTGGAGCGATAAAGCGATGGGGCAGATCTTCCCCCAAGAAACGTGCCACCACGTCGACGTAAGCTTGGCCGGCTCGGCTATCATGCTCGAGAATCACGGGCACGCCGGAGTTTGAGGCCTGGAGCACAGCGGGGCATTCTGGAATCACGCCGAGAATCGGGATCCCTAGAATCTCAGTGATGTCGTCCATGGCAAGCATGTCGCCACTGGTGACGCGCCTTGGATCGTAGCGGGTCACTAAAAGATGCTCTTTGATCGGTTCGGCGCCGTTTTCGGCGCGCCGAGATTTGCTGGCGAGGAGTCCAAGGATGCGGTCTGAATCGCGCACCGAGGACACCTCCGGGTTGGTGACGATCAAAGCCTCGTCGGCGAAGTACTGCGCAATGTAGGCGCCGTGCTCGATCCCTGCCGGAGAATCACAGACAATGTACTCGAACTTTCGCTCGAGTAAGTCCTCCAGCACCTTATCAACACCCTCTTTGGTGAGGGCATCTTTGTCGCGCGTTTGGGATGCCGGAAGTACATAGAGGTTATCCACGCGCTTGTCTTTGATCAGGGCTTGGTTGAGGTTTGCCTCTCCGTTGATGACATTGACAAAGTCGTACACTACGCGGCGTTCACAACCCATGATCAAGTCGAGGTTACGCAGACCGACGTCGAAATCGATAACGGCGGTCTTGTATCCCTTCATCGCGAGGCCCACAGCAAACGCCGCGCTCGTGGTCGTCTTGCCTACCCCTCCCTTCCCAGACGTTACAACGATGATCGTTGCCAAGTGAACTACTCCCCACAGAATCCCCAAAGTTGAGAAGCTGTCTTACAATCCATGACGCCGTTTCTGGCGCTACTGCGTGGCGGTGTGACGACAAATGGCCGCAGCCTTCGGGACTGCTCCCGGTCGGCTGTGACGGCGCAAGTCAACCACTGCTAGCAAGGCACGTTGTGCGCCATCGTGCCCCCTGCTCTGCCGGCGCTGGATTTGCGGACAAGCTTCGATGCAGTCTTCATGCCTTACACGGCTTCGACCCGCAAGCTGCCGTGGCTGAGGTAGACCTGAACTTGCTGGCCAGTGAACCGGCGGTCCGGTTCCTCTAAGACCCGATAGATCCCTGCGATAGCGATGACCTCGGCTTCCAAGGATCGACAGAAGATGCGGGCTTCGGACTGCCCGTTGACACCGGCCAAGGCGCGTCCCCGCAGCGGACCGTAAGCATGAATGCTGCCATCCGCTAGGACCTCGGCTCCCGGATTCACAGCGGCTAACACGATCAGATCACTGCCGGCAGCGTAAATCTGTTGTCCCGAACGTACCGGTTTTGACACGATGCGAGACATGCCCAAGCGATCCTGTCCAGCGGCGAGTGCTCGTTCGGTCGGCATGGCACGCAGCTTCCCGCCATGACCTTCCGGTAGTAGCGCGAGCCCTGCTGCCATGGCGCGCTGCTGTTGCGCCGAGGTCCCGTTCCGTATACCCATCGGCACCAAGCGATGCTGCTTCAGCAGCGCAACCAGGCTAGCCAGATCGATATCTCCAGCGTTTTCGATCGGTTTCAGATCGATGATTAGGGGCGCTCCGCTGAAGAAATCTGGAGCCTGCTTCAAAAGCTCGGTCAATTGCCGGGAGGTCTCTTCGAAGTCGGGCTTGAGCAGACGCAGTACCGTGAGCGGGAACAAACCGCCCTTTATCTCAAAGGCCTTTAGAGCCGTGTCATCGGGCGAGAAAGGCAGGGATACCATCATGGGTCAATCCGAGTAGCGGCCGCCAGCGTTCTACGGCCCCTCATCCTGAGTCGGTTATGTGTTAATAAGTAAATGATTTATAGCGCACCCAATCCTTGGGGACAAGGGGCTAGGCGGTTTATTCGGTGGTTATGTTTGGTCCGTTAGGTGTCGTCCTCCTGCGGGGATGGACTCGAACGAGGCTCGATAGGACGGCGGCAGTCGATGTAAACTCGCTGCCAAGCTGATGTCTAATAAGATGACTAACGGTGGTCCCGAAGCGTTAGGATGGCAAATAGCATTCAGGTTGATATCGTGAGTGCCGAGGGCGTGATCTTCTCGGGGCTGGCGAGCATGCTCATTGCGCCTGGGGTGATGGGGGAGGTTGGAATCCTGCCCACCCACGCGCCGTTACTCACCCGTCTGAACCCCGGCGAGGTCCGCATCGACTTGCTGGCAGGCGATGAGGTGTTGATCTATGTCTCGGGAGGGGTGCTTGAGGTGCAGCCGTTTGCGATCACTGTGCTCGCGGATACCGCCCTGCGCGCTGAAAGCATTGATGCTCAGGCCGCACTGCGGGCCATGCGAGCGGCTGAAAGCGTGGCCCAGGCGGCCAAGGAAGCGCTGAGGGAAGGGACGGCGGTGGTCGGCTTGATCGACTATGCCCAGGCTAAGGCCGAACTGGCCAAGGCCGCCGCGCAACTGAAAACGTTAGACGATCTGCGCCGTCGTGCGGGGGGGCGCCGACGAGGCGGTAAGCGTTAGTCAGTAGAGGGCAAGCGACTCTTTGCTCGCCTAGGTACAGGCCTGGGCGAGCGGGACAAAATGGGTGTTGGTGACGGTTCGGCAGTTCGGTGACCTATGCCCGTGGGGCTGCCGAAGGCCCTTGGGCGCCGCGGGTCCGCTGCGGACCACAACCCTGACCAAACGATGGCCATGGCCGGTAACAGGTTGATCGAACATGATATCTACACATTCCCTAAGTGCCATTGATGCCTTAATCCGTTGTGTGGCGATGGGTGAACACTGCCGCGAGATGCCGGCGGCGTCACTCCCTCTGGTGTGCACGGTGTCAAGTGGGGCAGGCTCTGGCGGGCGAGAAGTTGCCAAGCGGTTGGCCGAGCGCCTTGGGGTAGGGCTATTTGACCATCGCATCCTCCAGGAAGTTGCCCACGAGACCCGCATCGACCCAGAAGTCTTAAGACGGCTCGATGAGCGTGTAGAGGGTATGAAAGGAGCTTGGCTGCGATCGCTTTTGACGGGTGAAGATGTCTTTAAGGAGACCGTTCGCCGTAACCTGATCAATGTGGTCTTAGGCATTGCTTGCCAGGGAGGTGTGATTCTGGGCCGAGGTGGGAGCTTCATCCTTGCCCATCGCCCGGTACTGCGGGTGCGCATCGTCGGTTCGCCCAGCCGCTGTGCACGCCGCATTGCGGAGCGGCGAGGGGTAGAGCTCAGCGCTGCAGAGCTCGCGCGACAGCGCACCGATCTCGAGCGCAGGGAATTTATCCGTCAGTTCTACGGACGGAACATCGATGATCCCCTGGGCTACGATTTGGTGTTGAACTCCGATCGATTGGATCCCGAGGCCCTGACAAGGATCGCTTTCTTGGCCCTGCAGCGTCTGCGCGAGAAAGTGCTCGAGCTCACAGGAGAATAGCACCGGAGAGGAGGCATGACCGATTTACTGCACGTCGCCGCGGAGTGGCGGCATCGCGGCGACCGGGTGGCGATCGCCACCGTGGTGGCCACTTGGGGCTCTTCGCCCAGCCCGACAGGAAGCCAGCTTATCGTCAACGAGCGCGGGGATTTCATGGGCTCGGTTACGGGTGGGTGTGTCGAGGGAGCAGTGGTGCAAGCGGCAGCAGAAGTGATCGAACTCGGTCAGCCGCGCTTGCTCAGTTTCGGCGTCTCCCATGATCGGGCCTGGGGTTTCGGCTTGGCCTGCGGTGGCAAGGTTCGCATTTACGTGGAGCCTTTAGGGTGAAAGACGAGACGCTAACGGCGTTGCTGAGTGCAGGACGGGCGAGGCGGCCAGTGGCTTTGGTCACCTGCCTCGATTCGGGTCGGCAGCAGCTGGTCTACGGGGACGCGGAGGAGCCTACCCCGGAGCTGAGCGAGGTGATACTGGAAGCTGCGCTTAGAGCCCTTGAGACCGATCGGAACGAGCTGCTGGAAACCGAGTTGGGCCCGGTTTTTTTGCATGTTTTCAATCCCCCTGTGAAAATGATCGTCGTCGGCGCGGTTCACATTGCGCAGTGTCTCGTGCCGATGGCGCAACTGGCTGGCTACCAGGTGGTTGTGGTTGATCCACGCCGCCGCTTTGCCACCCTGCAGCGCTTTGCCGAGGTCGAGATGATGCTGGAGTGGCCTCAAACGGCGTTTGACAAACTCGTCCTCGATAACCGCACAGCGGTGATTACGTTGACTCACGATGCCAAGCTTGACGATGCGGCTTTGCACGCGGCGCTCAGGTCACCGGCCTTTTACATCGGCTCTCTCGGTAGCCAGCGTACCCACGCGGCTCGCTGCAAGCGCCTGCTTGAGGCAGGCTTTCTTGAGGAGGATGTGGCGCGTATTCACGCCCCGATCGGGCTTCGCCTCGGCGGTCGTTCACCGGCGGAAATTGCCATCGCGATCGTGGCACAGGTGACGCAGATCCGTTATACCCACCGTCGGCTCTCGCACCAGCATGGGCACTGAACCTGGCGGCGCTGCCGTGGTGGGCGGGCGTGGTTGCCGGGCTCGCGCTCCCTTGTCTTCACTCCCAACCTATATGACGATAGCCATGCCCCTTCAAGCCTCAGAGCTTGTGAAATAACCGTCGCGAGCGGCACGAGAGCAAGGCGGACGGCGCCAAGCCGAGAGACATATCAAATAGATAGGCGAGGAGCGAGCACCGTCCAACGCCGCTATCGGGCCGTGTAGCAGGTTTTTTCACAAGCTCTCACCAGAAAGGTTGTACATCGCGTAGGCCAACACCATGTCTGCGCTATCCGTTGGTCATTGGGTTGAACCGTCTTCGCGTCAGCTCGTCGAGATGCACCGACTCTCAACCCTGCACCACGCTGATGCGCCGCCCTTGGGGACTGGGCTTTTCTTCGCTGGACGTGCGTTCGCGGATCGGCGGCTGCCCGGAACGCCGGTCGAAGATCACCAGCCAGCCCGCGTCCAGGCCCAAGCCCGCCAGATAGCCGTCCAGTTGCTCCAGCCCCTCCGCCAGCGGGTCCGGTTCGCCATCGCGCCAGACCTTGAGTTCGATCCCCAGCGTCACTGCGCCGTAGCGCAGGCACAGGTCCATCCGCCCCCGACCGATGGCGTATTCCCGCTCCAGGGTGCCACCGCCGTTGACCACTCGATGCAGGAAGGCCATCAGCACCAGATGAGGGGCGATTTCGTGATACGGCGCGCTGCCGAGCAAGGGTTGCCCATGCTGGCGCCAGAAGGCGAGAAAGGCGGTCAGCAATTGCTCCGGATTCAAGCGACCGTCGGCATGCAGCCAGGTCGGGGCGATGTGGGGTAAGGAGTCTTGCGGGCCGCTGGCCAGCGTGCGCGGCAACACTTCCCGGTAGATCGGATTGGCGACGACCAGCCCGCCGCCGTTGGCCCGGCGCAACAGGCCTAGATCGACCAGATACTGTCGGTCGTCCTCGGGGACTTTCCCCAAGGCCGTCCCGGCCAGCATCGGTTCGATCACTCGCCGCACCCGGTCCTCGCACAGCTTGTCGGCCAGTTGATCGAGATGGGTTACCCGCCGCCGGATCAGGTTCTCCTTGGTCTGGTCGATCCGCTCGAGGGTGATCGGCCGGCTCCGGTCGCGGCCGTCCCGCATGTCGAAGCAGACCTCATAGGCCAGGGCGTTGACCAGCCGCGGCTGGCCCTGGGTGAGGTCCCAGACCCGGTCCAGGGCGTCCGAGGTGAAGACCTGGCCGGTTTCGGTGGTGTGTTCCTGGAGCAGTGTCCGAACCTCGGCTTGGGTGAAATCCCCCAGCCGCAGGGACTTGGCCTTGATGTTGAAGGCGCTGCCGCCG
>CAZUZO010000017.1:0-34083 GCA_964624765.1 uncultured Thiotrichales bacterium
CCCAGCTCACACAAAGGTTTTCAGAAAGAGGCGACATCTATCCTGACACAGGGGGGAACCGGGCCAACCGGGAGTGGGAGGCCTATTGGCAAAGGGTTGAAAAAGAAGCCCGTGACCCGGTTATTTCCGGCTCTTCCGGATCTCGCGTGGTATCGCTCGTATCTTGGGGTTCAGCGGTTCTTAAAACACCATTATATTGTGTCCCAGCACACTCTTTGGCACTAAATATGACTAGCACCACGCGAGATCCGGAAGAGCCTTATTTCCTCAATGCATCACTTTGATTCACACCCAAATGCGACAACTCTCTTGACAAACGTCGGGATCAGACGTGGCCGGGTTATATTCGCGAAGGTGGGGTTGCGGTGGCTGGCGCCGGCTAAACCCCCGGGGATTTCTCCCCGGGGCCACACATCGAGCGCGATGCTTGAGGGCGATCAGACGCTGATGGTCTGGTTTACGTTGTCTCGTCCGCCATGGCCTCCGACCGCCGCTGCCTGAACGTTTTGCGTCTGGGCGAGAAAATCCTCATCGCTCTGCACGCTCAGGTTCCCAACGCCGAGATCTTTTCCGGCGTTGATGAGCTTGGCGGAGTCGAAGTTCTCCTGAGCCGCTGCGGCGTTGGCCTCGGCGTTGCCGCCGGATTTAAAGTCAATGTTGCCGTAACTCATGCTGTCACTCCTCTCTTGGCGTTTGTATGCGCGTCATTTTGTTGGGGCTGAGGGGCCCAGGGCGGGCTCGTCAGCCGTGCGGTTGATCGCGCCGGTTGGCAGCCTCAAACCTTGACGTTCTGATAGACGTTGTCTTGGCCACCGTGGCCACCGAAACCACCAGCCCCCACGTTTTGCTGTTGGGCGGTGAAATCCTCATCGGACGCGATGTCGGGATTGGCGATCCCGAGATCCTTGCCCCGATTCACGATGCTGGTGGAACCGATGTTTTCCTGGGCGGCGTAGGCACTGGCCTCGGCGTTGCCACCGGCTTTGAACTGGGTGTCGGCGTAACTCATGATGAACCTCCGATTGCATGGCGTGTCGTGAATGAATCAAAGTACTTTTGGTGCTGCGGGTCGTGTTTCAGCAAAGAATTTTGATTCTTTCTTGCGGATGCTCTGAAATTGCCCGCACATCGGTAAACGCAAGCGCTGTGCCAGCCTAGGAAAATGCCCACCTATGTATCTAACTTACTGTATTTAAATAACTAATAGGGCAAACCTGGGAAGGGGGGAGGCCGGTGTTGGCCGTTCGGCCAGGATTGCACTCCTAATATGTCGGGAGGCTCGCGAATTATCAGGAATTCGGTTTTATCGGCGTGTGATGCCGAGTTTCTTCATCCGTGATTCGAGGGTGGTGGGCTTTAGCCCGAGCACCTCTGCTGCGCCATTTCTGCCGCTGACACGCCATCCGGTGCTCTCTAGGGCTCTCAGAATGTGGGCCCGTTCGATTTGCTGCAACGGTTCGACGCCCGTCGGAGCGCTCGGGGTCGAGGAGGGGGCCTGTTTAAGGCAATCATCAAAGGCGAGCTCGCTGTCCTGAGTCAAGATGACGGCCCGCTCGATGACGTGTTGTAGCTCACGCACATTGCCGGGCCAGTCGTACTGGTACATTGCTTTCATGGCCCGTTCCGGGACAGTTTCGATGCGTTTGCCGTATTTCTTGGCGTAGCGTCGAACGAAGTGCTCAATGAACAGCGGCAGATCTTCTTTTCGCTCCCGAAGGGGTGGCAGGGGTATGGGAAACACGTTGAGACGGTAATAGAGATCGGGACGAAATGCCCCGTCTTTTGCGCATTGGGTCAGGTCGCGATTGGTGGCGGCGATGATACGCACATCGACTGTCAGCGTGCGCGTACCCCCGACCCGTTCGAACTCCCCCTCTTGCAGCACGCGGAGTAATTTCGCCTGTAGATCGAGGGATAATTCGCCGACCTCGTCGAGAAACAGGGTGCCGCCATCGGCCAGCTCGAAACGTCCCACCTTGCGCGCGATGGCCCCGGTAAAGGCGCCTTTCTCGTGGCCAAAAAGCTCACTTTCGACCAGTCCGCTGGGAATGGCGGCGCAGTTGAGCTTGACCATCACCTTGTCTTTGCGACTGCTCAGGCCGTGAATGGCCCGTGCGATGAGTTCCTTGCCGGTACCGGTTTCCCCCGAGATCAGCACGGTGGCGTCGGTGTTGGCCACCTGCCGCACGCCGGTCATGACCGACTGCAGACCCTGTGCGGCGCCGACCAGTTCTTCCGCCTGCTGAGCAGCCTGAAGCTCTTCTTGTAAGTAAAGATTGAGCCCCCGCAGTCGGTTGCGTTCCGCCTCGGCGCGCTGGCGTTCGCCAACGTCACGCAGAATGACCGTATAGAGCGGGCATCTATTGACTTCCGCCCGCGATACCGTGGCCTCGATGGGAAAACTCTCACCATCGGCACGCATGGCGGTCTGCCCGCCGGGCATCCAGAAGGGAGTGAGCCTGTTACCGGCACGCTCACCTTGCTGCAAGTAGTCGAGAAGTATCTGCTGGCACGGCTTCGAGAGGAAACGGGTAAAGGGTTGCCCGAGGGCCTCTGGCTCCTGGCAACGAAAGACCCGTTCGGCCGCTCTATTGAAGAGCGTGATTCGGCCTTCGCGGTCGAGGATGACGATGGCGTCCATGGCGGAGGCGACCATGCGAGAGAGCCTTTGCTCGCTTTCCATGAGCTGCCTCTTGAGGCGCTGCAGCGTCACATGGGTCGTGACCCGGGCGAGCACTTCTTGCTGCTGGAAAGGCTTGGTGATGTAGTCCACCGCGCCCAACTGAAACCCCTTGATCTTGTCGACGGTATCGGTGAGCGCCGACATGAAAATGATCGGTATGTCTTGGGTTTCCGGGCGCTCCTTGAGGCGCTGGCAGGTGGTAAAGCCATCCATGTCGGGCAGCAGGATGTCCAACAGGATAAGGTCAGGGTGGACGTATGCGGCTTGCGCCAGGGCGCTTTCACCGTCTTCGGCGACCAATACCCGAAAGTCGTGCTGGTTCAGGAGTTCGAACAAAACGCCCAGGTTGTCGGGGTTGTCATCCACCATCAGGACGACGGCCTGTTTGGTTTGACTTTGCGCGGTACTCATGGCGCGTGTCGGGTCATGTGTAACAGCTGACGAATTTGCTTCAGACGAAAGTGCTCAGCGAGCGTATCCAGCTTTTCCAAGAAGGCGCGAGACGGTGGATCAGCTTGAGCGAGGTTCTTGACCTCTTCCCGCAGGGCTTGGATGTCACCGCGCTTGGCTGCTTCCATCAGCACTTCCCAGCGTTGTGTGGGTAGCACGACCGCCCCGCCGTCTGGCGTCGCGTTAGCCGGAAGCGGTTCGGGCTCGGCATAGATCCGATCGAGGGCCAGATGCTGACAAAGTAGCTGCAGCAGTTTTTCCAGCCGAAATGGCTTGGGCAGGAAATCGTCGGCACCGGCGTTAATGCACTGCTCCCGGTTGTGCTCAAAGGCGCTTGCCGATACGGCGATGATCAGCATGTCACGCAGCGCGGCCGTGGCACGCAGGCGTGCGATGACTTCCTCTCCATTCATCACCGGCATGCGTAGATCGATTAAGGCAGCGTCGGGTCTCAGAGCGAGGGCTTGTTGCAGACAAGCTTGCCCATCGGCCGCCTCGTGGATTTCAAAACCGAGGGGCAGCAACATGTCTCGTAGCACTCCCCGGTTGTCTTCGCGGTCATCGGCAACCAAGATCCGTCGCTTGGGGCCTGAGATACCGACTACGGTGCGTTCGAGTGGCTGCAGGACCGAGTGTCCGGTCGCGACCACGGGCAACTCAAGGTCGAACCAGAACCGGCTACCTTCTCCAGGCGTGCTGGCCACCTGCAGGTTACTCCCCATGAGCGCCACCAGCCGTTTGCTGATGGCGAGCCCGAGTCCGGTGCCTTCCTCGAAGGCCTTGCCGCTACGAATTTGCTGGAAAACGTTAAAGATCTCCGTCAAATGCTGGGCCTGAATTCCGATGCCGGTGTCTTCCACCAGGAAGCGCAGGGGCGTCCCATGGTAACCCACCTTCAGCGTGACGCCGCCTTGTCGCGTGTACTTAATGGCGTTGTCGAGGAGATTGATGAGCACCTGGCGCAGGCGGCGCTCGTCGCCACGAACCGTCTCTGGCAGCGCCGTGATCCATTCCTGACTGAAGCTCAGTGCCTTGCTCTCGGCGCGGGCGCGCATGCTCTCACCCAATGCCTCGAGCAATCGCGGCAAATGGAAGCTGACCGACCGAAGCTGCAGTGTGCCGGCTTCGACTTTAGCCAAGTCGAGCACTTCATTGATGAGCCCCAACAGGTGTTCTCCAGAATGTTCGATGATGTCCAGGGCCTTCCGCTGTTTCTCCGAGAGCGCCCCCTGACGTTTGAGAATCTGGGCATAGCCCAGAACGCTGTTCAGGGGAGTGCGTAGCTCATGGCTCATATTGGCGAGAAACCCACTCTTGGCGTAATTGGCCGCTTCCGCTGCCTCTTTGGCGCGACGCAGTTCCTCCTCCACCTGCTTCTGGTCGCTAATGTCCCGAAAGTACCAGATGCGCCCATAATAATCGCCGGTCGGTCCGCGCACGGGCCCAGAATACCGATCGAAGACGCGTCCGTCACGAAACACGATCTGGTCACGGCTGATTTCGTCCGGGTGCTGGTAGAGGTACTCCACCTTAGCAAGGAACTGGCGGGGATCGCTTAGCTGAGAGAGCACGAATCGAATCAGCTTGCGATCATCGTGAGGCACCAGCAGCCCGTCCGGGATACTCCACAGCTGGGCAAAACGGCGGTTAAAGGAGACGACCCGTTGCCGCTCGTCGACCACCAGGATACCATCGATGGCGGCCTCCTGTTGGGCCCTGAGAATGGCGTTACCGCGGCGTAAAGCCTCCTCGGAGCGTTTTCGCTCGGTGATGTTGGTAATGCTCCCGCGAATGAGCCGACGGCCTGTGCCCGGTAGGCGCACCCAGTGAACTTCGCACGACACCGGCTCACCGGCGCCACTCAGGTGAGTCCATTCGAAGGTGGGATTGCCGCCGGCCACCGCTTCTGCAATCTTTTCTTTCATCATGTCACGAGACAGCTGGCCGTTGGCTTGGCGCTCTGGGCTATGATCCAACGGATTCATTTTGAGCAGTACATCCCGCGGGAAACCGAAGTGGAGGACCGCGTTTTCATTGGCGTGCACGAGGCAGCCCACATCGACATCCAAGATCACGATGGCCTCGGGTGCATACTCTACTAGGGTGGCGAGTCGTTGTTCGCTTTCCCGTAATGCGGATTCGATTCTTACGCGCTCCTCGATCTCCTGGCGCAGCGTGGCATTGACTCGGGACAGCTCGGCGGTACGTTCCTTGACCCGCTGCTCCAAGATATCATGGGTCTTGCGCAGTTGAGCTTCGATCCTTCTTCTGGCCATGCTCTCTACCACAAGAGCGACCCGATCGGCGATGGAAGCGGCGAAGGACTGTTCCTCCGGGCGCCAATGGCGGTGTCGCCCCACATGCTCATAACGAACGACGCCGATAGTTTCACCCTGGAGGTAAATGGTGGCCTCGAGTTGGGAGGAGGCGTCGAAGTCGGCAACCGCTTGCCGAGCGAAGATTCCGGGCTGCGGATGCGCGGTGGCATCTGGTGTCACCGACAGGCCGCTGCGCTGAAGGGCCGCCAAGTACGCCTGCATGGGATTGAGTTTGAGTTCCGCACCGTGCTGATGCGTGCCATCGAGTTGGTCAAAGCGGTCATGGCACACGAGGGCGGCGCGCCGTTCATCGCGAATCCAGACGCTTACCCGGCGAACCGGAAGGGTGTTAGCAGCGACTTGCGTGATGTGGCGAAGCGTTTCGTCGAGAGTCGCAAAGTGTACGCGCGCTAGGTCGAAGAGTGCCGCTTGATAACGCGCATTGCGAGTGTTCATGACCCCGGATGTTGGTTCGGCAAGCGAGCGCGCCCCGCGGCCCTAGCGCTTCATGCACTCAGGAACGCAAGCTGAGAAGCTGTTTTAAAAACTACTGCGGTTGCCATAGCTGCGTTGCGCAGCGGCTCGCCATCCTCATGTATTGCCTTGTACACTCCGGTGGTTACTCGCCCCATCCCTGGGACTCGCCCCTTCGGGGTCACCTTAACGCTGTTCAAAATCGTTCCAGACGATTTTGTCGCCCCTGTGCGCCTTGCGACTCCGGCGCTCGTGACATTGTTAAAACAGCTTCTAAGAGTCGATGCCAGCATTGCAAACGCGCTGACGAGCGGCCCCGGTCTGCTCTATCCCGGGAATCAGAGCACGCTCATCGGGAACAGGGATACCTGTTAGCGAGGGCTTGGGCGATAACGTTGCTCGCACCGAAGGCACGGTTGTCCGGATGTTCTCTCAGCCATTCGATGGCGATGGTAGCTACTTCTCCCTGGGTCGCCTTGGCTGGGATACACGCGCGCCAGTCGGATATGGTTCCAGTGCCTGCACCGAGCACGTCCGCTATCGCCGCGACATAACCGACGCAAAACGAGTGGCCGCGCACATCGTCGGGGGCCATGCAGAGCCCGTAGAGTTCTTCGCCAGTCTTGAAATCAGCGCGGGCCGATGTCGCGAAAGCCCAAGTACTGAACAACACCAGAATCGCCATCACAGTCTTACCCATCGAGATATCTCCCTGTCACCACGGCGTGCTTTTTTAGTCTAAGTCGGGAGCATTTTCCAGCTTCCGTCGGGTTGCCGGCAGGCGGTACCGTAGGCCTGTTCCAACTTGCCCCCAATGCGTACCGTCTGCTGAAACTCACGGCAATACAGGCCCGATGCCGAGGTGCCTTCGCGCACGGGGGTAATGCTACCGGAATGTTGGGTGTTCGGGTTGTTCCAAGTGATGGTTTCGCCGATCGGGGCACTGGCGGCCTGTTCATAGGCTTGATGGGCCTTCATCCGGTCCACGTCGTCCATCGTACGGCCGATACTGCTGCCGATAAGGGCCCCGAGTAAAGTGCCCGCAGCGGTGGCCGCTAGCTGCCCTGAGCCGCCGCCAAACTGGGCGCCGAGCAGTCCACCCCCCGCGGCGCCGAGCAATCCCCCTAAGGCCTGCTTTTCCCCCATGTCGGACGCGCAGCCGGCGCTCAGTGCTGCGACGACGCAGATGACGGCAGTGTGTTTGGCCGCTTTGGCCATGGTCTACCCCCTTTATTCCACAATCATTTCGTTCCAAAATGCGCCCCATGCAGGGCGATCGAGATCCGTTCTCCGTTGCCCAGGTACCTGCCGGATCGGGCTACCGTCAGCGTGTCTGCGCCGTAGATATCGCTCCCATTGGGCTCGCAGCCGATCGTTGGGGGCGCGGCGCACCCTCCGGACGTCGGTGCCGGATCGAGGGCGTCGCTGACGGACACGCCCGTGCTCGGAAGAGTTCGGTTGCGCCGAAATAAGCAATCCTCTAGCCAATTAGACATGCCCGTTCGCCTACGGGTTCGGTCGGTCTAGGGATCGGTCGCCGTCTCGACGCTCTCGACGAGCGATCCTCACGCAGCGATGATTTTCGCTTCCGATCTTAACCCAAAGTTGAGCGCTCAGCGGATGAGAGGCATGCACGTCAAGGGCGGTAATATTCACGATCAAGGCATCGAAGTCCGTCACCGAGACTGCGCCGAGCAGCCAGTAAGCCCGAGGGGAATGGTCATTTCACTCATTGCAGCGATGGCTGAGGGGCGGATTCTCGGACGTGACAATCAGCTTCCGTGGCGGCTGCCGGCCGACCTCAAGCGATTTCGCGCCATCACCTGGGGCAAGCCGGTGTTGATGGGACGGAAAACCTTCGATTCCATCGGCAGGCCTCTTCCGGGGCGCTTGAATGTGTTGATGACCCGCGATGTGCGCTACCGTTCGCAAGGTTGCCGTGTGGTGCACTCGCTAGCAGAAGCAATGGAAGCTTGTGCCGGCTCTCGGGAAGTCATCGTTATTGGCGGCGCTTCGGTTTACGAACAGGTACTGCCGCTCGTGCAGCGGATGTATCTGACGCTGATCCATCACACTTTCCCCGGCGATGTCTATTTTCCAGACTTCCGCTATGACGCCTGGCGTGAAACTCAACGTATTGAATGCCAGCCGGATGGCGACAATCCCTATCGCTATACGTTTGTCGTGCTAGAGCGTCACCTCCAAGCCGGTCGGTCAACGCTTACCTAGGAGACGTGGTTGTGCACAGAGAATGATGGCGGCTTATAGTGGCCTTGCGCTCCCGTCACAGGGCACGCTGACCCGGCGCAAGGAGTCGAGCCGCAGTGCCGTGAGCTGGCCACCCCAAGCGCAGCCGGTATCGAGATGATAGACGTTATGCCGCGGATGTAAAACCCGGTTGAGCTGCAGCGTTGCCCAATGCCCGAAGATAATGCGCTCGCCGCGGCTTTGCCGATCCGGGACCTCGAACCACGGCGTCAGGTCGGGGGCTTGGGTTCCGGGAGGCCCGTTTTCGCTTAGATCCAAACCCCCATCGCGGCGGCAGTAGCGCATGCGGGTGAGACAATTGGTGATGAAGCGCAGCCGATCGAAGCCCCGCAACTGGTCTGACCACCGATCCGGCCGATTGCCGTACAGGCGTTCGAGAAACAGAGGGTAATCCGGACTTCGCAGGGCCGTTTCCACCTCCCGAGCACAGCGTCTGGCCGTGGCCAGGTTCCACTGGGGTGGTAAGCCGGCATGGACGGTGGTGAAGCCGAGGCTCGAATCGTGATGCAGGAGGGGGCGGGCGCGTAACCAAGTCATGAGCTCGTCGCGGTCGGGTGCCCGCAAGATATCATCCAAGGTATCCTTGCGACGCAGGCCTCGTTGGCCTGCCGCCACCGCCAGAAGGTGCAGGTCGTGATTGCCCAGCACGACTATGGCGCGGTCTCCGAGATTCCGAATGAAGCGCAACACCTCAAGGGATCGAGGCCCGCGGTTGACCAGATCGCCGGCGAACCATAATCGATCATTACCAGGCTGAAATCGCAGTTCCGCGAGCAACGTTTTCAGCTCATCATAGCATCCCTGCACATCGCCAATGGCGTAGATTGCCAAGCGCTAGAGTTCCTGCCAGGGGCGCTTTCGCCGGCCTGGGCTTGTCGAGTGCCGATCGCTAGTGCAGCAGTTCCCGAACCGCCAGTCGAAACGGGCGGATTTCGGCGTCGAATGTCACACCGTCGCTGGCGAGCATCTGGTAGCTACCATACATGCTGCCGACCGGAGTCTCCAGCATCACGCCACTGGTATAGTGGAAGCCTTGGCCGGGCTCGAGATAGGGCTGCTCTCCTACGACGCCTTCACCGCGCACTTCCTGAACCTGGCCGTTGGCGTCGGTGATGATCCAATGGCGCGACTTGAGCTGCGCAGCCACCGTGCCTTCGTTGCGTATGACGACTCGGTAAGCGAAGAAATATCGGTTCGCCTCCGGCTCAGATTGCTCTTCCACGTAGACGCTCTCGACCTTGACGGCGATGTAATGGGTTCTCGGGGCTTTGTTCATAGCCTCCATTTGACCCTAAACTGGCGATCCCCGCAAGAGTCAGATAGCCCGAAAGACCGGCTTCGCTACCCGATAGCGGCTTTGGGCGGTGCTCGCTCCTCGCCTATTTACCTGCTGGGTCGCGTCGCTGCGCCCCGTTCGGTTGGCTCTCGGGCTGCTCGCTAGGGTTTTCTCACACCCTCTCAACCGAGCGAACGCGATGGCTGCTAGCCTTTCGATGCCGGAGCGTTCGATACCTACAGTCCCGCTGGACCCGGATCACGTGGCTAGCGCCAGGTGAATTCGGTCTTGCTGAAGCCTAGTTCGCCGTTGTCTTTAAAGACCAAGATGGTGAGGAACGTGTTACCTCTATCGTAGAACCAGCGGTTACCGTCGCGAAACGTAGGCTCCCCGCACTTTTGTAGTACCAGGTAGCGGGACGTGCCAACGCCAGTCTCGATGAGGTCGTTGCCGCATCGAAGGCGTGGATCGGCGATCGTGCTAGTGGAGAACAGCCCAAGCAAGAGCCAAAGGCAGCGTCTCATTGTTTGCCTCCTTCTGCGTGTCGTTTTAGTCGTGAGAGGACGCTTCGAACGCGGCGCTGGGGCTGCTACGAACCGTCCAGGCGATTATTATCTTGCTAGCAGGGCCTCCAAAATGCCAACTGCCGCACAGGGTCACTCATTCAGGGCGAGAGCGTTGCCGGCGGAGAATGTCGGTTCAGGAGCCTGATCGCTTTTAGCCAGGCGGCTACCGATACAGACTGACCTTAGCGATGCAGAGATCGGCCTGATAGGGGCGACCGATGGCCACTATGCCAAGACGCTTGAGGCGGGACAATGCCAGAGGGAGCTCGGTTCGATGGGCTTTGAATCCGGCAAAAGGCAGACGAATAGCCGTCCAGTCGACCGGCGCCACGAAACTCTGGCGATAGGACTGCCAAGGTAGCCGAAGGTCCGAGGTGCGTAGATGCGCGTTATACTGTTCTCCATTGCCGTAAACGACGAGGTGCAGACCGGCAAAGTCGGAGGCATCCAAGAGGCCTTCCTGGGCAAGCTCAAGGGCGAGCTGAATGAATCCGCCGTTGTTATCCAGTCGTACCTCTCCGGTCAGGCGCACGCACGGCCTACCGGCTAGCGTGTCCAGGCTGACCTGCTGCGTAGACAAACCGCCCATTACCCGATCGCTGATTCCCCGCCAGAGGGTCCCTATCGTGGAGACGAGGCTTCCGCTGGAGCGATCATCGATGATCAGGTCCGTGTTGTCAGCGCTGTTGCTAGGCGAGATCACCATGGCGAGGACGAAAAATGCGATGCTCCGCACGCGCTGCCGGAATGGACTAGACGGCAGGCGCTGCACGCTCATGCGCTTCCATCAAACACTTACAAGGGTGGTCGATTCTGCATTGTACACCATCGTCCCGGTATTGACGTGGGTGCCGATTCTACGGGCGGCCGGCGGGTGATCGTTGCCGATCGTCTCTGAGCGAATTTTTCGGTTCATCGCCGGTCTTTGTCATCAGGGAACATGCGCGACATACCCTTTAGCATAACGAATAAGGCGACATGAGATGAATACGGGCGAACTATTCAAGCGATTGATGGAAGGTGGCTTAAGTGGGTCGAATGTCTCGGCCAAGGGTCAAGATCTGGTGAGCAAGGTATTGAACAGTGGCGCAGCCAGTGGGCTTGCGAGCGGCGCTTTGGCCGGGACACTGGCCAGCCTGTTGACCGGAAAAAAGGGAAAAACATTCGCGAAATCTGCCCTCAAGGTGGGCGGTCTCGCAGCGGTGGGGGGATTGGCGTATATGGCCTACAAGCGCTATCAGCAGGGTGAACCCGCGCAGCCCGTGACAGCCAGCCCCGCTACGGAGGAGCCACTGCTCACGCACAGTGGATTTTTGCCACCTGACGGGGACGCGGCCTCCCGAAATGCGCTCGGTTTGGCATTGGTGCGGGCGATGATAGCTGCAGCCAAAGCCGATGGGCACATCGATCAGGCGGAGCAACAGCGCATCTTTGGAGAACTCAATAAACTCGAGCTTGACGCCCAGAGCAAGGCTTTGGTGTTGGAGGAATTGGCCAAGCCGTTGGATATCGATGCTATCGTAAAGCTCGGTGTGACCCCCGAGGTGGCAGCGGAGATCTACACCGCGTCGGTGCTGGCAGTAGACATCGATACCCCCGCGGAGCGGGCCTATCTGCAGATGCTCGCCGCGCGCTTAAACCTAGCGCCGGCACTGGTTGGGCAGATCCACGCTACGGTGGAGGCGGCTGCCAGAGAGGGAGGGTTTCTGCCGACTCCGTGATGCGGGGTTCTGGGCACTCCAGACCGGCTCGTCAGGGTGAGGAAGCGACGGCTGGCTCGGTGACGGCGGGCAAACCTGCAAGCGCCAGAGCGATCTCCGAGGCATCATAAGCTTGATCGACGAGCTTGCCGTCGAGGTAGTCCCGATAAGCCTGCATGTCGAAGTGGCCGTGTCCACAGAGGTTGAACAAGATGGCCCGGCTCACCCCCTCCAGCTTGCACTTGAGGGCCTCGTCGATGGCCGCTTTGACCGCATGGTTGGCTTCGGGGGCCGGCAAGATACCCTCCACTTTCGCAAATTGCAGGCCGGCGGCGAAGCACTCAAGCTGTTCATAGGCTCGCGGTTTGATATAGCCCAATGCCGTCAGGTGGCTCAACATCGGTGCCATACCGTGATACCGAAGTCCCCCAGCGTGAAAACCCGGCGGCACAAAGCTTGACCCCAGGGTGTACATTTTGACCAGGGGCGTCAGGTGGGCGGTGTCACCAAAATCGTATGCATAGGCACCTTGGGTGAGGGTTGGACAGGCGGCTGGCTCCACGGCGATGAACTCGATGGCACGATCATGACGCAAGCGTTCGCCGATGAAGGGAAAGGCGATACCCCCGAAGTTGCTGCCGCCGCCGGTGCAGCCGATGACCAGGTCCGGGTAGTCTCCGGCCATCTCGAACTGGCGTTGCGCTTCCAGACCGATGACGGTCTGGTGCAACAGGACATGATTGAGGACACTGCCGAGTGCATATTTGGTGTCTTCTCGTGCAGCGGCTTTTTCCACCGCCTCACTGATGGCAATGCCGAGGCTGCCGGTGCTGTCGGGATGGCTGACCAGCATGGCTCGACCGCAGGCGGTGGTGTCGCTTGGGCTGGCGATGCATTTGGCCCCGAAGCTCTCCATGAAAGAGCGGCGGTAGGGTTTGTGGTGAAAGCTCACCTTCACCATAAACACCTCGATCTCCAATCCGAAGAAGGCGCCCGCGATGGCGAGGGATGAACCCCATTGCCCGGCACCGGTCTCAGTGGCGATGCGTTTTACCCCTTCCTGCTTGTTGTAAAATGCTTGAGCCATGGCGGTGTTGGGTTTGTGACTGCCAGCTGGGCTAACCCCTTCATACTTGTAGTAAATGCGCGCCGGGGTGTCGAGCGCCTTCTCTAGCCGCCGGGCTCGAAACAGGGGAGCCGGGCGCCACTGTCGATAGACCTCGCGTACCGGTTCAGGAATGGGGATGTCACGGACCGTGCTCATTTCCTGCTCGATGATGGCCCAAGGGAAAATGGGCGCAAGATCCTCGGGTGATGCGGCACGTTGGGTCTGCGGGTTGAGTACCGCGGGCAAAGGTATGGGCAAATCGGCGGCGATGTTATACCAGGCTCGCGGGAGGTCGGCCTCGGCGAGCATGAATTTTACGGAATCCGTCATGATCGCGGGTTGTTCCTGTTGCTAGCGATGTTAGCGGGCGCACGTAGTGTGACAGGTCTGCGGTGCTGGGTGAAGCCCGGATCAGCATCCAATACCCCGAGGTTGGCGCCAAGCGACGGCGAACCGGGATAGAAGGGATGCCTGGGTGTTACGCGGTGCTGTGGCGTAGAATCCCTTGGCTAAGTAGCGGGTGAGAAGCTGTTTCAAAAACTACTGCGCTTGCCTGAGAGGTTGTGAAAAAACCGTCGCGAGCGGCCCGAGAGCCAGGCGGACGGCGCGCAGCGACGAGACATGTCAGGTAGATAGGCGAGGAGCGAGCACCGCCCAACGTCGCTATCGGGTTGCGTAGCAGGTTTTTTCACAACCTCTGAGCGCGTTGCGCAGCGGTTCGCCATCCTCATGTACTCCCTTGTACACTCCGGTGGCTCGCCGCTGTGTTGAGATCTCGGCACCGGGTTTTAAATAACGGTCAGGTTCCATTGGCTGCCAGCGGCCTTACGGTGGCGTGAGAGCGGCGCTCCCCCCTGCTTGCGGTGCGGTGAGCCGCAGCAGTGTGGTAATATTTACCATTACGGTAGGGATACTGTCAGCCAACTCCTTCCGAACTCCAGCTTGAGTTCTGGACCATGGTCATCGTTTCTTTGGGGGCGCGCTGTGGCACGGCTCATCAAGCCCGCGAAGCCCCGACACAAGAGACAGAATTTAAGGAGCCGAAACGATGATCTTAGTCTGTTTTTCCACCTAGGTTTCCTCTCTAAGGAACACAGGCGGTCGCGCAACTTAGACTATGTTTGAATTTGCCAAAGAGATCCTCCAGGTCAATATCGAGGAGGAAATGAAGCAGTCGTACCTCGATTACGCTATGAGTGTAATCGTTGGACGCGCCCTGCCCGATGTGCGAGACGGGTTGAAGCCGGTGCATCGGCGGGTCTTGTTCGCAATGAGCGAGCTAGGATTAGAGTGGAACCGGCCTTACAAAAAGTCGGCTCGCGTCTGTGGCGATACCACGGGTAAGTATCACCCCCACGGCGAAGGTGCGGTCTATGATGCGCTGGTGCGGATGGCGCAGCCCTTCTCGATGCGGGCGATGTTGGTGGATGGCCAAGGGAACTTCGGGTCGGTGGATGGTGACCCACCGGCCGCCATGCGCTATACCGAGGTTAGGCTGTCGCGTATTGCGCATGAGTTGCTGGCCGACATCGATAAGGAGACGGTGGATTTCTTGCCCAACTACGACGGTTCGGAGCGAGAGCCATCGGTGTTCCCGACACGATTGCCGAATCTGTTGGTGAACGGCTCGGCAGGTATTGCGGTGGGTATGGCCACGAACATTCCTCCGCACAATCTCGGCGAAGTCGTCGCTGCCTGCATTGCGTATATCGATAACCCAACCATAGACGTTGCGGGACTGATGGAACGGTTGCCGGGACCGGACTTTCCCACCGCCGGCATCATCAGCGGTGCGCATGGGATCCGTGAGGCCTATCAAACCGGGCGTGGGCGCATCTATGTGCGCGCACGCACTCACGTGGAGACGGCGGAGGGTGGGAAAGAGCGCATCGTTGCCACCGAGCTGCCGTACCAGGTGAACAAGGCGCGCCTGCTGGAGCGCATCGCCGAGCTGGTCAAGGAGAGGAAGCTGGAAGGCATCTCGGAGCTTCGGGACGAGTCCGACAAGGACGGCACCCGCATGGTGATCGAGCTACGACGAGGCGAGGCGGCTGAGGTGATTTTGAATAACCTCTACCAGCACACGCAGCTGCAGACCGTGTTCGGGATCAACATGGTGGCGCTGGTGGATGGTCAACCCCGCTTGCTAGACCTGAAGCAGCTAGTGGAGGCTTTCGTGCGACATCGCCGCGAGGTTGTCGTCCGGCGTAGCCTCTATGAGCTACGTAAAGCGCGGGAACGGGCCCATCTACTGGAAGGGCAGGCGGTGGCGTTAGCCAATATTGATGCGGTGATCGCGCTCATAAAGGAGTCCCCGAACCCGGACATCGCCAAGCAACGCCTGTTGGAAACACCCTGGCCCCCCGGTATGGTCGGCAGCATGCTTGAGCGCGCCGGGGTTTCTCGCCCTGAGGATCTCGATGCCGAATACGGACTGGGTGGGACTGGCTACCGCTTGTCGCCAAAGCAGGCCCAGTCGATCCTGGACCTTAGGCTACACCGTTTGACGGGGCTTGAGCAGGACAAGATCGTCGGCGAATACGAGCAGTTGCTCGGCAGGATTCAGGACCTTCTCGATATCCTCGGAAATCCGGACCGACTCATGAATGTCATCCGTACGGAGCTTATCGAGCTTGGCGATCGATTCGGCGATCCGCGTCGTACCGAGATCATCAGCGATCACCAGGCCTTCAATCCCGAAGATCTCATCAGTCCAGAAGATGTGATGGTGACATTGTCCCATGCCGGCTATGTCAAGTGGCAGCGGCTCGACACCTACCGCGCACAAAAGCGAGGTGGTAAGGGCCGATCGGCGACCCGTATGAAGGCGGAGGATTTTATCGATAATCTCTTCGTCGCCAATACCCACGACACCGTCCTGTGTTTTTCTACCGGTGGCAAAGTCTACTGGATGAATGTTTACGAGTTACCGGAAGCGCAGCGCACCGCGCGTGGCAAACCCATCGTCAATCTGCTGCCGCTGGAGGAGGGGGAGCGCATTACCGCGTTGCTGCCCGTGCATGACTTTGGTCAACCTGGCTATGTGTTCATGGCGACGGCCAAGGGCTTGGTGAAGAAATGCCCTTTGGAGAGCTTCTCGCGGCGACGTTCCAATGGCATCGTGGCTATCGATCTGCTGGAGGGCGACGAACTCGTGGGTGTCGCCATCACCGATGGCGGGCGCGATGTGATGCTTTTCAACAGCGCCGGCAAGGCGATTCGCTTTAGCGAGCAGGATGTGCGGCCGATGGGGCGTGCGGCGCGCGGTGTGCGGGGGATGCAGCTCGGCGACGATCAGCAGGTCATTTCGCTCATCATCGCCGACCACGGTTGGGTGCTCACCGCCAGCGCCAATGGCTATGGGAAGTGCACCAATTTGCCGGAATACCGCCTTCAAGGTCGCGGCGGCCAGGGTATCATTTCCATTCAGACCTCGGCCCGCAACGGTGAGGTGGTGGATGCCTTGCTGGTGAGAGAAAGCGACGAAGTCATGCTGATTACCGACGGTGGTAAGCTGGTGCGGACTCGGGTCGGTGAGATCAGCGTTTTGGGTCGTAACACACAGGGCGTCAAGCTCATCAGCCTTGCCGAAGGGGAACGGCTGGTGGGGCTCGATCGCATCGTTGAAGAGAGCGAGGAGGATGGGTGAGCGATGACAGGGCAAACCTGGAGGAGTTGAGATGACACGTGTATATAACTTCAGCCCGGGCCCCGCCATGTTACCCGAGCCGGTGCTGCGGCAAGCGCAGGCGGAGCTGCTGGATTGGCGGGGAACAGGTATGTCCGTCATGGAGATGAGCCACCGCAGTGAAGCCTTTCGTTCCATTGCCAGTAGCGCCGAAACGACTCTGCGCGAGCTCATGGCAATCCCGGAGCATTATCGAGTCCTGTTCCTTCAGGGGGGGGCTAGCGGGCAGTTCGCCGCCGTACCCCTCAACCTGGTGAACGAGGGTGAGCGGGTTGACTATGTTGATACCGGTCAATGGTCGAAGAAGGCGATCCAGGAGGCACGCCGCTACGCGCAGGTGAATATCGTCGCTAGCACTGCGGCCACGGGATACCATAGCGTACCCCCTCAGGCGCAGTGGAATCTCGATCCGGACGCCGTCTACTTGCATTATACGCCGAATGAAACCATCGGTGGCGTCGAGTTCCATTGGGTGCCTGAGCTGGGCGCCACGCCGTTGGTGGTCGATATGTCGTCCACCATCCTCTCTCGACCCATCGATGTGAGCCGTTTCGGCATTATCTATGCCGGTGCCCAGAAGAACATCGGCCCCGCCGGCCTGACGGTGATCATCGTGCGCGATGATCTCATCGCGCGCGTCGATTCTCGGGCGCCGGCGGTGCTTAATTATAAGCTTCAAGCCGATGCCGGTTCGCTTTACAACACCCCGCCGGCTACGGCGTGGTATGTGGCAGGATTGGTATTCGATTGGATTAAGGCCCAAGGTGGACTCCCGGGTCTAGCCGAGCGCAATCAGCGCAAAGCACAGATTCTATACTCGGCTATCGATGGTTCGGATTTTTATGCCAATCCTGTCGATCCTGAGTGCCGTTCCTGGATGAATGTGCCTTTTACCCTCGCCGAGGACGCTCTCGATAAGATCTTCTTGGAGAAAGCCGAGGAAGCAGGGTTGGTGACACTGGAGGGGCATCGTTCGGTGGGTGGGATGCGTGCCAGCCTTTACAATGCGATGCCCGAGGAAGGGGTTGTTGCGCTGGCGGCTTTCATGAAAGACTTTGAAGAGCGACACGGTTAGCCTCGTCTCGCCCCCCGTCGTGAGCGCGTCTCAATCCAAGACTACACCACTGCCAGTAGAGTTCGCAGCCCGATGTTTAAGATACTGACCCTGAACAATATATCGGTGAAGGGTTTGGAGCGCTTGCCACGGGAACACTATGAGGTGGCTTCCGAGATCCAACACCCCGACGCCATTTTGGTTCGTTCCTTTGACATGCATGATATGCCGCTGCCTGCGACGCTCAAAGCCGTGGGGCGAGCGGGAGCCGGCGTCAACAACATACCGGTCATCGAGATGAGTCGCAAAGGCATACCGGTCTTCAATGCGCCAGGGGCGAACGCGAATGCGGTCAAGGAACTCGTGCTGGCCGGTATATTGCTGGCCGCACGCAACATCTGCCCGGCTTGGGACTATGTGCGGAACCTGCGGGCCGAAGAGGCGCTCTTGCCCAGTCAGATCGAGGCGGGGAAGAAACGATTCGTCGGCTTTGAGCTGCCCGGGCGTACGCTCGGCGTGATCGGGCTCGGTGCCATCGGGGTCAAGGTGGCGAATGCGGCATTAGGGCTCGGTATGAAGGTGATCGGTTACGATCCGGACATCACCGTGCGGCGTGCCTGGCAGCTTTCATCTGAGGTAGGCCAGGCATCGAGCGCCGATGATCTGCTGGTTCATGCCGATTTCGTGAGCCTACACGTGCCGTTTACGGAAACGAACCGAGGCCTGATCAGTGCTGAGCGGTTGCGGCAGATGCCTGCCGGAGTGACGGTACTTAATTTCTCGCGCGCCGAGGTGGTCGATGAGCAGGCCATGGTTGCCGGCTTGGAGGCGGGCCACGTCCATGCCTATGTGACCGATTTCCCCAGTACTTTTCTACAAGGCCGGGAGCGGGTCATGGCTTTGCCCCATATCGGCGCATCGACTCATGAAGCAGAGGAGAACTGTGCCATCATGGTCGCCGACCAGATTCGAGATTTTCTGGAGCATGGCACGATCCGCAACTCGGTGAATTTCCCCGAGGTCTTCATGCCGCGCAAGCGAGGTCATCGGCTGGCTGTGGTGAACGCCAATGTGCCCAGCATGCTGGCCCAGATCTCGAGCACCTTGGCGGCCGCGGGGCTCAATATCACCGATATGTTGAACCAGTCTCGCGGTGAGCTGGCCTATACGCTCACCGACGTGGAGGGAGTGATCCCGCCCGAGGTGGTGGAGAGGATTTCAGCCATCGAAGGTGTCTTGACGGTGCGTACGCTCTAGCTGCTGCGAGGGGAGGGCAATCGGTCTTGAGACAACGACTTACCGCACTTTGTCGCGCCGCAATAGAAGCTCCGATGCCGCTCGGGACCGGATGTCCATGAGTGCTACCGCGGTGCGCTTAAAGGCAATCCGAAGCCAGATCGACCACATCGACCAAGAGTTGCTGGCTGGGTTTAACCGGCGCGCCCAGCTCGCTCGGACCATCGCTGATATTAAAGAAGATAGTGATGTGCAAGGCTACTATTGCCCGGATCGCGAAGCGCAGGTGGTGCGCAAACTGATCGCCGCCAATCCTGGACCGCTGCCCGATCGTGATGTAGAGCGATTGTTTCGGGAGATCATGTCGGCTTGCCGAGCTTTGCAACAGCCGATGCGGCTTGCGTTTCTCGGTCCTCGAGGCACATTCGCCGAAGCGGCGGTGTTTCGCCACTTCGGTCGTGCGGTAGAAACCGTGCCGCTGGAGTCCATCGATGCGGTTTTTCGAGAGGTTGAGTCGGGGGCTTGCCAGTACGGCGTCGTGCCCGTGGAAAATTCCACCGAAGGGGTGGTGACCCACACCCTCGATATGTTCCTGCGTTCGCGGCTTGCGATCTGCGGCGAGGTAGAGCTGCGGATCCACCATCATCTGTTGGCCAGGGGAGGAGATCTGGCTGCCATTACCCGCGTCTATACCCACCAGCAATCGTTGGCCCAGTGCCGTCAATGGCTGGATCGGAATCTGCCCGTGGCCGATCGGATGGCCGTTAGCAGCAACGCCGAGGGTGCTCGACGGGCAGCCCAGGAACCGGGAGCGGCGGCGGTTGCGGGTGAGGCGGCCGCACCGATCTACGGCCTCGAGATCCTGGCTGCGAATATCGAGGATGAACCCGATAACGCCACACGGTTTCTGGTGATCGGTGAGCAATCGGTTGCTGCCACGGGCATGGATAAGACCTCATTATTGCTTTCAGCGCGCAATCGTGCCGGGGCCCTGTATGGGCTGCTGACGCCGTTCGCGCGCCTGGGAATCAACATGACCCGAATCGAATCGCGGCCGTCCCGCAACGCTCGATGGGATTATGTGTTTTTCGTCGACATCGAGGGACACGCTCAAGACCCGCAAGTGGCCAAAGCCGTCGCCGCCTTGGATCAGGAAGGCTTCCTCATTAAGGTGATCGGCTCTTATCCGCGCGCCTTGGCGCCCTAACACCCTCGGTGCGATGAGCGCTTGTGTTTCCGGTCGCGCATGGGTGGGCTCGGTTCGACGAAAAGTGGCTGCGTGCCGAGGGAATGCGTCCCGTCCCCTCGTCCTTCACCTGTACCGGATACTGTGACGATGGTCTGTGATTTTGCCTTACTAGCAACTGAGGGAGTGCGTTCCCTACGCCCTTACCAGCCTGGAAAGCCCATTGAGGAGGTCGAACAGGAACTCGGGTTGACCGATGTCGTCAAGCTGGCTTCTAACGAAAATCCTTTAGGCCCGGGGCCGCTGGCGCGGACGGCGTTTTCCACTTGTGCCGAATCCCTTGGCCGCTATCCAGACAGCAACGGTGGTAGTTTGAAAGCGGCGCTGGCGCGCCACCTTCACGTTAGTGAAGCGGCCCTGACTCTAGGAAACGGGTCCAACGATGTGCTCGAACTGATCGCGCGGGGATTCCTGACCTCTGGGCACGAGGTAGTTTTCTCTGAACATGCGTTCTTGGTGTATGCGCTGGTGACCCAAGCGGCAGGTGCGCGGGCGGTTGTGACGCCCGCGCGCCGCTTCGGTCACGATCTGGAGGCTATGGCCGGTGCCCTGAGCTCCCGTACTCGCTTAGTGTTTATCGCCAACCCCAACAATCCCACCGGCACCTGGGTGGCCCATCGTCCCCTAGAGACCTTCCTGCAGGCCGTACCGAGCGATGTGTTGGTGGTGGTGGACGAAGCCTATTTCGAGTATGTGGAGGAGCCTGACTACCCGAATTGTGTGCCATGGGTGGCTCGGTACGCCAATCTCATCGTGACCCGCACGTTTTCCAAGGTGTATGGTCTGGCGGGCTTGAGGGTCGGTTATGCGGTTTCCAACCCGGTGATTGCGGATCTCCTAAACCGTGTGCGCCAGCCCTTCAATGTCAATATGCCGGCTCAACGGGCAGCGGTTGCGGCGCTGCAAGACAGCGAGCACTTGGCTAGGAGTCTTGCCCTGAACCGAAGCGGTATGGCGCAGCTTGAGTATGGTTTGCAGCGACTAGGACTCCGGTACATCCCTTCGGTGGGAAATTTCATCTGCGTGGATGTGGGGCGGTCGGGGCGGGACGTCTATCGGGCACTGCTCGAGAGAGGGATCATTGCGCGGCCGGTGGATAACTATGGCCTAGCTGATTTTCTGCGCGTGACGGTCGGCCGGGAACAAGAGAACGCCCGTTTCATCGAAGCGCTGCGTCGCGTTTTGAGGCGGTCCTAAGAAGCGGTGAGCAATATCGCGAGTGCCGGAGTTGCAAGGTGCACGCCGGCTGGCGCCGGGAAATGCCTATGATCGAGCGGTTATGCATCATCGGTGTGGGGCTTATCGGTGGTTCCCTGGCGCTTGCCTTGCGCAGGGCAGGCAGGTGCCGCGAGATCGTGGGTGTTGGGCGCCATCGCCAGCGGCTTGAAAAAGCGCGGGCCCTTGGCGTCATCGACCGCTACGAAACCGATACCGGTCAGGGCGTCAAAGGTGCCGATCTCGTGGTGGTGGCGGTACCGCTGGGGGCAATGGAAGGGCAGTTTCGAGCGATGCAGGGCCATCTGGCAGCGCAGACCGTGGTTACCGATGTGGGCAGCGCCAAGCGCTGCGTCCTTGACGCCGCAAAGGTGGCTTTTGGCCACGTGCCGAGTAATCTGGTGCCAGGCCATCCGATTGCCGGCACTGAGAAGAGTGGTGTCGAGGCTTCCTTTGCCAGTCTGTTCGAAGGTCACCGGGTCATTCTCACGCCTGTGGCTGAGACCAGTCCTAGTGCCTTGGTGCGGGTACGTGACATGTGGCTGGCGGTCGGGGCAGAGGTGGCGCAGATGCCCCCAGCAGTGCATGATGAAGTCCTCGCCGCGACCAGCCATCTTCCCCACGTGTTGGCTTACACGTTGGTGGATGTTTTGGGTACGCTCAATGAACGTGTCGAGATTTTCCGCAATGCGGCGGGTGGCTTTCGAGATTTTACGCGCATTGCCTCCAGTGATCCCAAGATGTGGCACGATATCTGTCTGGCCAATAGCGATGCCATCACGGCGGTACTGCAAGACTTGATGGTGGAGCTTGGCCAGATCACCGCGGCGATTGAGCGCCGCGACGGCGAGGCCATCCAGGCTCTGTTTGAGCGCGCTAAGGTGCTACGGGATCGCTATGCGGGGATGGCGTGAGAGGTTGCGAATAGAACTAGCCGGTTTATCGGCAAGCTCTGAGAAGCTGTTTTAGACATGTCGCGAGCGCCGGAGTCGCAAGGCGCACGGCGGCGAGGAACCGCAGTGTGCAGACGAATACATGAGGATTCTGAGCCGCCGCGCAACGCAGCGATGGCAAGCGCAGTCGTTTTTAAAACAGCTTCTGAGGCGGCCTAACCAAGTGACTATTAGCACCAGCGGATAGACATCACACGATGAATTTTCACATTGCTCCGGGTGGAATGTTGCACGGGCAGGTGCGGGTGCCGGGGGACAAGTCGATTTCGCACCGGTCGGTGATGTTCGCCGCCATCGCCGAAGGTGATACCGACATCGAGGGTTTTCTTGAGGGTGAGGACACTCTTCGAACAGTGGCAGCGTTTCGTGCGCTGGGCGTGCGCATCGAGGGTCCAAGGCAGGGGCGCCTGCGTGTCCATGGCCGGGGGCTTCAGGGTCTCGAGGCGCCACGCTCACCGCTCTATCTTGGTAACGCGGGGACCTCCATGCGTTTGCTGGCGGGGTTGTTGGCCGGCCAGCGTTTCGACAGCGAGCTAACGGGGGACGAATCACTTTCGCGACGGCCCATGCGGCGCATCACCGAGCCGCTGGCCGCTATGGGCGCGCGGGTGCTGGCGAGCGACAGGGGCACTCCTCCCCTTAGAATCGAGGGCGGCAGGGCGCTGGCGGGCGTCCATCACCGTATGCCCGTTGCCAGCGCTCAGGTGAAATCAAGCCTGCTTCTGGCTGGACTCTATGCCCGTGGGCA
The DNA here is from genome assembly GCA_964624765.1 of uncultured Thiotrichales bacterium. Lineage (GTDB taxonomy): Bacteria > Pseudomonadota > Gammaproteobacteria > HK1 > HK1 > JAGTVB01. Next base: position 22,984 of record CAZUZO010000017.1, read on the forward strand.
GACTTGTGTACAGGAGCCGGCACCGACCCGTGACCACACCGAGCGCCTGTTGGCAGGCTTTGGTTACCCAGTGGTGCAGACACAAGGTCGAGTTTGCTTGCGCGGGGGGGGACGGTTGGTGGGGACACGGGTGCAGATCCCAGGCGATCTATCATCTGCCGCCATGCTCATGGTTGGCGCAGCGATTGCCGAGGGCTCCGATCTGCTCATCGAACAAGTCGGTGTTAATCCGACCCGAACGGGGGTCATCGATGTTTTGCGCGCCATGGGTGCCGATGTGGTACTGCTGCGAGAGCGGCAGGTGGGTGGTGAACCGATGGCGGACATACGCGTCCGATGCAAGCCTTTGCATGGCGTTGAGATCTCAGAGGTACTGGTGCCGCTGGCCATCGATGAGTTGCCCGTGCTGCTGGTCGCTGCTGCCTGTGCAGCAGGTAAGACGACGCTCAGCGGGGCCGGTGAGTTACGAGTCAAAGAAAGCGACCGTATCGCGGCATTGGCGGATGGTTTTGCACGGCTTGGGGTTGTGGCGTCGCCGACCCCGGACGGGATGGTCGTGGTGGGCGGTCGGATCACCGGTGGCCGAGTCAATAGCTTCGGCGATCATCGCATCGCCATGGCCTTTTCCATGGCGGCGCTGCGGGCCGATGGGACGATCGTGATTGAGGATTGCGCCAATGTTGATACCTCCTTTCCGGGCTTCGCCGCACTGACTCGATCCATCGGCCTCGGTATCCGAGAGGTGGAGGAGGGTGATTAGCGCACTTACCTTAGCAGTCATGCCGATGGATTACGGGTCGGTTGGTGATAGCGAGGCGGAGCGGCTGCGGTGGGATGATTCCGGCGCGGTGGGCATGTTGCGGCCGGATTATGCGCGAGTGGGCGGACCGTTGCGCTGAGAGCTTGTGAAAAAACCTGTTACAAGACCCGATAGCGGCGTTGGGCGGTGCTCGCTCCTCGCCTATCTATCTGATATATCTCGTCGCTGCGCGCCGTCCGCCTTGCTCTCGGGTCGCTCACGACGGTTTTTTCACAAGCTCTGAGGTTTGGTATGACCACCCTGGCCCCGGTCATTACCTTGGATGGACCGAGCGGTGCTGGAAAGGGCACTATCGCGTGGTTGCTTGCGCGATCCCTTAACTGGCACCTGCTCGATAGCGGCGCGCTGTACCGATTGGTAGCCCTAGCAGCACGGCAGCGAGCGCTGGCGATGGACGATGAGATGGGTTTGGCCGAGATCGCCCGACATCTCGATGCTCGCTTCGAGATAATCTCTAGCCCGCAGACGATGCGAGTCTGGCTCGACGGCGAGGATGTGTCGCACACCATTCGCACCGAGTCCTGTGCTAGCGATGCTTCCCGCATCGCCGCCATGACGGGTGTACGGCAGGGGTTACTGGCCCGCCAGCGGGCGTATCGCACCTTACCGGGCCTGGTGGCTGACGGTCGTGACATGGGTACCGTCGTGTTTCCCGATGCGACGATGAAGTTCTTTCTTACGGCGACGCCCCAGGAGCGTGCCCAAAGACGTTATAACCAGTTGAAGGAAAAAGGAATTGATGTTAATCTGCGCAACCTTCTGGAGGCGATCGCGCGGCGTGACCAACGTGACCAGGCGCGCGAGCTGGCTCCGCTTAGGCCTGCTGAGGACGCCCTGGTGGTCGATACGACAGCGCAGCCGGTGACAGCGGTATTGCAGCGGGTTGTCGAGTCAATCAGGGCGCGGGGTTTGTGGGTGGCGTAATCGATAGAATGCTCATGGTTTCGGCAGAGATCCGAAACGTGGGGTAATAATTCATGCCTTGAGCCTAGAAGTCGTCTGGCCCCTGTTGGGCAGAGGAGGCCGAGACCGAGCCTACGAGGTTTATTCACGGGTGTTGCGCAGCAAGGGGTAGGCCGCCACTCGCGGTGGAGCGCATAAGCCCGTGGCGCAGCGATGACCGACGCTTAGGTACGACCGGCGCGGGTCAAGAAAACATTTTGAACATTGGCGACACTTGGCGGGTAAGGCTCGTTTCACGGCCGAGTGTCGAGTTTAGTTTTGGAGTTCCAGTTTTATGAGCGAAAGCTTTGCCGAGCTGTTTGAGCAGAGTCAGGTTGAAAAAAGGATGCGTCCCGGAGCCATCGTCAGGGGACTCGTCGTTGACATTCAGCCGGAATGGGTGGTTGTGAACGCGGGCTTGAAATCCGAGTCCATGATTCCCGCAGAGCAATTCACCAACGAGAGTGGCGAGCTTGAGGTGCATGTGGGCGACGAAGTCGAAGTCGCGCTCGATGCGGTGGAGGACGGTTTCGGAGAGACCATTCTTTCCCGGGAGAAGGCTAAGCGGGCCCAGTCGTGGACGCGGCTCGAACAGGCCTACAACGAAGCCGAAACCGTCACGGGAGTCATTAGCGGTAAGGTGAAGGGGGGGTTCACCGTCGATATCGCTGAAGTGCGGGCTTTTCTGCCTGGGTCACTGGTGGATGTGCGCCCGGTCAAAGATACTTCGTACCTCGAAGGCAAACCACTTGAGTTCAAGGTCATCAAACTCGATCGGCGCCGGAACAATGTCGTGGTGTCGAGGCGCGCGGTGGTCGAAGCGGAACATTCGGCGGAACGCGAACTCCTGTTGTCGAATCTGGAGGAAGGTCTGGTCCTCAAGGGTGTGGTCAAAAATCTCACCGACTATGGTGCCTTCGTCGACCTGGGTGGCATCGATGGCCTGTTGCATATCACCGATATGGCCTGGAAGCGTGTTAAGCACCCCTCTGAGATTGTGGGGGTCGGTGACGAGATCGATGTCAAGGTTCTGAAGTTTGATCGCGAACGAAACCGCGTTTCCCTCGGTATGAAGCAATTAGGGGAAGACCCTTGGGTGGATATTGCGCGGCGGTATCCGGAAGGGACCCGCCTGGTCGGCAAGATAACCAATATCGCTGACTATGGCTGTTTCGTTGAGATCGAGGAGGGCGTGGAGGGGCTCGTTCATGTCTCGGAGATGGATTGGACGAATAAGAATATCCACCCCTCCAAAGTGGTGCAGCTCGGCGACCAGATCGATGTTATGGTGCTCGACGTCGATGAGGATCGGCGACGTATCTCCCTTGGCATCAAGCAGTGTAAGCCCAATCCCTGGGAAGAGTTTGCCGCCACCCATAATAAGAACGACCGAGTGACGGGCAAGATTAAGTCTATCACCGATTTTGGCATCTTTATCGGTTTGGAAGGCGGGATCGATGGGTTGGTGCACCTGTCGGACATTTCATGGAATCAGCCGGGGGAGGAAGCGATTCGTAATTATAAGAAGGGCGACGAGATCGAGACGGTGGTGCTGTCGGTGGACGCCGAGCGTGAGCGGATCTCTCTCGGCATCAAGCAACTCGATAAGGATCCGCTAGCGGCATTTCTAGCGGAGTATCCTAAGGGCAGTGTTGTCACGGGTACCGTCAGGGATGTGGACGCAAAGGGTGCAGTAGTGGAGCTTGACCACGGCGTGGAGGGCCAAATACGGGTTGCGGAAATGGCGCGCGACCGGGTCGAGGATGCACGCTCAATACTCAAGCCGGGTGATGCTATCGAGGCGAAGTTCGTCGGCGTCGACAAGAAGAAGCGGACTATCTCGCTCTCTATTAGGGCCAAGGAGGACGATGAGGAAGCGGCGGCAATGGAAGAATACAGTGCGACGTCGCCGGCTGGCACGGCCACCTTTGGGGATCTCATGAAAGAGCAGCTCAATGACGCAAGCGAAGGAAATCATTAGCTACCTCGCCCGCGCGCGATTTGACGGATGTGATGGGTGTGATTGGAGTTTCCAGTTGCAGGGTCGAAATGATGACCAAGTCGGAATTAATCGAACGCATCGCGCAGAAACAGACGCACCTTGCTTACCGGGATGTCGAGTTGGCGGTTAAGACGATTCTGGAACAAATGGCACAATGGCTAGCAGCTGGTGACCGGATCGAGATCCGTGGGTTCGGTAGCTTCTGTCTGCATTATCGGCCTCGGCGCCTCGGGCGCAATCCCAAGACCGGTGCGCCCGTGGCGCTACCAGCCAAGCATGTTCCCCACTTTAAGCCTGGCAAGGAGCTGCGCGAGCGCGTGGATCACAGTGCCCACCGCGTCAGAGGCCAGGCCGCGGTACGGGCGTCGGCCGGCCGGGAGGAGCCGGCACAAGGGGTCGTTTGAATCGGTGCTATGCTAAGAGGTTGTGAATAAACCGTCGCGAGCGGCCCGCGAGCCAGGCGAACGGTGCTAAGCCGCGAGGCATATCAGACAGATAGGCGGGGAGCGAACATCGCTCAGCACCGCGGTCGGTAGGTGCAGTAGGTCTATTCACAAGCTCTGAGGTATGTGCGAATTGCTGCTGTTGCCATTGGCTGCGCTGTTAGTGTGGTATGCGGTCCGGCCAGGTGGCCCAGGCAGTCCAAAAAGCGCTCCCCCCAAAGCCCTAGCCGGTGAATATTTCAAGGGCCTGAGCTACCTCGGCAGCGAACAGCCGGATAAGGCGATCGATAGCTTTATCAAGGCGCTCGAGGTCGATAGCCATACGATAGAGACTCATATCGCGTTGGGTAACCTCTATCGTCGGCGCGGCGAGGTAGACCGAGCCATTCGCATTCACCAGAATCTCACTGCGCGGTCTACTTTGACTCCAGAACAACGCGCCGACGCGATGTTGGAGTTGGGACAGGACTATGTGAGCGCCGGGTTACTCGACCGTGGCGAGGCCTTGTTTCGAGAGCTGACGGAGGCGCAGGTGCATGCGGCCACTGCATTGAGTCAACTGGTGGACATCTACGAACGAGAACAGGAATGGGAGAGCGCGGTTCTGGCAGCGCGCCGCTTAGGAGAGGTAACGGGTGAAGCGGTGGGGCCACGCTTAGCCCACTACTATTGTCAGCAGGCTGAGCGTGAGCAACGCTCCGGTGAGTTCGAGCAAGCGCTAGGCACGGCTAGGCAGGCTCACGTGTTGAATCGCCAGTCGGTGCGGGCCAGCCTGTTGGAGGGCGATATCTTGGCGCAATCGGGAGATTGGGTTGGCGCCGCCACGGCCTACCGCCGTGTCGAAGCTCAGGATCCGGCCTTTCTATCGGAAGCGATCCCCAAGATATGTGACTGTCTGCGTCGCCTGGGTCGAACGGATCAGATCGGGTTGTTTCTAAGGGAGATCTTGCCCCGCTATGGTGGCCTGACCGCGACCCTGGCGCTCGTTGATCATGAGCAACGAGTCAACGGTGAGGCGGCGGCTCTGCGGCTGCTGACTGAACAGCTGCAAAGGCGTCCCTCGCTAGGAGGCTGCCAGCGGCTGGTGGAAATCGAGTTGCTGCGCGCCACCGGTGAGTGCCGTGAACGCCTGATGATCATCAAGCGTCTGATGACGGCGCTATTGGCGGAAAAGCCGGTTTACCGCTGCCAGCAATGCGGGTTTCCGGCGAAGTCCCTGTACTGGAAATGCCCGAGTTGCCGGCATTGGGACACGGTCAAGCCGGTGCGCGGGATAGCGGGCGAGTGACCGCCGGTCGGCGGTGTCGCCATCTAGAGCTGTTTGATGAGCACCTTGGAATTACGCTGGTAGTTGTACAGGGTTTGGCGAGCGACGGGCAGGTCCTCGATGGTGGCGGCCCTAAAGCCACGCTCCAGGAACCAGTGGGTGGCTCGGGTGGTGAGCGCGAATAGCCGTGCAGCGCCTAGCCGGCGAGCTTGGAGCTCGATAGCCGCCAATAGGGTATCTCCTCGTTGCCCGTTACGATAATCTGGATGCACGGCTAAACAAGCTAGTTCGACGACGTGGTCGGCGGGAAAGGGATACGCTGCAGCACAGGCAATGATGGCAGCGTCTCGTTCCATGACTAGGAAACGATCTATCTCTGTCTCGAGTTTTTCTCGGGAGCGTCGCACCAATAAGCCTTCGTCTTCGATCGGCTTGATGAGCGCCAGTATGCCACCGGCATCGTCGATGGTGGCTTGCCGCGTTTGCTCGAAGGGCTCGCTGCTCAGCATGGTGCCGATGCCGTCGCGGGTGAAGAGTTCGAGCAGCAGCGCGCCGTCGATCCGCCGATCGAGCAGGTGGGCACGGCCGATGCCGTGTCGGCAGGCGTGGATGGCGAACTTGAGCTGACGTAGGGAGGCTCGACTCATCTGTTCCCGATCGGGGTACTGGGCATTGAGTAACCGCTCGGCCTCAGAAAGCGTCAGCTGGCGAATGGGTTGCCCTCTCTCATCGACGAGGATCGGCATTTCGCCAAGCAGTAGCAGCTTGGCGGCACGCAGCTCAACAGCGATCGCGGTGGCGACCTCCTCAGCGTAAAGGTTGAAGATCTCGCCGGTGGGTGAGTATCCGAGGGGAGAGACGACGACGATAGCACCCTCGTCGAGGCGACTGCAAATAGAACGTTGATCGACGCGCCGAACTTCGCCGGTATAGCCGAAATCGATGCCATCGCGAACGCCGATGGGTCGGGCAGTGACGAAATTGCCGGAAGCGACTCGCAGGCGGGGGCCCGCCATGGGCGAGTTAGCAAGTCCCATAGACAGCAACGCTTCTATCTCCACGCGTACCGTGCCCACCGCCTCCTTGGCGACTCGGAGTGCCGTTGCATCGGTGACGCGAAGGCCATCGGCATAATCGACAGGCAGACCTTGTTCTACGAGGCGCTGTTCGATCTGCGGCCGTGCGCCGTGCACGAGCACCAAGCGGATACCAAGGCTGTTAAGCAGCGCCAGATCGTGGATTAAGTCGACATCGCCGGCGGCTTCTCCCCCAAATTGGATGACGAAGATCCGGTTGCGGTGCGCATTGATGTAAGGGGCTGAGTCGCGGAACCAGCTGACAAAACGCGCTTGCACGGCGTTCATGCATCTATTGGCCACAAGGCCGGGGAATGCTCTCAAAAGCTGTTCTAAAAACTACTGCGCTTGTCATAACTGCGTTGCGCAACGGCTCGCCATCCTCATGTATTCCCCTATACACTCCGGCGGTTACTCGCCCCATCCGTGGGGCTCGCCCCTTCGGGGCCAGCTTCCAGCTGTTCAAAATCGTTCCAGACGATTTTGTCGCCGTTGCGCGCCTTGCGACTCCGGCGCTCGCGACATTTTTAAAACAGCTTCTCAGTGACGGGTTCTTGAACGGGCTCCTGGGATCAGCTCGTGTTTGCCGGTTAAGACACTCGATGGGTAGTCGGGCCAATGGGCTCGGTGGGTGCTGGAGACCAACGCGATTCCTCCTCGGATATACTGGGCGCAGAGCTTGGCCATCGCCGTTTCGCAGCAGGTGCCATCGACTGCTTGCGTGGCAGCGGGGGTCGTTCGATGGTGATGGTGTGCCCTTAAATACCCGGCGCCAAAGTGCACGGCCAGCCCGAGCACGATCAGGGCGATTGCGACCTGCCAAAGGAGTAACAGTAGCAAAACGCCCGCCAGGATTAGGGGGGGTGCCAACTTCTCTAGCCGCGGATAGTAATCGCTTGCCATCGGTGGCTTATTGCCGGTGGAGATGTTCCCGACATCGACCTGTACCGCGAGGTCCTTCCGAGAGAAGCCCTCTGTGAAGGCCTGCCAATGGGTCCAGAAATCTACCGCCGCCAGGGTAGCCGGTGCGGTTAGGGTGCTACCTAGCATGACCTCGATCTGTCGTTGGAATGCCGCCAGTGTGGGCGTTGAAACGCCTGACAGATGGGTTTTCCAAGGTGGATGCAGGGTGGTGGGGGACCGGCAGGTATCGATGGTGTTGCCCTCGCTTCGTCCACCATGGGTTTCCTCGGTGCGGTCGAGCGTCAAGATCGGCGAACCGGGGGCGACCCGAGCGCCCGCCTTAACCTGTACTGCTTTGACCACACCTGAAAACGGTGAAGAAACCTGCAGCACCCCTTTATCTCCGTCGAGGAGGGCGATCAGCTGATCACCGCTGATGGTGTCTCCCGGCGATGCAAACAGCACCAAGACAGTGGCATCGCGGGCAGTTTTGGTAGGAACCGGTATGACAACCTCATCGATGTCCACCTCTGTGACTCCTGTGGTAAAGCAGCCCGACAAAAACACGCGAAGGAGAACGGCTAATGTAGGCCGAAATGCGCCGCGATGCTATACCCCCCACAACAGCATAGACTTTCCCCGCGTGGCCCGGTGTGTACCCACGGGAGCGAGGAGGAGCGCCGCGCCAATGCAGTTTATCGCCGCGCTGGTGCTGGCAGCGTACGCTTTGGTCGGGTGGTCCCAACCGCTGGATGGGCATGCATTGCGTGAGAGATGTGAGACCGCAGCCAGCACGGTTGACAGCGGGTTCTGTGCAGGCTACCTGACAGCGGTGGCCGATACGCTACGTAGCGTCAATCGCTACTACAAACAACGCAGGGTTTTCAACGTCTGTCCTCCGCAACCCGAAGCCCAAGACAGCGCCTGGCTGGTGCGGCACTTTCTGGACTGGGCCGATCGCCATGGGGATAAGCTGCATCATTCGGCGAACGAGACGGCGATTGCGGCGCTACACGATGCTTTTCGCTGCCGCCATCAGTGAAGCTGTGGCGGATAACTCTGACGACACGATGACCATCGCCCCATCGGCCTCTAATCGAGCGATGTTCTATACTCGCCACGGCAACAAAAGTACGTTATCTAGGGGAGACTTGGCCGCACGACTGAGAGCTTGTGAAAAAACCTGCTACACGACCCGATAGCGGCGTTGGGCGCGGTGCTCGCTCCTTGCCTATATATTTGATATGTCTCGTCGCTGCGCGCCGTCCGCCTGGCTCTCGTGCCGCTCGCGACGGTTTTTTCACAAGCACTGAGCTTTTCAGCTAGCCGTCGTCCCCCTACGTGCCCGCGTTCCAGAACGTTCGGTCATGCCCGCGTAAGGTATATCCATCAAGGAGCGACGCAGAGGTGATTGATCAAAGCCTCGAGTAATTCGATGGTCGGTTGGATATGGCTACGCCGCACAAACTCATTCGGTTGATGAGCTTGGGCCACATCGCCGGGGCCGAGAATGACGGACTCCATGCCCATGCGATTGAGCAGGGGGCCTTCGGTGCCGAAGGCGACGGCCCCCGCCGACTGTCCCGTCAGGGCTTCTGTGAGGCGCACGATCGCACTGGTTGGCGAGGTTTCGAAGGCAGGCACAGCCGGGAAAAAGTGGTTGAAGGTAACCTTCAGACCAGAGCCGGCTAAGGCCTCGAGCACTTGCGCGCGGAGCACCTGCCGCAGTGCCTCGATGTCTATGCCGGGTAAGGTGCGAAGGTCGATCTGCAACTCGCACTCTGCGCAGATGCGGTTGGGGTTGTCGCCTCCTCGAATTCGACCGAGATTGAGAGTCGGGACAGGGACACTAAAGCGGGGGTTGCGATACTGGGTCTGTAACTCCTCGCGCCAGGCGAGCAAACGAGTCATGACGCTATACATGCCCTCCAGGGCGCTTTCGCCAAGACCGGGGTCGCTGGAATGGCCCGATCGACCTTGTAGGTGGATGGCCTCCATGAGGACTCCCTTGTGCAGGTTCACGGGCCGCATCCCTGTTGGCTCACCGATGACGGCGTAACGCCCCGGAGGGCGGCCCAGCTCGGCGAAGGCTGCCGCGCCGTTCATACCCGACTCCTCGTCAGCGGTGGCCAAGAGACTGAGCGGCCGCTGCAGACGGCGAGAGGTGAACCGGCTGGCGGTGTAGACGGCCAAGGCTAGAAAGGCCTTCATATCGGCGGTACCAAGACCGTAGAGCCGCCCATCGGCTTCGACCAGGGAGAAGGGATCGGTGGTCCAGGCGTTGGCATCATAGGGCACCGTGTCGGTATGGCCGGCCAATACCAATCCGCCCTCGCCGCTGCCGAGCGTTGCCAGCAGGTTAGCCTTCCTCCCCTGGTTGTCTAGGGGCATGATGGTGACATGGAATCCGACATCATCGAGCCACGATGCGAGGACATCGATGGCGGCCCGGTTAGGCATGTCAAATTCCGGATTGATGCTGCTGATGCTCGGGGCAGCGATCAGCGATGCGATCATGTCGAGGGGGGAGGGGAGCGGGGTCGGCATAGGATGATTGTGGCCATGTCGGACGGGTTTCGCAAGCGCTGTGGGCCGTGAGGTGAAGGGAGCGAACGGCCTGAAAGCTTGTGGAAAAAATTGATACGTCTCTCGGCCTTGCGCTGTCTATACTCGCCACGGCCACAAAAGTACGTTACCTAGCGGAGACTGGGGCGCACGGGCGTTGATCATCGTTTCGGCCGTTTGATTGCGTTGGCCTTTGGGGCAGCCGACCCCTGGTCGCAAGGGACGCCGTGAAGACGTCCCTGTCGGCTTGGGTCCGGCATCGTTGCCGCACACACCCTTGCGGCTCCGGGGTTCGGCTGCCGAAGGCTCGGGCGCCGAACGGAGGCTTGGAAGAGCAACCCTGACGAAACGATGACCCCGGTCGCCGCACGACTGAGAGGTTGGCGATCCCATTGGCAACGTGAACGGCGAGGAACGTATAATGCTGCGATGGGATCGCGACCGGCCGGTACGGTGCTTGATGGCGAGTGAGGGACTGCGGGTAGTGTTCGCGCTTGTCTGTGAGTGCCTGAGAATATTGGATGTGGTCATCGTTATCCGAATACTGATATCGGTTATGGAGTTGCGCCATGCGTGAAGTCATCGAGATCACCACCTCTCGACGCGAGCAGTTGGTGGATATCACGCCTCAGGTGCGAGCAGTGGTGCGCGGCAGTGGCGTGCGTAATGGGCTCGTTTCGGTCTATGCGCAAGGCGCTACAGGGGCCATCATGATTCAGGAGAACTGGGATGAAAGCGTCCAGACCGACGTCGTGAACCTGCTGCGCCAGCTGATTCCCCAGGGGGTTTGGTTACACGATCAACAGGATGGCAATGGCGATGCGCACCTCAAGGCGGGGCTCGTGGGGCCCTCGGAGACCATCCCCCTGATCGACGGCAAGCTCGGTCTTTCGACCTGGCAGAACATCTTTTTCTGTGAGTTCGACGGCCCCCGACGCCAGCGCAGAGTGGTCTGTACCGTTTTGGCGGCCACGTGAGACTTTAGAAGCTGTTTCAAAAATTACTGCGCTTGCCTGAGCGGCGTTGTCCGGCGGCTCGCAATCCTCATGTACTCCCTTGTACACTCCGGTTGTTACTCGCCC
>CAZUZO010000018.1:0-33253 GCA_964624765.1 uncultured Thiotrichales bacterium
AGTGCACACAAAACAGCCACTATGACGTCCTCGACCTCACCGAGCTGCCCGACGATTACCTGCCCCGCACCAACTACGTCCCCGCCTGCGATTCCACCGAGTACGCTCGTCGCACCCCGCGGGTGCCGTGGACGGAGCCGGGTGAGCCCGCCTCGCGGCGGATCACTGAATACTTCCGTCTCTGTTACCGAGGAATGCTGTCCCAGTCGGGAGAGCGAACGCTGATCGCATCGCTTGTTGCGCGTAAGGCCGCCCATATAAACGGAGCGCAGACCACGGCGTTTCGTCATCAGAAGTATTTACTCGCGGCAACTGCGGTTAGTTACTCACTCATCGCCGACTTCTACATTAAGACCACCGGGCGGGCGAACCTTCACTACATCTGGGAGGCTCTTCCGTTGCTTCCTACCGCGCCGGTCCTTGTGGTTCGAACGCTTTCCCTTGCTTGCCTCACGACCCACTACGCCGACCTCTGGGGCAGCATGTGCGGGACGGCCACCCCCGGCGCGATGGGCCTGGATACCCCCTCACCCTGCCCCTCTCCCCCGGAAGCGGGGGAGAGGGGAAGAGCGCAGGGCCGGCTCACCATCGATACCTTCCGCGCCGACGCCTGGACTCGCTCCGACCCCCGGCTTCCGGCCGACTTCTTCGCCAACCTCACCCCGGATTGGCACCGCGACTGCGCCTTGCGCACCGACTATGCGCGGCGCCAAGCCCTGGTGGAGATCGATGTGCTGGCGGCCATGGCGCTGGGGCTGACGCTGGAAGAGCTGCTGACCCTCTACCGGGTGCAGTTCCCGGTGCTGCGCCAATATGAGGCGGACACCTGGTACGACGCCAACGGGCGCATCGTGTTCACTGCCAGCAAGGGTCTGCCCGGCGTTGGCCTGTCCCGCAAAGCCGGAAAGAAAGACGACCCCTGCGAGCTCATCTATCCTGACGGGCGCACCGAGCAGCGGCCCCTTGGGTGGGAGGATGTCCGTGAGCTGCCTCCCGGCACGCGCATCGTTCGCACCATCGTGGACGACACCCTTCCCGGCGGCCCGCGTCCGAAGCGCATCAGCTACCAAGCCCCCTTCGACCGCTGCGATCGCGAGGCCGATTACCGGGTGGCCTGGAGCGCGTTCGAGTCCCGTTTCGGGCTCGAAGAAAAGGCAAGGACGACGGCAGTTTGATGGTCCGAAGCATCGCGTCGATGCCAAGCCCCCTATCGTGACGATGATCCCGAGCCTCCTCGCGCGCGAGATCATCGAAGGCCTGCGGGCCTTCGTGGTCACCGGCTACGAGACCACGACCCCTTATTTCGCCGGCCTGTTCGGCCGGTTCGTGGAGGCTCCTGGGAATCTCTACAAGGGTCCCTATCTCTCGATCGCGTTGCCGTTTGAGCCCGGCACCGCCGGGCGGGATTATTTTGCGCGCTTCACGACGGCGTTTTCTCCTCACGCCCACCAGCAGACGGCCTGGGACCGACTGCGCGCCGACGGCAGTCCACGGTCCACGGTGGTGGCCACCGGCACCGGCTCCGGCAAGACCGAGTGCTTTCTCTACCCCCTGCTGGATGACTGCGTGCGCCGTGCAGAGCCGGGCATCAAGGCCATCGTCATCTATCCCATGAACGCGCTCGCCAACGATCAGGCCAAGCGCTTCGCGGCGGCGATTCACGGCTCCGAGGCGCTGCGCGGCCAAGTGCGGGTGGGGTTGTTCGTGGGCGAGGGCGAGCACACGCCCCACAAGGCCATGGGTCCCGAGCAGGTCATCACCGACAAAGACACGCAGCGAGAGGCCCCACCCGACATCTTGCTCACCAACTACAAGATGCTGGATTACCTGCTGATGCGGCCCAAGGATCGGCCCCTGTGGCGCTACAATGGGCCAGAGACCTTGCGCTACCTGGTGGTGGACGAGCTGCACACCTTCGATGGCGCTCAGGGGACAGATCTCGCGTGCCTCATTCGGCGGCTCAAGGCGCGGTTAGATGTGCCACCTGGTCAGATGGTCTGTGTGGGCACCTCGGCGACCTTGGGCTCCAGCGAAGAACGAGACGATCTGCTGCGCTACGCAAGCAGGATATTCCAGGAGCGCTTTGACGACGACGCCGTGGTCGGGGAGCGGCGGCAAGGGCGGAGCACCTTCCTCGGCGATGCGCTGATCGAGCATCAGCTCCTGCCCCAACCGGGGCTGGCTGGCCTGTTGGATCCCGACCGCTACGACGGTGTCGAGGACTGCATCGCGGCCCAGTACCGGCTATTGTTCCAAACCGATGTCCAGGGCGAGGTGCGGGATCCGGGCTGGCGGCGGGCCCTGGGGGCGGGGCTCAAGCGTCACCTGCTGTTCCATAATTTATTGCGGCTGCTGGAGATCCAGCCGAGGGGGTTGGACGAGCTGGTCGGGGAGATGCGCAAGACCCTGCCGGCGGGGGAGGCGCGGGAAGCCGCCAAGGCGGTGCTCGATGGGCTGTGCGCCCTCATCGCCTGGGCAAGAGACCCGGAGAACGGGGAGCGCCCGTTCGTGCAACTGCGGTTCCAGCTCTGGGTGCGGGAACTGCGGCGCATGGTGACGCGGGTCGAGCCCTGGTTCAGCGCAGCGACGGAGACGAACCCGCCGCTGCCGCAGCTCCTGTTTGCCGACGACATCAAGCAGGAGCGGGACGCGCTGTACCTGCCTCTGGTGCAGTGTAGCGAGTGCCACGCCTCGGCCTGGGCCGGCTGCCGGCCCCAGGCCCAGGGTCAGCTCTCGCCCGATTTGCGGGCCATCTACAACGCCTTCTTCCGCCGCAGCCCGGACCTGGTGCTGCTCTTCCCGTTGCTGGCGGATGAGCCGGCACCGCGGGCGCGCGGCCATGAGCGCTATCTCTGCGGCGCCTGCGGCAGCCTCCAGGCAGAGGCCGGCAAGTGCCAGGCCTGTGGCCGCGAGGCGGCCGTGCACGTCTACATTCCGGACAATTTGAAAGAGACCAAGGTGGGCGACGTCCATCACCTGGTCAACGAGCATCACTGCCCGGTGTGCGGCGGGCGCGATAGCTTGCTGGTGTTCGGATCGCGAGCGGCGAGCCTGGCGAGCGTCGCCATCCACCACAGCTATGCCACGGCCTACAACGACGACAAGAAGCTCATCGCCTTCTCGGATTCGGTCCAGGACGCGGCCCATCGGGCCGGTTTCTTCACCGCACGCACCTGGTTGAACAACGTGCGCATGGTGATCGCGCAAACCCTCGATGGGGCACCCGATGGACGCATGGGTCTTAACACCTTCCTCGACTTTCTGCCCCGCTACTGGACGGATCCAGGGGTCAACCCACGGGCGCTCGAGCCAGAGCGTTATGTAGCCGAGCTCATCGCGCCGAACATGCGCTGGTATCCCGATTATCGGCACCTAGAGAAGAACGGCAAGCTGCCGCAAGGTAGCGATCTCGTCGATGAGGTGAATAAACGTCTTCAGTGGGAGGTGCTGGCCGAGTTCGGCTATCGGTCGCGGGTGGGTCGGTCCCTGGAACGCACCGGGACGGCCGTGCTCGGGGTCGAGACCGAGCCGGTGGCTGAGGCCGCACGAGCGTTGCTGGCGAAGCTCCGCGAGGACCTCGGCCTGCGGGATCTCGAGTTCTCCGAAGTCGCGCAGTTCTTGTGGGGGATGGTGCTGCACATGAAGGCGCGCGGGGCCATCCATCACCCGTTCCTCGACCCGTTCATCGCCGAGGGGCGATCCAAATTCGTTCTGGGGCGACGAAACTTTATGCCCGGATTCGGCCGGCGCTCGGCCGCGCCCCTTTTCCCCACCGATGCAGCACGCGGGGACGTCTTCGAGAGTCTGCATGCCCGTCGCGGGGGCGGCTGGTATCCGCGCTGGGTCAGCCGTTGCCTCGGCCGGGACCGTTTGCTACCGGACGGCATCGAGGGCGAGGTGCTCGCCCGCGCCCTTGCGGCATTGACCCGCTCTGGCGTTATCGAGGCACTCAAAAGCCGCTACGGTACGGTTTGGGGCCTTGACCTGCGAACCCTCTATGTCGATTCAAAGCCGGTTCGCCTGCTCACCGAGGCGGGCAGGACCGAGCTGGTGGTCGCAGACGTGATGCTTCCCACCGTCGAGGGGATGCCGGCCCTGGAAGAAGCGGACCTGGGCCATTACACCAGAACCGATGCGGGCATGGGCCATTGGCTTCGCCGGCTGTATCGGCAGGGGGAGGTGCGCCGGGTGCTGGCGGTAGAGCATACCGGACTCCTGGAACGGGCCGAGCGCGAGGCGCTGGAGCGGCAGTTTATCGCCGGCGATCGGCCCTGGTACCCGAACCTACTCTCGGCGACACCGACCTTGGAGATGGGCATCGATATCGGCGACCTGTCGTCGGTGCTGCTTTGCTCGGTGCCCCCGGCCCAGGCCAACTACCTGCAGCGTATCGGCCGTGCCGGCCGGCGAGACGGAAACGCGTTTAGCCTGACGCTGGCCGTGGGGCGTCCCCACGACCTGTACTTCTTCGCCGAACCCCTGGAAATGATGGCCGGGCGGGTGCAAACACCGGGCGTGTTTCTCGACGCATCGGCGGTCATCGCCCGCCAATTGATGGCGTTCTGCCTCGACTGCTGGGTCGCGAGTGGGGTGGACGAGCTCGCTATCCCCCATTCCATGAAGGCGGTGCTGGACAATGTCGAGAAAAGCAATCTGCAGGGCTTTCCGCATAACCTCCTGGATTACGTCAGCCGCCATGCGCCCGAGCTGCAGGAACGATTTCTTGACCTGTTCAAGGGCGAGATCTCGGAGCGCACGCGCCTCTTTTTGGTGAATCTGATGGCGGACGGCAGCGCCGAGAATGAAAGCATTGGGCTGCGGGTGGTCAAGCGGCTGTACGAGCTGGTGCAAGAGCGTTCCCGGCTGCGCAGCCGGATCGATGCGCTCAAGCGCCACATCGATAAGCTCGGGCGTCAGCCGGCCGACGACGCTCGCAATAACGAGCTGGAGGCGGCAGGACAGGAACGGGGCGGGCTGCAATCGGTGCTGCGGGCCATCAATGCCCGCGAGACCCTGAACTTCTTCACCGACGAGGGCTTGATCCCAAACTACGCGTTTCCAGAGGCGGGTGTCACCCTGCGCTCCGTCATCTACCGGCGGCGGGCCGAGGGGGCGCAAGGCGAGGGCGGCTACGAGCATGATGTCTACGAGTATGAGCGTCCCGGCGCCGCGGCCATCAGTGAGCTGGCGCCGGAAAGCCGCTTTTATGCCGGCGGGCGCCAGGTACAGATCGCGCAAGTGGACCTCGAGCTGTCCGAGGTCGAAACCTGGCGTTTGTGCCCGAGCTGCAGCCACGCGGAGAACCTGGCGGCGGGCGACCACCACGGCGCTTGCCCCCGTTGCGGTGACCGCCTGTGGGGCGACGCCGGGCAACGGGTGCAAATGGTGCGCATGCGCCAAGTCATGGCCAACACCAGCGACCGTGAGAGCCGCATTGGGGACGATGTGGAGGACCGGGAGCCGCTGTTCTACACGCGCCAGCTACTCACGGACTTCGAGCCGGAGGATGTGCTCAAGGCCTACCGAATCGCCGATCCGGGCTTTCCGTTCGGCTTCGAGTACCAACGCAAGGCGGTGTTTCGGGAGCTGAACTTCGGTGAGTACGGTGTTTCGCCCCAGGCTGGGCGGGTCGCGGGGGTGGAGGCCGCGCGACCGGGCTTCGTCCTCTGTCGGCACTGCGGGATGGTGCAAAGTCGGCGGGCCGCCCAGCAAAAGCACGCCTTCACCTGCAAGGCCCGCAACCGTGACGATGACGACAATCTGGTGCGCTGCCTGTACCTGTATCGGGAGTTCAGCTCGGAAGCGGTGCGGATACTGCTGCCGCAAGCCGCCATGGTCGGTGCCGAGCGGGTATTCAACTCATTCATCGCCGCCCTCCAGCTCGGTCTTCGGCAGGAATTTGGCGGCCAGGTGGACCATTTGCGCATGACCTCGTGCGAGGAGCCGCTGCCGGGGGGAGGGGGACGCAAGCGCTTCCTGCTGCTCTATGACACGGTGCCGGGCGGCACCGGCTACCTTCAGGATCTCACCGAACGCGGCAAGCGGCTAATGGGGGTGTTGCGTAAGGCACGCGACGTCATGGCGGGATGCCCCTGCAACGCCGACCCGGCCCAAGATGGGTGCTATGGGTGCCTGTACGCCTACCGCAACAGCTACGGCATGGAGACCACCTCTCGCGACACCGCGGTCGAGCTCCTGAGTGACATCCTGGCCCGCGAGGACCAACTGGAGACCACCGCAACGGTCGGCGACGTCTGGGTGAATCCGGTGTTGGGAAGCGAGCTGGAGGCGCAGTTCATCGCGGCCATCCACCGTCGGCAGTTGGAGGGGCAAAAGGTCCACGTGCATCAGCACGTGGTGAACGGCAAGCCGGGCTACATATTGAAGGCGGGCGATCATCTGTACACCGTCGAACCGCAAGTTCCTCTGGGGCCAACGTCGGGGGTCGCCGTCGCGAGCTGCCCGGATTTCCTGATCCGGCAAGCCCGCAGTGGAGAAGACTTTACACCGATCGCGGTGTTCCTGGACGGCTTTCAGTACCACAAGGACAAGGTCACGGACGACACCTTGAAGCGCCTCGCGATCGTGCAGAGCGGGAAGTACCGGCAGTGGACGCTCACCTGGCAGGATGTGAATCCGCAGTTCGCCACCGGCGAGATACGCAATCCGTTCATGGAGGGCTTGCATGCCGAGATGCAACCGCTGCAGGAGCGATTCGGCCGCGCTTTGGGGGTGGCAGAGATGATGCACCTGGCCGTGAAGCCGCCGCTGGAGCAGTTCCTGCGCTACCTGGAGAAGCCATCTCGGGAGCGGTGGCGGGGGGTAGCGATGGTTCGCGCCCTGGGCTGGTTCAACCAGGCACGCATGCGCTCCGAGGCGCTTGCCGACGACTTCCGGCGATATCTGCAGAGCGAGTGCAGCACGGCGTTTCGCGAGCTCCTCGAGGAGCAGCAGGACGACCGGGCGTATGGGGGTCTGGGTTATGGCGACGTCGCAGACCCTCTGACAGTGCGCTGTTACCTGCCGATGGATGCCATTGCCAAAATAGCGCCGGAGCGCCTGTTCGTGAGCTTGCGTCTGGAGACGCCCGGGAACGGCGATACGGAAGCCTTCAAGGCCGCTTGGCAGGGTTTCCACCGGCTGTATAACGTGCTGCAGTTCCTGCCGGCCGTGGAGCTCGCCACCTCCCAGGGGGCGGCGGCAGCGATGTACGAGGGGATCCCGTGGCGGTACGCGAAGGCCGCTGTGGCCGGGGAGCAGGAAGAGCCCGCTGCCGCGGTGCCAGGTGAGCCAGAGCTGGCCGAGCTAATCGAACTCGTGGCCCCGGGCGTGGCGCCTCATTTGCGTCGCTTAGTGCAGGCGGGTGTTGCCCTGCCCGAAGTCGGCTTCGAGCTGGCGGACGCCGATGGGACGGTCATCGCGGAGGCTGAGCTCGCGTGGCCAGTGCAGCGCATCGCGGTCGTTGAGCCGCAGGCGCTCACCTCGGTGTGGATAGCCGCCGGATGGACGGTGCTGGGGCTCGACGCGTCCGGCCAGTGGGTCGAGGGTGTGCTCCAAGATAGGGACGTCAAAGGAGTGAAATGATGCCACAGCAGGTAAAGGTTGCCATTTCAGCGGACTTTTTCTCGGCCTTTGGCCGGCTTCCCCAGGCGCAGCAGGGCAAGGTCGCCCGCTTCTTGACCAACTTCCAGCGCAATCCGACGTCGCCGGGGATCAATTACGAGAGAATCCAGACCGCACGGGATCCCAACATGCGCTCGGTGCGCATCGACCAAGCCTATCGCGGTATCGTGCTAAAGCCCGAGCGGGGCGAGGTCTACATGCTGCTCTGGGTCGACAAGCACGACGAGGCCTACGCCTGGGCGGCGAAGCACCAGTGCGACATCAATGCGGCGACCGGCGCAATCCAAGTCTACGAGGTCGAACAGGGCGACTGGAAGCCCGCGGCGGTTCCGGCCCATGAGACAGTGGTGCCAGGCGCCTATGCCGAGTTGACGGACGACGATTTACTTCTCCTCGGTGTGCCCGAACCCCTTCTCGGCCTGGTGCGCTCGGTGCACTCAGAGTTCGAGCTCGATTCAATTCAGCATCGGCTGCCGGTGGAGGTCTACGAAGGCCTCTTTCTCTACATGGCGGGCACCCGGCTCGCGGACATCCTGGCGGAGCGTGAGCCACCGCCCGCGGCCACGGTGGATGTCGAGGACTTTTCCAAGGCCCTGGAGAAGGCCGAAACCCGGAGCCGGTTCGTCGTGGTCGAAGACGAATTCGAGCTGGCGTCGATGCTGAACGCGCCGCTGGAGAAATGGCGCGTGTTCCTCCATCCCTCCCAGCGGCGCCTGGTGGAGGGGGCGAAGAAGGGTCCCGTGCGTGTGCTGGGCGGGGCGGGGACCGGCAAGACCGTGGTGGCCATGCACCGAGCCAAGTGGCTTGCGGAGAATCTGCCGACGGACGCCGGCAAGATCCTGTTCACGACCTTTACCAAGAATTTGGCCACCGACATCGAGCAGAATGTGAGTGCCATCTGTTCCCCCGCCCAGATGGCCCGCCTCGAGGTCACGAATCTGGATAGCTGGGTGGTCCGCTTCCTGCGCAAGCGCAAGTATGCCTATCAGCTCGCCTTCGGGGAGGACACGGAACCCTACTGGCAAAGGGCGCTCGATCTCAAACCAAGCACTCCCGACCTGCCCGACGTCTTCTACCGAGAGGAATGGGAACGCGTAGTGCAGCCCCAGGGAATCGAGAAGAGCGAGCAATTTATGCGGGCGTCGCGGCTCGGGCGTGGCACCCGTCTCAATCGAGCGCAACGGGTGGCCATCTGGCCGGTACTCGAGGAGTACCGGAACCAGTTAGCCCTGGCAGGGCGCCGGGAGATCAGCGATGCGTACGGGGACGCGGCCGCGCTGCTTCAACACGAAGCGCTGCCCGCGCCCTATGCGGCCGTGGTGGTGGACGAGGCGCAAGACATGGGGCCGCAGGCCTTTCGTCTGCTACGGGCCATGGTACCGGAAGGGGCAAATGATCTCTTCATTGTCGGCGACGGGCATCAGCGTATCTACGGCCGCAACAAGGTGGTGCTCAGCCAATGCGGCATCAACATACGGGGGCGGTCGCAAAAGCTGCGGATCAACTACCGCACCACAGAGGAGATCCGTCGCTGGGCGGTCGGGTTGCTAGAAGGGAAACCCATCGACGACCTGGACGGCGGTCGTGATTCCAACGACGTTTACAAGTCGCTCACTCGGGGCGACCCACCGCAGGTCCGAGTGTTCAGGGATCAGGGCGAGCAAGCCGAGTTCCTGCGCCAGTTCCTGTTGTCTGAGCGAGACAGCGGCACGGCACTGAGCCATATCTGCGTCGTGGCGCGCACCAATAGCGAGCTCGACGGGATCGAACAGAATCTTGTTCGCGCCGACATTCCGGTGAGTCGCATCAACCCGAAAGAGCCGGACCGTAGCCGCCAGGATGGCGTGCGTTTGGCGACGATGCACCGTGTCAAGGGCCTGGAGTTCGACACCGTCATCCTGGCGAGCGTGAACGAGCGCCTGGTCCCGCTTGCGCACGTTCTGGCAGCGAAGGGCGATGCGGTGGAGCAACAACAGGCCGACATCGAGGAGCGCGCACTGGTGTATGTGGCGGTGACCCGAGCCAAGCGCCAGGCGCTGGTGCTCGCCTACGGTAAGCCGAGTCCCTACTTGTCGAGTACGGGGACCGCTTAGGGTTGGGTATTTTTCACCAAAAACACGATCAGTCGTTCACATCTTTTCCCGCTGCAAACGGTATTTTTGACCAGGCTGACTGTTTCGTCAGGGTTGCTCTTCGCAGCGTCTCATCGGCCCCCAAGTCTTCGGGCTGCCCATGGGCAGAGGGCATGAAACTGACGATCGAGACCGACGCTGTATCGTTCGACCAGAACGGGCCGCTTGGCGCGCGTAGGGGGCGAGCGGCGATTCAAGGAAAGGGAAGAAAGATCGATGGATCCGACCATTGCAACCGTGATCATGTTGGTCGTCGTCGCTTTTTTCGCCAGTCGATAGGCAGCGGCGGTCGAGAGGCCAACAGCTGGTCACCGCAAACGCACGTCGCATCAGTTCAGCATTCTGATCCGTGACAGGCCTCCGTCCACGGCTAGCACCTGACCGGTGATCCAGCTGGATTGGTCCGTCAGCAAGAAGTGCACGGCAGCGGCGATGTCATCGGCCTGACCGACGCGTTGCAGGGGGTGGCGGCTGGCTGCCGCTTGCCGTTTGGCGGGTTGGTTGAGCAACGATTGGGCGAGGGGGGTATCGGTTAAGGAGGGTGCCACGGCATTGACCCGTATGCGGGGCGCAAGCTCCGCCGCTAGGGCGCGGGTCAGGCCCTCGATGGCGCCTTTCGCTCCAGCGATGGAGGCATGGAAGGGGATTCCGGTCTGGACGGCGACCGTGCTCATCAGGACCACGGAGGCACTGGGGGCGCTCTTGAGTTGCGGAAGGTAGTGCTGCAGGGTTGTTACCGAGCCGAGATAATTGAGCTCGAGATCGTGCAGGAAGTCTCGACGGCGTAGTAGGTGAAAGGGGCGCAACGTTATGGTGCCGGGAAAATAGGCAAGGCCGTCGACGGGCCCATCGATCTCGGGAAACGCTGGCGTTTCGAGCGACACGTCGCAATGAGCGTGCACGACGACACCGGGCAGCCCTTGCGCTTTATCCGCGTGCCGGCTTAGGGCGTGTACGGTGGCATCTTGGTTGACGAGCCGAGTGGCCACCTGTCGCCCAATACCGGAAGTGGCGCCGACGAGTATGTAGGTTTTGCCCATGGGAAGTCTCCTCTTGATTGGGGCCCGTCATTGCGGTCACGCCGATCGTTCGTGATCGTTTTGGTGCCTGAACTTTGCCGCCCGTGTGGACGCGCGAGAGGCCCGTATGCTGTACTCCACATCGTGGCCGGTGCTTCTTCTGTCGCCACCTTGGGGTTTCGGCGAGGGGGCCCGTTTTTAGCCTTTTGGCCGCTGTGTTATCCACTGAATGGGGCGAGACCCAATCCGCAATGCCATTAGGCCCGAGGCGAGCCGTGTTGTACAGTTAATATAATTGACAAAGATAGTACATCTGTTAGGCTATCACAAGTGAAAGCGAGATGTGTAGTGAATGGTTCGTGATGGAGGGTAGGGCATGCTACCCGGAGAGGTGGTGAAAAAGCCTTGCAAGGGGACCGAAAGCTTGGCGAACGGCGCACCATAACGAGACCCGGCAAAGGTGTAAGAGGACCATGAGGACACCTGAGATTCCATGCTTAGCAGGATCGGGGTCGTGATCCGCGCCCACTTGGGGCTCGATGCGGCATGGATGCTGGTACTGGCGTGAGGCCGGCCCACCGCACACTCGACTGGATCATGCTGCTGGCCCTGATGGTCATGTGGGGCTCCGCTTTCGTGTTGACCAAGATTGCCGTGGGTGGCCTGCCGCCGACCGTGGTTGCTGCCGGACGCCTGGCTATCGCTGCCGTACTGTTACTGGTCATTGCCGCCGCTGTGCTACGCCGGTTGCCGGCGGAGGGTCGCTTTTGGCTTTTCTGCCTTCCCATCGCGTTTTTCGGTAATGCCCTGCCGTTCTCCCTGATAAGCTGGGGGCAGAGCTACATTGACAGTGGGCTGGCCGGAATACTCATGGCCGTCATGCCGCTGGTGACACTGGGTCTGGCCCATTACCTGGTGCCTGGCGAGAGCATAACGCCACACCGCGTTGGGGGCTTTCTGCTCGGGTTTATCGGCGTCGCCGTACTGATGGGTCCGGATGCTCTGTTAGGGTTGGCAAGCGGTGACAGCCAGCTGTTGCCAATGCTAGCCGTCTTGGGAGGGGCGGTGTGCTATGCCATCTCGGCGATCTTGGCGCGGTTACGCCCGGTCGGCAGCGCCTTATCGACGGCCGCGGCGACCACCGTGATCGCAACCCTTCTCATGCTCCCGGTCGTTCTCCCGAGCGGCCATGTCCATTCTCCGGCCGAGGCGAGTGGCGCGCAGCTGCTCGCCGTCGTAGCTCTCGGAATCTTTTCCACTGCCATTGCGGCTGTCATCTATTTCCGACTTATCAGCAGGGCAGGTCCTGCGTTTGTGTCCCAACTCAATTACCTGATCCCGCTCTGGGCCATGACCATCGGGGTGCTGTTTCTCGACGAACCGCTGCAACCGAATTATCTCTATGCCCTAGCGTTTATCCTGATTGGGATCTTGATCACACAGATGGATCGAATCGGTACGAAAACCTTGCAGCGACGGCGAATCAGGGACGCGGTGCGGCTGGTGTCACACCCGCACGGAGGTTCCTCAGCCCACCGATAATCCAGACCAAGCGGAAGCCCATGGTCAGCGTTTCGTCAGGGTTGCCGTGGAGCACCCGGGCGGCGCCCAAGCCATCGGAAGCCGAACGGCTCTGGCATGCATTGACTCGTTCTTGACGGAAACGTTGTAATGGTTCAACAGTGTTGTAAAGAAATTGGGGTATGTATCTTAAGTGACTTGTCCGGCAGTCGGTTTATTGATAAGGTGTTTTCGAGAACTCCAGGACAGGGGGTGGCGGGTAGCCTGGCTGGCCCGCGGCTCGGTTCGCCGGTACCGATTGTGGTCGGTTATTAGATATTTCATCGAATAAGTCGGATCAGTTAAAGTAGTTTGGGAACTTGATCTGTATCCTCTGTCTATTCCTGAAGACTGTTGCGCTCGCTTCAGGGGGACCTGAAAGGGGCATGCCCACGTTATCCTGGCATTGCCTCCCAGGAACCCTAACGTTCGTCCTCCTGAGCGATCTCATGGTCATAACATAACCGCCCTCGCGTAGAGTGTGCTGAGAGTCGTTGCAGGCCAGGCGCACGAAATGTTGGTCCGAGAGTTGCTGCATGCCCCGGAGCAGGGTTACCACTCGGCGGCGTTCGTGGACGATGGCCGGCCCAGCATGATGGCGACATCCGGGGGGCCGGTCCTGGAACTCGGTGAGGCTCTGTTGCGGCAAGTGGCGGCGTATGGCTTACGGCGCTCGAGGGAGTCTGTAAGAGCGACGATGAGCGCACCATCGGCTCGGTGTTGGAGCAAGCCATTTCGCAGTGGAGTGCGGCCCCGATGCACGACCGGAGTAATGAGATTCGACTAGAGACAATGAAACGATGACTGCACCGATTCGTAAAGCCGTTTTCCCAGTGGCCGGTTTGGGGACCCGCTTCCTGCCGGCCACCAAGGCCAATCCGAAAGAGATGCTACCGATTGTGGATAAGCCGCTCATACAGTATGCGGCTGAAGAGGCGGTGGCTGCCGGAATCACGGAGCTTATTTTCATAACCGGCCAGGCCAAACGTGCCATTGAAGACCATTTCGACAAGGCGCGTGAGCTCGAATCGGAGCTCGAGGCGAGGGGCAAGTACAAGCTCTTGGCCCAAGTGCGGGATATTCTTCCGCCCCAGGTGTGCTGTGTGTATATCCGCCAGCCTGAACCCTTGGGCTTGGGGCATGCGGTGTTGTGTGCGAAAGCGGTGGTTGGGGATGAACCCTTCGCGGTTCTGTTGGCCGATGATCTTATCGATGGCGAAGGCAGCGGATGCACGGCGCAGATGGTGGAAGTGTATGAGCGCCACCGCTGCAGCGTGCTTGCGGTGCAGCCCGTGGCGCCCATGGAGACTGACCAATACGGCGTGGTCAGCGTGACCCCGGTTTCGGAACGGCTAGGGCAGGTGGAGGAGATCGTGGAAAAGCCGGCCCCGGGCATCGCGCCGTCCAATCTCGGTGTCGTGGGACGCTATATCCTGACGCCTACGGTGTTCCAGCTCTTGGAACGCACGCGCCGTGGTGCGGGTGGCGAGATCCAGCTGACGGACGCGATTGCCAATTTACTGGCCAACGAACAGGTGCTGGCGCTGCAATTTAGCGGGCACCGCTACGATTGCGGGAGTAAGCTCGGTTACCTCAAGGCGACGGTCGCTTACGCTGCCAAGCACCGGGAGCTGAAGGACGATTTTTGTGCCTATTTGCGAGAACTCACGAGCCACAGTTGCGAACTGCTAAGAAGTGATTATTGATGATCCGAGGGCCATCCGTTGAGTTGCTGCATTCCGGGAGTTGTTTTGGCCAGGGTGACAGGCAGCCGCGCTTCGACATCGGCGCATTGTCGGGCCGCTATCCGCCTCGCGGCGCCGGCGCTTGGATGCTTTGGCCGATCCCGTAACGGGTCGATCGAAGGCTTGCCCACTGCCCTTTCCTGTCCGGATGCCTAAACGGGAGCGGCCGAGGGGGGCTTCCTTGCCCCGTCAGCCGCATCGACTGGCGTGGGCCATAGGGCAACAGGGTTGTTGACCGTTCAGAAGGACTTCGAGGCGGTGAATATGGCGGTGGCCTCGCACAGTGACGTACCCCCGAAGCATTCATCCTTGCTCAGGTTGGTGTCCACATAGCCCAGGGAGAGATCCAGTCCGAGCACTTCCTTGGAAACCGCGATGCTCCACTCCCAATAACTCGGTGTGCCGAAGGCATCGTTGTCTTCAATGCTCTGGTAGCCGAGATGAAGGCCTAGGCCTAGACCGTAAGGCAGCGAGAGGTTTCCCTTACTGTCGACATAGATCCCCTCTCCAGAGCCCGCGAAGTAGTCGTCCGTGTAGGACACCTTGACACCGAACTCAGGCTGCAGCGCTGCCTTGCTGAAGGTGTAACCGAGGCCGATGTAGCCTTCTATGAAATCGTAGTTAAGGGAGCTGGAGGCGCCGGGATAAGCGAAATAGATGACACCGGCATCCCAGGTTACGCCTTCGCCGACCGGAAATGTCCCGGTGAAACCACCATAGAAGTCGAACTCCGCCTGAGCCTCATCCCCATCTCCGAAGTTGACATTGGAGGCCCATACGCCGGCGTAGAGGTCCACGGTATTCAACGAATAGCTGCCATCGAAGCCCCCCTGAATCGCGGGCTCCCCATTGGTTTGAGAGATCCCGCGGAAGGTATAGTCGGTGGTAATCGCTACGTTGGCACTGATCGAGAAGGGTGCCTCTTGCTGCGCCACGGCAGCACCAGGCATCAATGTCATCACCAGCAGAGATCTTGACAATGCGCTCATGGGTCTTGCTCCTGTTTCTTGTGATCTACAAAAAAATCGGGCCAGTGTCTCTGTATCCAAAAGCACACCCTGTGCCAGTCTCCAATACAACTTGTAAAAATAAAGGCTT
This sequence comes from uncultured Thiotrichales bacterium, assembly GCA_964624765.1. Taxonomy (GTDB): domain Bacteria; phylum Pseudomonadota; class Gammaproteobacteria; order HK1; family HK1; genus JAGTVB01. The sequence continues at coordinate 15,178 of CAZUZO010000018.1, forward strand.
AAATGACTTGCTCGGACAGATATGACACACCATGCACCACTGTGGTGCTAGGACAACATCGCTTCGCACCAAGCAAAGGCGATATCGAACTGGACTCGTGGGGTTCCCATAGCTCAAGGTGATAAGACGCTCATCGGGCAAAAAAACGGGCGCCGAAGCGCCCGCAGGAGGGTGGGAGAGTGAGAGCTCTATAGGCTGTAGCCCCGTTCGTCGTGCAGGGTGAGGTCTAGCCCCTCGGTTTCTTGCTCATCGCTGACGCGCAGGCCGATGACGACGTCCAAGAGCTTGAGGAGCACCAAGCTGATGAGGGCACTGTAGACCAGCGTAGCGCCGACTCCGAGGAGCTGGACGCTCACCTGCGAGCCGATGCTGGTGATGCCATCACCGAATCCGGCGCCTCCGAACTGAGGCGCACAGAATACCCCTGTCAGGAGCGCCCCGATGATGCCTCCCACGGCATGCACCCCGAAGACGTCAAGGGAATCATCGTAACCGAGGGCTCGCTTGATTTTGGTCGAAGCGAGGAAACAACCGACGCCTGAGGCGGCGCCGATGATGAGCGCGCCCATGGGGCCAGCCGTCCCGGAAGCCGGTGTGATGGCCACCAGCCCCGCCACTGCCCCCGAGGCGATGCCGAGGGCGCTCGGTTTGCCGTGGGCGCTCCACTCACTGAACATCCAGCCCAAAGCCGCTGCCGCGGTAGCGATCTGGGTGACCGCCATGGCCATGCCGGCAGTGTTATTGGCGGCCAGCTCACTGCCCGCATTGAACCCAAACCAGCCCACCCACAGCATCGATGCACCGACTACGGTCAGGGTCAGGTTATGCGGTGGCATCGGGGTGCCCGGGAATCCCTTGCGCTTGCCGAGCACCAAGGCGGCCACCAGACCCGCAATGCCGGCGTTGATGTGGACGACGGTACCACCGGCGAAGTCCAAGATTCCCTTATCACCGAGCCAACCGCCGTCGCCCCACACCCAGTGGGCTACCGGGGCATAGACCACCGTGAACCAGAGTCCCATGAACCACAGCAACGCGGAGAACTTCATGCGCTCGGCAAACGCTCCCACGATGAGTGCTGGAGTGATGATGGCGAAGGTTAGTTGAAAGATTATGAACACGGTCTCGGGGATGGTGCCGCTCAGACTGTCGACGCCCACGCCGCGCAGAAACACCTTGTCCAATCCGCCCCACAAGGGCCCCTCACCGCCGAAAGCGATGCTATAGCCGTACAGTGCCCACAGCACCGTTATCAGTGCTGTGATGGCAAAACACTGCATCATCACGGACAGTACGTTCTTGCTGCGCACCATGCCGGCGTAAAACAGCGACAGCCCCGGAATGGTCATGAACAGCACCAACGCCGTCGCTGTCAACATCCACGCCGTGTCCCCCGCGTTCAGGCCCTCGTCGGCGGCGGCGAAGGAGGGGGAGCCAAGGGCAATGAGTAGAATAATGAAGAGCTTTGAAGCCGGACTGAAAGTGAGATATCGCATGGTTGTTTTTCTCCTGTTCGGATCGTACTGCTGGCCAGCGAGAGCTACAGGGCTTCAGCGTCCGTCTCGCCGGTGCGAATTCGGATCACTCTCTCCAGGTCGTAAACAAAGATCTTGCCGTCACCGATTTTGCCTGTTTGCGCCGACTGTCGGATGGCTTCTAGTACCTGATCAAGCATTTCGGTTTTGATCGCCAACTCCACTTTCACCTTGGGCAGGAAATCCACCACATATTCGGCGCCCCGGTAGAGCTCCGTGTGCCCTTTTTGCCTTCCAAAACCCTTCACTTCGGTTACCGTCATTCCTTGTACGCCGATCTCGAATAACGCTTCCCTCACGTCGTCCAACTTGAACGGCTTAACGATGGCTGTCACTAATTTCATGGATCGCCCTCCGCGGCATGAAAAACACTGTCGTCGCCTAAAACGCCCCGGAAATGTACAGCGACGAGGAACAGCGCGTGTGGCTGGCGGCCGCGTTCGGAGAAGCGCCCTAGGCTGCGCGGTTTCCGACGGTAGGAGGCGACGGACCGCGGATAGCGGCTGAGCACTTAATGTGCCAAGCGCTTTAAGGCTTTGTTAGAAGCCTAGCTAGGTGTGACGGATTGGTGTCAAGAAAGGGTGGGATGCACTTAAACTGCTTCCAAAGAGGGCGCTCCATGCTTACGGCGCATCCTATTGGTGCATCGGATCGGGAGGGGGATGCTGCGGACCATTTTGGCAGTGTGCCCGGCATTTAGAGGTTGGGAAGAAGTCTTGGCCTACAGGCCCAACGCCAAGGCGCCCGGGGCCCGATGGGTAAGGACCGCTGCAACATGGATGGCAAGGAAAAACGTCATGACAACTTCGCCGATGGTTTTGCCTGACTACCGCGGTGGTAGCATCGTGAATCTGATGAGCTCCATCATCGGGGCTTTCGGAGGCCAGAATCCTCCTTATCCGCCGCTTGCCAAACTCAACGACGGGATATTGCACCAAGCCGAGAACATCGTGTTGCTGGTGGTCGATGGTCTGGGGTGTGACTATTTGCAGACCCAGGGTGTGGGCACGACATTGCTTCGACACTTGCGCGCCTGCATCACTTCAGTGTTTCCGCCCACCACCGCCAGCGCCGTAACGGCCTTTTTGAGCGGGAACGCACCACAGCAACATGGGCTGACGGGCTGGTTCGTGTATTTCGAGGAGGTGGGGCGAGTGATGGCTGTCCTGCCGCTGGAGCCCAGGCCGAGCGGTCCCCGGAGGGCTTTGGGTAGGATCGATGCGGTGGCGATCTTAGACCCCAGGCCGGTGTTCGATCGAATCGACGCGCGCTGCTATATCGTAGTGCCCGAGCGAATTGCCTACTCACCTTTCAATTCCGCCTACCGCGGCAGTGCCACGGTGCGCCCCTATCGATCCCTGAACCAGTGCTTTCATACGATCACGGACATCATTCGCGAATCGACGGGTCGCAAGTACATTTACGCCTATTGGCCGGAGCTGGATCATCTCGGCCATACCCAGGGGGTGGCCAGCCGAGCCGTGAGCACTCACTTTGCCATGCTGGATGGGGCCTTCGAGAAGTTCTTGCATACCCTTGCAGGCAGCCAAACGGCGGTTATCGCGACGGCGGACCATGGAATGGTCGATTGCCGGACTGAACAGCTCTTGCGTCTCGACGATCATCGGTTGTTGGCAGACACCTTGGCATTGCCGCTGTGTGGCGATCGAAGGGTCGCGTACTGCTACGTGAAGCCGGGTCAAGACCGTGCTTTCGAACACTACGTTGAGACGACGCTAGCGCCGTACGCCACGCTGTTCAAGAGCCGCCAATTGGTCGACCAGGGCTATTTCGGTCTAGGGCCGGCAAACCTCCGGCTGCGTAGCCGGGTGGGAGACTATACGCTTGTTATGAAAGGCCACTACGGGATAAAAGACTGGCTGCCAGGCGAGCGCCGTGAAGTGCTGATTGGGGCTCACGGTGGTGTCAGCGAGGCGGAAATGCGGGTGCCCCTTATCGTGTGGTCGACGTTTAGTGCCCCGTAACGCAGCGGGGGATGGGGCTACAAACAGCTTCGGCAATACGGTAAAAATAGACGCCTTAGGGTGAGCGTTTAGGAGGTGATTGTGACGGACACGGTTTTGATCACCGGTAGTAGCCGAGGCCTTGGGCTGGAGTGGGTGCGGCAGCTCGCTGCGGCAGGGTGGCGGGTCCACGCAACGTGTCGTCACCCCGCCGAAGCCGGCGATCTCAAAGCACTGGCGAAGTCTCAGCCAGGGGTGACCGTGCATCGGCTGGATGTGACGCAACAGGAACAAGTCCAGGCGCTCGCCATGCTGCTGGAACGTGAAGCGATCGACGTGTTAATCAATAACGCGGGAGTGTACTTCGAGAAGTGGCTTCCCGATGCGTTGGGTTCGCTGCGTTATAGGGACTGGGAAACCACCTTGCAAGTCAACACTATCGCCGCCTTGCGGGTCTGTGAGGCCTTTGTCGAGCAGGTGGCAAGAAGCCGTCGGCGCTTGATGGTCGCCATCACGAGCCACATGGGCAGTATCGCCGAGATCGAGGGTCCAGGCAGCTACTATTATCGGTCGAGCAAGGCCGCCCTCAATGCCGCCATGAAGGGTCTCTCCTTGGAGCTCAAGCCGAGGGGGATCGGGGTGCTGTTGCTCCATCCCGGTTGGGTACAGACACGCATGGGAGGCACGTCGGCTCCATTGACGGCATCTGATAGTGTCGCGGCTATGCGGCTTCGAGTGGAGCAGTTCAGCCTCGCGGATACGGGGCGGTTTGTGCGTTACAACGGGACTGAGATACCCTGGTGAAGTGTTCTGAATCCAACCCAGTACCGCATGAGCAGGTACCCGGGGTCGCCATAGCTGGGCCTTTTGGTTGACCCTGATCAATGACTTACGATGGCAGCGGAGATATCGTTAGACACCGTAACCGTGCGCTATGTGCGCGTCACGTCTGCTAGGCCAAAACATCAAACGGAGGTATCGCCATGGCAGAGGAGAGCAAGGGCAAGCGTTCATTGGTGCCCCGTGAGGAGATGGAGCAAATGGTGGACCGCATGGAGCGGTACTTCGAAGGGTTGATGCCTCACCGAGGGCGTTGGGGGCGTTTGCCGACCCCCTTCGAAGAAATGGACCGAATGATGGAACAAGCCATCGAGCAGGCTTTCCATCGAGGCTGGATGCGGCCCTGGCAACGCGGTTGGGCGCCCTGGCATGCCCTGGGCGCTGCCGAGGGTGAGGTGCCGCGGGTGGATGTCGTCGACCGTGACGCAGATGTTGTGATCCGCGCCGAACTCCCTGGCGTTAAGAAGGAAGATCTGGATGTCTCCATCACCGGCGACCGGGTGACCATCCGGGCCACGAGCAGCCACGAAGAGGCCGAGGAGAAGGGCGATTACTACCGCAAGGAGTTGTCGCGAGGCGTGTTCTCGCGCACGGTGCCGCTACCGTGTGCGGTGCAAGGCGATCAGTCGAAGGCAACCTTCAAGGATGGGGTCATGGAGTTGGTGCTGCCGAAAGTGGAGCCCGCTAAGCGTCAGCGCATCAAGGTGGAATAATCGCTCCAGCGCTTGGGTCCCATAGGGCCGTTGCAGCGGCCCTGTGGGACCACGGGGTGTACCGCCCAGGGTTCGCCCGCTCGCGGCAACGAATGCCGAGATGAAGCTAATCGAGCGCTGCTCATCGTTCCGCGCCGTAGGGCCGATGACCGCTCGTCAGCGTCTCCATGGATGATGGCGCCAAGAGGAGGATCAGACTCGAGTGGCCACGATTCTCATCATCGGTTCCATTGCGTGGGACGATGTGGTGCGCTTGGATAAGCCGCTGCGGGCAGGCTCTCACAATGAGGGGCGATGGATCGGTAGGCGTGTGGGGGGCGGTGCGGCCAATACCGCACTGGCCTTGGCGAGAGGCCAGGACATCGTTCGGGTGATCAGCGCCGTGGCGGCCGATGAGCAGGGCGCCGAGCTGGTGGCAGCGCTGGACAGATTGGGGGTCGACGTTCATCTCGTCGACCGCCGCGCCACAGCGACCACGCGCTCACTCATTTTGCTGGAGACTGGCGGTGAGCGGACCGTGATCAATCTGGCGCGCGCAGCGCTCGCACTCCCCGATGGGCTGGCAGAGCTTCCGGCCGCCTGTTGCTATGTTCGCAGCGCCGATCCTGCCCTCACTGCGGTGCTCGCGCGGCGCATCGAGATCGGCACGGTGGTGGCTCATGTGCCGCCATTGAAGGCGGATTTTCGGCCCGCCCAGGTGCTGGTGGGGTCCGCTTTCGACTTGGATGAAGCGACATTGGCCGCGCCTTTCGCTGCCGGTTGGCGCGTGGCGGGGAGTGGGCTCGAATGGATGGTGCTGACCTATGGTCCCGAGGGGGCCATCGCCTATAGCGCTGAAAGACGAATTGAAGTCAAGGCGCCGCGGGTTGAGGCGATCGACACCACGGGTGCTGGCGACGTGTTTGCAGCGGGCCTCGTGCATGGATTGGCCGCCGGCTTGAGTATGGAGGTTGCCTTGGAAACCGCCGTCAAGTGGGGTTCGGTTTCGGTGGGTTATGAAGGCACCGTGCCCCCGGAGGATTTCTTGCGGCGGGTGGCTCGCTGCGATGGCGTCATGGCAGGCGGCTAGGCTAGTCTCCCCCAGTGGGTTGTCGCGGTTGACCAAGGGGGCCAAGCCGATCAGCGATCTCTTCGGCGCTCAGGGTCTCATGCTCTTCGAGCGCAGCGATGAGGGTCTCTAAACGGGCACGTTGGCCAATGATGACCTCCTCGGCTCGCGCTTCGGCTTGCTGCAGTAGCTCGCGTACCGCCTCATCGACTGCTTTGGCCGATGTCTCGCTATGTCGGCGTGGCTGGGCGATTTCACGGCCCAGAAAGGGGTGCTCGTCGCTTTCCCGCAGATCAACGGGGCCGATGCGGCTGGACATTCCCCACCGGGTGACCATGGCCCGTGCCAAAGCGGTCGCCTGCCGGATATCGTCATCGGCGCCTGAGCTCACACTGCCGAGCAGCACGCGCTCCGCGATGCGTCCGCCGAGTGTGACCGCAAGGCGGTCATGCAGATACTCCTCGGGTAGCGTCTGACGCTCTTCGGTGGGAAGCTGTTGTGTGGCGCCGAGGCTTTGTCCTCGGGGAATGATGGTGACCTTGTAGAGGGGATCGGTGTTCGCCAGAAAGTACGCCACCACCGTGTGGCCGGCCTCGTGTACGGCGAGGCGGTGTCGCTGCTGAGGTTGCAGGGCGAGGCTGCGTTGCACGCCCAGTAGGATTCGGTCTCGCATCTCATCGAAGTCTTCCATCGTGACGGTATCGCGCCGTTCCCGTGCTGCCCGCATCGCCGCTTCATTGACCAGGTTCTTGAGATCGGCACCTGAAAAGCCCGGGGTGCCGGCGGCGATCTGGTCCAGATCCGTATCCTCTGCAAGGGGGACGCGCTTGATGTGCACCTGCAGGATCGCTCGCCTCGCCTTCCGGTCGGGCAAATCCAACGACACATGCCGATCGAAGCGCCCCGGACGCAGTAGCGCCGGATCGAGGACATCGGGGCGGTTGGTGGCAGCCAACACGATAACGGCCTCGTGACCCGCAAAGCCATCCATCTCTGCCAAGATTTGATTCAGGGTCTGTTCGCGCTCATCGTGACCGCCACCCAAGCCTGCGCCGCGTACTCGGCCAACGCTGTCGAGCTCATCGATGAAAAGGATGCTCGGTGCCTGACTCTTGGCTTGCCGGAAGAGCTCTCGCACCCGAGAGGCACCGACCCCTACGAACATCTCGATGAATTCTGAAGCCGAAATGGAGAAGAACGGGACTCCCGCTTCGCCTGCCAAAGCTCTTGCCAGCAGGGTTTTGCCGGTGCCCGGTGGTCCCATGAGCAGGACACCGTGGGGCACCTCGGCCCCGATTCGGGTGTAGCGTTGCGGGTTGCGTAGGTAATCCACTAGCTCGGCGACTTCTCGCTTGGCATTGTCCTGTCCAGCCACGTCGTCGAAGCTGACTTTGGGCGGTTTGGCAGGTGCCGTGCTCGGAGGTTTCAAGAACTTGCCGAGATCGCCTATCCGACCGACGCCACCGGCTGCGATACGCCGCATGAACCAAAAATAAAACGCCAGCAAAATGATCCATGGCAGGAAGGCTCCCAACACACGGAGCCAGCCCCCCTCGGTGGGAGGTGCTTTGACGTCGATGGTCACGTTGTGGTGTTCCAGCAACGGTAACAGCTCATCGTCGGCGATGGGCGGTCGCCGGCTTCGGATGTGCTCTCGGGGTTGACCGTCTGGCACTAGGGCAGTGGGTCTGCTCAAAATCCCTTCGACAATGTCTCCGCGCAGCGTCACGGCGATGATCTGGTCGCTCTTGATCAGGGCCTTAAACTCGCTGTAGGCGACTTCCTGAGGTGCCGGGTCTTGGGCAACGTGCCCGGCCCACTGCAGATAAAGCAACAACATCACGAATAGGAGCGCCAGCAGGGACCACGGTGCCGGCCCTGGGGGACCTTTGTCTCGTGGGTCGGTGGAATCTTGGGGACGCTGATCGGTGGCCAACACGACCTGCGCTAATTGGTTTGCCTAGTGCACGGGGTCAGCAGCCGAAATCGGCCGAGCGATTGAATTGGGCGAGGGCCCTTGGCTGACATGGTTTCAGCTCCTTTCCTAACACCTGTCCTACACCTGGTATCGCGGTGATACCCTTGCTGGCCGCCGGGCGGTTGGCAGCCTGAGAGCTTGTGAAAAAACCTGCTACACGACACGATAGCGGCGTTGGGCGGTGCTCGCTCCTCGCCTATCTAGTTGATATGTCTCTCGGCTTGGCGCCGTCTGCCTGGCTCTCGTGGCGCTCGCAACGGTTTTTTCACAACCTCTGAGTTCATGTTTTGCTGGATGGTTCCAATGACACCATAGACACTCTGATCGACTGTCTCGAATCTACCACGGCATATCGGGCGACGCATCCGAGCATGCTCCGCGTTTGCGCCTCGGCCTAGGGCAGCGTTCAGCGGACTTCGACCCCCCGTGCGTAACCTGCCGCACCAGTGCTCAGCTGGCCAACACCCGTCACAATGCGAAGGTCCCGAGTCCGCCTGCGGCGGAGGTGAGCAGGTCGACGAGGTCATTGTTGATCCATTTGCTGCCGTTCACCAGATGAGCTCTGCGGCCGCATCGGTGAACGGGCGCCTCGATAGTGTCTTGGCAGTGACGGCATCGGTAGGTGCCTTGCACCGTGGCGAAAAGCCCGACAACGGCGCCGAGTGAGTATGAGAGCGGTTGGCCAGCCGAGATCAGGGAACAACCAGCCGGCTGCGAGGCCTATGCTCGCACCGCCCATCAGGGAAGCCCAAATACCGACAGCGGAGATGCCGCCGGAAGTCCCTGGCGCCACCACTTGGCCCGTGGTCATGAGGCGCGGCGCTCTCTTGCTCATAATCTAGCTCGCATCGGCACTTCGATGCTAGGGGCGACGCGCTCACCCTAACACCCCCTTCCTGCCTCGGACCGCTAGGACCTTCCTCGCATGGCGGCTGTGGTGGGGTTCTCTTCGTCCTTGCTCTTGCCTGCAAGTGGGGGGTTGCCTGGCTCGCTGGCAAGTGTCAGTGATGGGATCCGTTTCCAACGCCAGGATCCGTCGGTGGCGATCTCCAGGATCGCATCGTAATCAGCGGGGTCGTCATCGGAGTTGCCAAGGGTGAGGTAGCTGATGGACCTTGCCCAGAACCGCTTGAGAGTGGCATCGACCCGCTCGGGTTCGAGGGTGGTACCCAGGCGATCGAGGAAAACAAACTGCGGAGCGGCGAGCAACACGCGCGCCACTGCCAGCAATTGTTGTTCCCCCAGAGACAGGATATTGCCCCAGTTTCTTGACGCGTCCAGGCCCCCGGCTCGCTCTGGCACCCGCTCGAGGCCTAACAGCTTCAGGGTATCGATGATATCGTCGTCGGCAGCGGCTTGTTGTTGGCCGGTGCGGACCAGCAACTCCCGTAGGGTGCAGGGCGGCGAGTAGGGGCGCTCCGGGAGAAAGAGGATCTGATCGTTTCCGGGGCGGAGGATTCTTCCCTCCCCGCTGTCCCAAATCCCCGCCGTTGCCCGGAAGAGTGCCACCCTTACGGTGTCTGAGGGCGCTATGATTAGCGTCCGCGTCCCTCGGGCAACGGTGATCGAGAGCTTGTCGAGCAACATGCGGCCATCCCGCGGCGATCGGAGTGTCAAGTTCTCATATTGCACCTGCTCGCAGCTCTCACAAACTGAGATCGGGGACGGCATCGCCTTGGCTTTTTGGATCTCGTCCCACAGTCCGTCGAGGCGGGCGACGACGGCCGCGAACGCGGAAATTGACTGGAATTGGGTGACGATCAGGGAGAATGCCCCCAGCAGGGTTGCGAATGCCGTTGCCGATTGGGTGATGACGCCGAACTCGACCTCGCCACGGATGAATAGCGGCGCCACGATCAGGGCGGGGATGAGCTGGATCATCCAGCTGTAACCGGTGGTGAAGAACCCGAGATTGCGGTTCACGGCGATGATGCGCTGGAAATTGGTTACCAGTTGCTCGAGGTGCTCTAAGACTTGGGTCTTAAGGCGGCGCTCGCGGTGCAACAGCGCGATCGATTCGGTGTGTTCGCGCACGTGAATCAGGCTGGAGCGGAAGTCGGCTTCTTTGTCGAGCTGGTCGTAATTGAGCCCGATCAGAGGGCGTCCGAGGTGGATGGTCAGCAAGGTGCCGGCGCTGGCATAGGCGACCGCCACGAGAAACAGTGTCGGACTGATGGACCACAGTACAACGGAGAACGCAATGGCGGTGAAGCTGCCGTTGAGCAGCATGAGGACGTACGACAACGTCGTGACGGTGAACGAGCGCACATCTTCGGCAATGCGCTGGTCGGGGTTGGGGATCTCGCCCGTGGCCCCCAACCGAAAGTAGGTGGGTGGTTCGAGGTAAAAGTCGACCAAGCGCCGGGTCATCCAATCGCGCCAGAGCAGCCCGAGGTGCTCTTCGGAGAACCGGAAGATAACCGCCGTCACCGTCAAGGAGGCAAACACCGCAATGTAGGCTAAGGCCATGACCATGAAGTGCTTGGTGTCGCGGCTCTCGATGGCGGTCATGAAATCGCGCCCGACGTAGCTGTTGATGACGTTTAAGGCGCTGATGGCCAACAAGAGCGACATCAGGGCGGCGATCAAGAAACGCGCCTTGCCGCCGACCTCGGAGCTCACGAAAAGCTTGACTTCGCGAACGAAGCGCCGCCACGTCACACGATTAAAGGGAATCTTGCCGGTGGTCATCTTCGGTAGCCTCAGGCGGTACCCTCGTGCCGGATGGAAAACCGCCGGTTTCTCCGTGCCCCAAAACTGTGGGTCGCTAACCCCTCACAGGCGCCTGGTGAGAACGACTGCCTTTGGCATGGCGGCCTTGCGCAGTGGCTCGCCGTCTTTGCGCTCCCACCCCTCCACACACACTGCGTGCGGCGCCAACGCCGTATCTCGTACTTCGCTAGCTGCTGCAACGTGCTTAAGATCGCTTATCGGCGATGATTGGCGGCCGCGAATGGGATGATGAAAGGCCGTGGCAGAGGTATCCTGATACGAGTCGAGGAAACGCACAACACCTCCGACGGTCTGTGGCAACGAGGGCGTTGGTCATCGTTTCGGCAGCTTGATGACCTTTGCCCTTGGGGCAACCGACCCGTTGGGGCAAGGGACGCCGTGAAGACGTCGCTGTCGACTTGGGTCCGGCATCCTTGCCGCACACACCCTTACCAAGGGGTGCGGCTGCCGAAGGCTTGGGCACCCACGGTGTGCTCCAGAGCAACCCTGACGAAACGATGACCATGGCCGCAACGAGTTTCCGATTGCTTGACCGCTGCTCGCGGAGTGGCGAGGGCTTCCAGATGGCGTACCGGCTGGCGGAACGGCTTCCTATTCGATGGGCTCTCACGCCCTGGTGGTCGGTGCCGACCGCGGCTGGGTCGGTACCCGGTGAGTGTGACGGCTCGGTGCGGTGTTCCTGCCCATGAGGCGCGTGGTATTGGACAGCTTCGAAGATGTGGCGGGGTGGATCGCCGTGACCTCGGGGCGCGCCGAGTTACACATCTCGCAGGTGGCCCGAGAAGACCGGCGCCGGCCCGGGTCGGTCTTGCGGCTCGATTTCGATTTCCATGGTGGAGGGGGGTTCGTGGTGGCACGCAAGCTATTCTCCATGGCGCTGCCGGAGGCCTACGCCTTCAGCTTCGATGTGCATGGCGAGGCCCCGCCCAACAAGTTCGAGTTCAAGCTGGTCGATCCAAGCAATGAAAACGTCTGGCGTTATCTTCAGGAAGTGTTCGATTATGACTGCGACTGGCGACGCGTGACGATCGAAAGCGGCCAGATCGAGTTTGCCTGGGGACCCGCTGGAAGCGGTGCTGCCCATGAGCTAGGAGCGATTGAGTTCGTCATCGCTGCCGGGCCTGGGGGCCAAGGGACAGTGTGGATCGGAAATCTCTGCTTCATCGATCGCACCGTGCAGGTCCCACCACGGGTGCAGGCCTCGAGTGCCGTGTCGGGCCATGATCCACGATTCACCATGGATGGTTGCGAGAACACGAGTTGGCGCAGCGAGCGCGGTGTGCGAGCACCTTGGCTGTCATTGGATTTCCGGGAAAAGCGTGACTATGGGGGGCTGGTCGTGGACTGGGAAGGCGGTGCCCCAGAGCGCGGATTCGCGGTGGAGACCTCCGACGACGGTATCGATTGGCAACACCGCTACGCCGTTACCAGCGCCGGGGGCCGGCGCAGCTACGTCTACTTGCCGCGCAGCCGGTCGCGTTGGTTGCGGTTACAGTTTCGTCAGCGACCGGGATCCCGCAGGGTCGGTATCGTCGCCCTCGATCTCTTGTCCCCCGAGTCTGGTCATTCCGTCAACGCCTTCTTTCAAGCTATCGCGAAGCGGGAACCGAAGGGCCGTTATCCCCGCTATCTCTACGGCGAGCAGAGTTACTGGACGCCGGTGGGGACGCCCGCCGGTGGTCGCCGGGGTCTCCTGAATGAGGAGGGCATGCTCGAGGTCGACGCGGGTGCGTTCTCGATCGAGCCGTTCTTGTTCTCCGGCGGACGCTTGCTAACCTGGGCGGAGGGTACGGCCATTCCAGCACTCGCCCGCGGCTACCTTCCCATCCCCTCAGTGGTGTGGCGCGTCGCCGGCATCCAGCTCAGAGTCAGCGCCTGCGCTGCGGAAGAAGCCGAAGGCACCATGCTGTATCTCCGCTACGAGGTCGAAAATATCGCGGGAGAGCCGCAACTCACACGGCTTTTCGCGGCGCTGCGGCCGTTCCAGGTGACGCCACCGTGGCAGAGCGACCAAGGGCTAGGGGGTGTCAGCCGGATCGCGCAGCTTGCCTATCGTAAGGGCGCGGTGTGGGTCAATCGCAGCCGCATCGTGGTGCCGCTTGGCCGACCAAGCGGCTTCGGTGCCAGGGCGTTTGCCGAGGGCACGATCGCCGACGACTTGGCGGTCGGAAAGCTGGCTTCCAGAGTCCGCGTGGATGACCCGCTGGGCTATGCCTCCGGGGTGTTCTCCTTTGATCTCGATCTGGGCGTAGCGGCGACGCGCACGATCGATTTCGCCATCCCCTTCGCTTCGTCCTCGAAGACTGGCGGCGCAGCGGCGGATCGGATCCCGCGGGACGGTACTCGGACCGAGCCGTTTTCGATGGCGGCCGCGGCCTGGGAGGAACGGCTGAGACGACCGGCGATGGCGCTACCCCCTTGTGCCCAAGGCTTGGTCGATACCGCGGGGACCGCCGTTGCACACATGTTGGTCAACCGCGACGCTGCGGCCTTGCAACCGGGACCGCGACGGTACAATCGAGCTTGGATCCGTGACGGTGCGGTCATGGTGGCGGCGCTGCTGCGTCGGGGCTGCATGCACGAGGCGAAGGCTTTTGTCCGCTGGTACGCGACCCACCAGGCGATGGACGGCCGTATTCCCTGCTGCGTCGATCGCAGAGGACCCGATTGGCTTCCGGAGCATGACAGCCATGGGCAGCTGATTTTCGCCGTGATGGAGTGTTTTCGCTTTGGGGGCGATCGCAATTGGCTTACCGAGTTCTGGCCGGTAGTCTGCAAGGCAGTCGGTTACATCGAAACCTTACGCCGGCAACGCCTCGGGAGCGAATATCGGACGCCCGAGAAGCGTTCCTGCTACGGGTTACTGCCCGAATCGGTGAGCCACGAGGGTTATCTGGCCCATCCCGTTCACGCCTATTGGGACGATTTTTGGGCGCTGCGGGGCCTCAAGGACGCCGTCGCCATGGCTGATACGTTGGGCGACATGGCGGCGGTGGGGCGGCTAACCTCGTTGCGCGACGATTTCCGTGCTACGCTGTATACCTCCATCGCTGCCACCATGGGCGAGCGAGATATTGACTACTTGCCCGGGTCGGTAGAGTGGGCCGACTGCGATCCGGTGGCGAGTGCTATTGCCCTGACGCTGATCGATGAGCTGCCCTATCTTCCCGCGGCGGTGGTCGAGCGCACCTACACCGAGTATCTAACGCGATTCCGAGCGATGCGGTGCGGCTCGGTTCCCTGGACTCAAGACACGGCTTACGGGATCCGCGTCATCGGGGCGCTAGTGCGGCTCGGCTGGCGGCAGGCTGCCCACGAACTCGCCGAGGGCTTCCTCGCCGACCGCCGTCCGGTTCCCTGGAATCAATGGCCGGAGATCACCTGGCGCGACCCGAAGACGCCAGCGCACCTCGGGGATCTGCCCCACTCTTGGGTCGGTGCCGAATACGTCCTCGCCTTGCACAGTTTCTTTGCCTACGAGCGTGAGGCAGACCGCTCGCTGGTGGTCGCCGCCGGGATCCCTGCGGCATGGCTTGGCGGCAGCGGTGTCGCGGTCGAAGGTTTGGCGACCTGGTATGGTGACTTGAATTTGTCTCTGGCGCGCGCTGACGGTGAAGCGATCCGCTTCTCGCTGAGTGGCAATCTGCGGATGCCCGTAGGAAACATCATCGTGCAGCTTCCAGGACCCCGGCCTATCCGTGGGGTGACGGTGAACGGCACTCCCACGGGACGATTCTCAGCCTCGCAAGTGACTATCGATGCACTGCCGGCCGCAGCCGTGGCGCATTACTGATGTTCGGCATGACTGAAGATGGGGCAAGGGGTGACGGACTCTGATCTCATCCGGCCGGAGACGCCGATGCCACCCATTCATAGGCTTTCCAACGGTACTTATGAGGTGGCCATATCCGACGTTGGCAGCGGCCAATCGAGTTGCCGTGGACTGGCCCTCAACCGCTGGGCCAACGATCCCGTCGCGGATGACCTCGGCTATTTCTTTTATCTGCGGGATCTCGATACCGGCCGGGTCTGGTCTCTCGGGCATCAGCCAGTGTGTCGATCCAATGCCGGCTATCGCGTAACGATGTCGGGTGACCGATTCACCGTCGATCGCGAAGACGAGGGCATCGAGGCGCGCATGGAAGTGACCCTGGCGGTCGGTGTTGATCTGGAAATGCGGCGCTTGACGCTACGCAATCTCTCCAGGTGGCTGCGGCGCATCGAGCTGACCAGCTATCTCGAGGTGGTGCTCTTTCCTGGAACGGCCGATGCGGCGCACGCTGCCTTCGCTAAGCTGTTCCTGCAGACCGAGTTGGCGCCTGCTTACCAGGCGTTGCTGGCGCGGCGCCGACCCTGCGGCGATGAATGCTGGCCCTGGCTGGTGCATGCCTTGGTTGGGGGTCATCTGCTGCAGTGGGAGACCGATCGGCTGCGCTTCCTCGGCCGTGGCGGCACGCCGGGGCGACCGGCCGCGCTGCTGGGGGCTGCGCCACTCTCTGGCACGGTCGGAAATGTGCTCGACGCGGTTTTCAGCCTGCGGACAGTCGTCGAGCTGGCACCCGGCGCCACTGTTGAACCGGTCTTCCTGTTGGGTGTGGCGGCGGAGCGCCAGGCGGCGCTTGACTTGATCGGGGAGTGGCGCGGTGTACAGTCGGACTGCTCGGTGGCGGCGGCTGTTCAGGCGGAGCCCGTGCCGAAGTTTGACAAGCGGCCAACGGCAAGCGTCTCTGAGCCTGCCGTGGACGACGGTCTAAGGTTCTTTAACGGCTATGGCGGCTTTTCCGATGATGGCTCGGAGTACGTCATCCGCCTGCCGTGGCAGGGAGAGGGGCTGCGCCGCCCGCCGTTGCCCTGGGTCAATGTGGTGGCGAATGAACGCTGTGGCTTTCTGGTCAGCGAGAGCGGAGCGGGCTCAACTTGGGCGCGCAACAGCCAGGCGAATCGGTTGACACCTTGGTTCAATGATCCGGTCAGCGATCCCCATGGCGAGGCCTGGTACATCCGAGACGAGACGGCCGGCCGCTATTGGTCGCCGTTGCCCGGGCCGGCGCCGCTCGCCGGTGCCACCTACGAAGTCCGGCACGGATTCGGATACTCGTGCTTTACCTGTGAAGCGGCGGACCTCTCGCAGGAGACCACCCTGTTTGTACCACCGGAGGACCCGCTGCGCATCCTGTGGCTGCGTCTGACCCACTGCGGCGTTGCGCCCCGCCGGCTATCGTTGTTCGCCTTTCAGCGGTTGGTTTTAGGTTCGCTTCCGCAGGCGCCGAGCCCTATCGTAACGGGTTACGATGCCGACTGGGATTTGCTATGGGCGCGCAACCCGAAAGGCGGCGAATTTCGGGACGGTGTTGTTTTTGCTTGCGCCGTTGTGCATGGTGCCGCCGTGAGTCAGCGCGCCTTTAGCTGCGACCGCTTGGCTTTCATAGGCCGTCATGGCAGTTTGTCGGCCCCCGCCGGTTTGCAGCCCGGCACCCGGTTGAACGGTATCGCCGGCTCGGGGCTAGACCCCTGCTTCGCCCAGCAGGTGGAGATTACGTTGGCTTGCCATCAGAGCGTCGAGTGCGCCTTTCTGTTGGGCGAAGGCTTCAGCCAAGAGGAGGCGACCGCGCTTTGCGCACGTTATCGCTCGCCGGGGGCGGTGGCGCAGGCACTGGCGCGTGTACGGGCCAAATGGCGGTCGATCGTTTCGGCGGTCCAGGTGCAAACTCCGGAACCAGCGCTCGACCTGATGTTAAACGGCTGGCTGGTGTACCAGAACCTGTGCTGTCGCCTCTGGGCGCGCACCGCGTTGTACCAGTCGAGTGGTGCTTACGGCTATCGGGATCAGCTTCAAGACGCGGCCGCACTGGTCATGGTCCGCCCAGATTTGACCCGTGCCCAGATCCTGTTGCACGCACGCCATCAGTTTCTAGAAGGCGATGTGCTGCATTGGTGGCACCCTCTGCCGATGGAGCGGGGAGTGCGCACGCGGTTCTCCGATGACCGACTGTGGCTGCCATTTGTTACCGCACATTACATTCACGTCACCGGCGATCAAGGAGTTCTCGACGAGCAGCTCCCTTTTCTGACCGCTCCGCAGCTGCAACCGGGTGAGGACGAGGCCTACCTGCGGCCGTTGGTCACCCGGCAACACGCTGACCTTTACACCCACTGTTGCCGTGCCTTGGATTGCTCTCTCACCCGGGGGGCGCACGGCTTACCCCTGATGGGTACCGGTGACTGGAACGACGGCATGAACCGGGTCGGCCGCGCGGGGCGCGGAGAGAGCGTCTGGCTCGGCTTTTTCCTCTACGCTATCCTGGAAAATTTCCTGCCGCTGTGCCAGGGGCGCGGCGACTGGGATCGAACGCGGCGCTACGCAAGCTTTCGGGTAGCGCTTGGCCAAGCGCTAAATGATCAGGGCTGGGATGGCGCCTGGTATCGCAGGGCTTTTTACGACGACGGAACCGCCCTCGGTTCGGCGACCGATAGCGAATGCCGCATCGATGCACTAGCCCAGGCCTGGGCCGTTATCTCGCGGGCAGCGCCTGCTGAGCGGGCGAAACGGGCCATGGAGGCGGTGGAGCAGCAGTTGATCGCCGAAGACGACGGGATCATTCGTCTGCTCACCCCGCCCTTCGTCGATACTCCCCGCGACCCCGGCTATATCAAGGGCTACGTGGCAGGGGTGCGCGAAAACGGTGGTCAGTACACCCATGCGGCCTGCTGGGTGGTGCAGGCTATCGCCGAACTGGGGGGCAACAATCGCGCCGCGCCACTGTTAACGATGCTGAGCCCGATTTCACACGCCCTGGAGCCACCGGCGGTGCAACGTTACAAGGTCGAACCCTATGTCGTGGCCGCTGACGTCTACGGGGCACCGCCTCACGTTGGCCGAGGAGGCTGGACCTGGTATACGGGGTCTGCCGGTTGGATGTTTCGTGTCGCCCTGGAGTCGGTACTGGGGTTGCAGATCGAGAACGGGGACACGCTGCTGCTCCAGCCGTGCGTCCCCGACAACTGGCCGGCGTACCAGATTCGCTACCGGCATCCGGAGGGTGGGACGGTTTTTCACATCGAGGTCAGAAACCCCGCCGGCAGGGCGAAGCGCGTGGTTACTGTCGAGGTAGACGGTCGAGACATCAAGCTCTCCGGCGAGGCGGCGCGGATTCCGCTGTTCAGAGATGGGGGGATGCACAGCGTGCTCATCACCCTCGGGTGAGCGCTTCTGAGAGGTTGTGAAAAAACCTGCTACACAACCCGATAGCGGCGTTGGGCGGTGC
>CAZUZO010000019.1:0-33134 GCA_964624765.1 uncultured Thiotrichales bacterium
TTGCAGCTGTTCAAAATCGTTCCCGACGATTTTGTCGCCGCCGTGCGCCTTGCTCTGCCAGCGCTCGCGACATTCTTAAAACAGCTTCTCATTCCTGCAGACGCGTTACGTGTGAGCGATAGGCTTTTCTGTGAACAGGTAGTCTTTTAGCTCCGCGCTGAATTTCGGATCCTTGCGTCGGATCCACTCCAGCACCATGGCGGCATGTTCCTTTTCTTCATCCCGGTTATGGGCAAGAATCGCTCTCAGATCGTCATCCTTACAAGCATCCACCCTTTGGTTGTACCAGTCCACGGCCTCGAGCTCCTCCATGAGGGAAGTGATGGCGCGGTGCATATCCCGGGTTTCGTCACTGAGGTCCGTGATCGCTTCATGGAAGCCTTCGTTTGCCATTGTTGCTTTCTCCTCTCACTATCGATGGATCGATGAAGTTATGATATCGAAAAGCTTATCGCAAAAGCGGTGGCGCGCAGTAGTGCCAGGGGGGCGATTGAAGCCTCTAAGCGACCGCAAGCGCGTGGCCAGCCCTGGGGACGCGATTGCGAACTGGCTTGGGGGCGGGAGAGCCAACCGCCCGGCGGTGATAGGTTCAGCCGCGATGATCGGAGAGAGCGTGACGGCGTTTTCCGACCAGGATTTGACTGAATCGATCGACGGACAGGCCGAGCAGGCGGAGGCAGACGATGAGCGATCTCGATAAGTTGATGGCATGCATTGAAGACGGTCATAAGCTGTTATCGGTGACCACCCAGGATGAACTGCGAGCGATGTTCGACACCAGCCGGACCGGTATCGCAGAAGCCTTCGAAGGGGGTGCGCAAGGGTTGCTAGAACGTTGGGCAGGACACGATCTGGAAACCATACGCGCTTATCTCCTATGGGACTATATCGCGCGCAATATCGCAGAGCTCTACAACAGCTATGATCTTGCGCGCCAGGTTCTCGAGCAAGGACTACAGAAGAAACCCGAATGACGTCGGTAACGGTCTGTTCATGTGCTGGTGGCCCTCGGTGCCCCTGACGGGCATGCCCTTCAAATTCCCTGTGCGATGGGAGACCCGATCGCGGCAGCGCCGATGCAACCCCGATAGCGATAGCGCAACAGTGTGAAAACGGACCTCCCTCGGTCGCCCGCCGCCGGCTCTTCTTATCTCGTGGTGGCCTTGCTCCCGCTAGCCATCTTCCTGGCCCTGGTTTGGGGTCTTGCCACATACCCGCTGCCTTGGCGGTTGGAACTGGCCTGGGTGCCCAGTCTGGATCTCACCTTCTCGCTCTATGTGGACGGGCTGTCGGCCCTGATGTTGGCGCTGGTGAGTGGCATCGGCAGCTTGGTGTTTGTCTATGCCAGCGGCTACCTGGCCCATGAACCCCGGCGCGGGCAGTTATTCTTATACCTCAGCCTGTTTCTGCTGACCATGTTGGGAGCGGTGAGCGCCGATCACCTGCTGGTGCTGTTCCTGTTCTGGGAGCTCACCAGCCTGCTGTCCTTTCTGCTGGTGGGTTTCAATCACGAAGATGCCGATGCCCGGTCCGGCGCTCGCCAGGCTTTATTCATTACCCTCGGCGGTGGGTTGGCCCTGCTGGCAGGTTTTATCCTGCTCGCGCAAATGGCTGGCAGCTGGTCGCTGCAGGGGGTGCTGGCCCAGGGCCCGGAGTTGGTCGACGATCCGAGGCTACCCGCTGCCCTGGGGCTGATCTTTCTGGGGGCTTTCACCAAGTCCGCCCAGTTTCCTTTCCACTTCTGGCTGCCCAATGCCATGGCCGCCCCTACCCCGGTCAGCGCCTATCTGCACTCGGCCACCCTGGTGAAGTTGGGCATCTACCTGCTGGCCCGGCTGGATCCGGCTTTCAACGATGTGTTGCTGTGGGAAGCCACCCTTATCGGGATCGGCGCTCTGACCGCCGTATGGGCTGCCGTCCAGGCTTTGCGGGAGCGGGACCTGAAACGCATCCTGGCGCGGACCACGGTGTCGGCCCTGGGTACCCTGACGTTGCTGGTCGGCTTGCCCAATCCGGGGTCCAGCGTCGCGGTGACAGTCTTCCTGTTCTCCCACGCACTGTACAAGGCACCCCTCTTCATGGTGGTGGGGAATATCCGCCATGCCACCGGCACCCAGCTCATCGACCGCCTCATGGGGCTGCGCCGTGCCATGCCCTGGACGGCGGCCATCGCCATCCTGGCCAGCCTGTCGATGGCTGGATTACCGTTATCGTTTGGCTTCGTCGCCAAGGACTTGATCGTGGTCGCCAAGGCCGAGGCTGACCTGGTCAACGTGGTCAGCTATGCCCTGGTGCTGGTCAACGCCATCGCTGTGGCGGTGGCCGGGGTGGCCGCCATCCGCGTGTTCTGGGGACCGGAGGAGTATCCCCGCGTCCAGGTACGGGAAGCGCCTTGGAGTATGCGCCTGCCCCCGCTGCTGATCGCGCTCGCTGGCCTGGAGTTCGAGTTCTTGCCTGAGCGGCCCGATTCCCTGCTGGCCGCCGCCTTGGCCATTTCTCCCGAGATAGAGGCGGGGCAGGTGTCCGCCTCCTATGAGCTCGGCACGTTGATCACGGCCGCGGAGATAACTCTGGCCCTGGGTCTTGTCCTATTTCTCGTCTGGGACCGGCTGCATCACGGCCTGGATCGGGTTCGGTGGTTGGAGCGTTATGGCCCCGCGGTAGCCTATGAACGCGCCCTCCAGGGCCTGGTGCGAACCGCCGCCGTACTGACTCGCTGGCTGCAGCACGGCCACCTGGCGGGGTATACTCGCTTGATACTTGTCGCCCTGCTGGGGTTGGGGGTAGCCGGTTGGCTCACGACCAGTGCCCGCGGATCGCCGGCCTGGGACTCCTACCCGCAGAGCGTCGCCTGGCTGGCGGCGACGGTCCTGATGCTGGCCGCTGCAGTCGCCGCTGCCTGCCTGCGCGACCGGCTGGCTTTGATCATGGCCAGCGGTCTGGTCGGCTATGGTGGCGCAGTGCTATTCCTGTTCGCCGGGGCGCCCGATCTGGCCTTTACTCAGTTTGCGGTGGAGACGGTGCTGGTGGTGGTGGCCGCCTCAATCCTACCCCATTTCCGCCGACGGGCTCCCCCGATCCAGGAACCCTGGCTACGCAACGGCCTCATCGCCGGTGCGGCGGGCCTTGGCACCTTGGCCTTGCTGCTGCACCTCGCCGCCCAGCCCACCGACACCCGTCTGGCGGACTGGTTCGCGCAGACCAGCCTCCCTGAAGCCCTCGGGCGCAATGTGGTCAATGTCATCCTCGTCGATTTCCGTGCCTTGGACACGCTGGGAGAGATCGCTGTGGTAGCCTTCTCCTTGCTGGCAGCCCTGCCTCTGTTGGCGGGGCTTCGGCAGGGCGGGCGACTGGCACCATGACCCCGAACTCCGTCTTGCTGCAAAAGGCGGTCGCGCCTCTGTACTGGGTCATGCAGACTGCCGCTCTCTGGATCCTGCTGCGCGGTCATAATGAGCCCGGAGGGGGTTTCATCGGCGGGCTGGTGGCGGTGGCCGCCAGCGCGGCTTGCGCCATCGTCTTGGGCGAGGCGGCGGCTCGGCGCCGCCTGCCGCTGCCGACCCTGGAACTGGCCATAGGCGGTGTATTGCTGGCCATGTTGGCCGGGCTGCCGGCCACACTGACGGGTCAACCTTTCTTGACCCACCTTTGGTGGGAACTGGACCTGGGCCTTGCGCAAATCAAGCTATCCACAGTGATGCTGTTCGATGTCGGGGTGTTCTGCGCCGTCTGGGGTACCTTGACCGCCTACATTTTGGGTCTATTGCCCGCGGATAGGCCGCCATGAGCTGGGTGGTGTTCCTGGCCATCGCCGGCACGGTCTCGGCGGGCGTGTACCTGATCCTGTCCCGGGACCTATTCCGCTGCGTGGTCGGCTTGGCCATCCTGGGCAGCGGCGTGAACTTGGTGGTGTTTGCCGCTGGGCGTTTGGGTCCTCTGGCACCGCCGGTCATCGAGGTGGGCAGCCAGGCGCTTGCGCCGGGCTTCGCCAACCCGCTGCCCCAGGCCATGGTGCTCACCGCCATCGTCATCGCTTTCGCACTGTTGGCTTTTTCCCTGGTGTTGGGGGCGCGTTTGGTGAAGGCGGCGGGTAGCGAAGACAGCGAGCGGCTGCGGGCCACGGAGCCCACGCCCCAGGATCCGGTGAAGCCCGAGGTGCTGGATTGATGCTGGTCGCAGCCCCTCTGCTGGTCCCCCTCGCCGTTGCCCTGTTGACGGCTTTGCTGCATCGCCGTGATCGGGCGCAGCGTGTCGTCAGCATGGCTGGCGGCTGGGTGCTGTTGGTGAGCGCGGTGTGGTTGCTGGTGGAGGTCAATGGGGGAGGGCGGCTTTCGCTGGCCGTGGGGGATTGGCCGCTGCCCTATGCCATCGAGCTGGCTGCGGACAGGCTCTCCGCGGCCATGGTGCTGATGGCCGCCGTCCTGGGAGTGGCCGTACTGTTCCAGCAGCAAAGCAGTGCCGACCCGGCAGCGGAATCCGCCACTTTGCATCCGCTCATCCACGGACTGTTGGCTGGGGTGGCGGGCGCTCTGCTCACGGCCGACCTGTTCAACCTCTACGTTTGGTTGGAACTGATGCTCATCACCGCCCTCGGGTTGCTAGCCTACGGTGGTGACCGGCGGCACCTGGAAGCGGCCTTCAAGTACTTGGTCTTGAACCTTTTGGGCACCCTGCTGCTGTTGGCAGCCGTGGCCTTTATCTACGGCGTCACCGGGCAGCTCAACTTCGCTGCCCTCAAGGCGGTCGCTGCCGGCCCCGCCGCCGAGGCGTTGCCGGTCTATCTGGCCTTGCTTATCCTGGCACTGTTGCTCAAGTCCGCCGCCTTCCCGCTGTTCGCCTGGTTGACGGCCAGCTACCATACCCTGCCGGCGCCGCTGCTGGCGCTGTTCGGCGGACTGTTGACCAAGGTGGGGGTCTATGCCGTGCTGCGTTTGCTGGGGGACGTGTTCACCACCTCGCCCACGGCGTTCTACCAAGCCCTGGGTTGGATCGCGGCCCTGACAATGGTGGTTGGCGTGCTCGGGGCCGCCTACCACTGGGACTTACGCCGTATCCTCGCCTTCCACATCGTCAGCCAGATTGGCTATCTGCTCCTAGGGGTTGCCCTGATGAGCCCCGCTGGAGCGGCCGCTACCCTCTATTTCACCCTGCATAATATCTTGGCTAAATCCGGCCTTTTCCTCATCGCTGGCCTCATCTGGCGGCTGGCGGGCCACTACGATCTGCGCCGTGTGGGCGGGTTGTACGCGGCCCGATCGGGGTTGGCGTTGCTGTTCCTGATCGCTGCCTTTTCGCTGGTGGGTTTGCCGCCCACTTCCGGGTTTTGGGGTAAGTTCCTGCTGGTACGGGAGGCCTTCTCCCAGACGGCCTATGCCTGGGGCGGCATCGCTCTGGCGACAGGGTTCTTGACCCTCTATTCCATGGTGAAGATCTGGCTGGAGGCCTTCTGGAAACCCCATCCCGACGGCCGCGATCTGGCCGCGCCAGTGGCGGGTCTGGCGCCTGCCTATGGGGCGGTGGGCCTTTTGGCCATCCTTACCCTGGCCATGGGTCTAGTGCCGGAATTTTTTATCGCCTTCTGCTTGGCTGCTACCGCCGGCTTCTACAGTTCGGGGGTGCCATGAGAGCTCGTGACAAAACCGTCGCGAGCGGCACGAGAGCCAGGCGGACGGCGCGAAGCGACGAGACCTATCAAGTCGAGAGGCGCGGAGCGAGCACCGTCCAACGCCGCTATCGGGTAGCGCAGCAGGTTTTTTCACAAGCTCTGAGCCGAGCGGCTGCCTTGGCGCAGCTACTCTGGCGCTTCTTGGTCGATGTCGGGGCATCGGGTTGGGCCACCGCCGTGATCATCCTGCGAGGCGGCGGCGAGCTACGATCGGGCTTTGTGCGCCTATCCTACGGTGAATTGAGCGACGGCGGTGCGGCCTTGTTGGGAGCCCTGATCAGCCTGACCCCCGGCACCACCATGGTGGATTTGGACCCCGAGCGGCGGGAGTTTCTGCTTCATCTCCTGGACACCTCCCGCGCCGAGGCTACCCTGGCTGCCATCGAGCGCGACTATCGCCGACTGGCGTCGGTCCTTTTTGGGAGCCGCCGATGATCCCGATGGTCTATCTGTTGGTCGCTTTGGTCGGCCTGGCGGCCCTGGCGGGCTTCTATCGTCTGCTCAAGGGGCCGACGGGGGCTGACCGAGTGGTGGCCTTGGATTTTTTGTTCGCCCTGGCCGTGGTGCTCAGTATCAGTGCCGCCCTGGCTAGCGGCCGCACGGTGTTTTTGGACGTGGCCATCGGGCTCTCCCTGGTGGGTTTCGTCGCTTCCCTGGCCTGGGCGCGGCTCATCGAGAGGCAGGCAACAGACGATCGGGATGCATCGCCATGAGCGCATTAGGCTGGGTTTTGTGTGCCTTAGGCACCACCATTTTGCTCATTGCGGCATTGGGATTACTCAGGTTGCCCGACGCCCTGTCGCGCCAGCATGCAGCCACCAAGGCGGGCACACTGGGCGTGACGGTGTTCGCTCTCGGGGCGGGGCTGATCGCTGCCGATCCGGCCTGGACTTGGCGGCTCGCCGTCATGGTGGTCGCGTTGCTGGTTGCCTTGCCATTAGCCTCCCATGCCCTGGCCCGAGCCGCCGTCCAAGAGTCGCGACCGCCTGACGCTTAGCTGCCGCGCAACAACAGGCCTAACCGGCCATTTTCATCAGAATAACGAGACCCCTGGCGTCACCGCCTATCCCCGGTGCTTGCCGGCGAGCGAGGGGAGGGCGGGGATGGATATTTTTGGCGCTTATTTTGCTCAAGGTCAGGCCAGAAGCTGGGGTATCGAGTGACGAGGGCCGCGAGAGACAGCGCCTCACTGATGCCAGAGCTTTTCAACAAGGGCACATGGATATCCACGAACCGAAGGGAAATCGAATGGTATTTAGGAGACTCAATTGTTGTCGCCGGTTAGCCGCCTCCGCCTTGATGGTGTGGGTTACGATAACCTACAGCCAAATCAGCGCTGCGGCGCCGACGGCCCGCATGGCAAGCGGTGTAACCGCCGTCGCGTTAAACGACGCTTTCATCGGCGCCATCGATGGTTCTGCCGTGACGGTGGGCTCCGTGGTGCCGGGTGCCGTGGTGGTGAACCGTTACGCCGTCTTACCGGTGGTCGGCGGTGGCTTCGATCTGGGAACGGCCCAGGGGGAAATTCTCCATGCTGGAGGGCTCAGCATTTCGGCCGCCAACGCCTCTCTGATCTTTCAGGACTTCATTCTCAGCACAGCGGATGCTCCCATCCTTTCGGGTTTAGTGGTGCTCAACGGTGGCGTTGTGGGTCGATTTCCGTTATTCAAACTCACGTTTCCCACCGACTTTGAATTGCCTGTCAGTCTCGCAGCCGACGGCATGTTGAACCTCACCGGCCTTGGGGTAAGCTTGACGGCCCAGGCAGCCGCGGCTCTCAACAGAGTGTTTGCGGTGACGACGTTCCACGAAGATTTCGTCATCGGAACCGCAGCCGTTTCATCGATAACGGCAAGCGTATCCGGTGAAGGTGCGGAGCCATAACAACTCATCTCGGATCGGCCGCCGGGCGGGGATCAGTGTAGTGAGAACGTTATGGGCACCACCACTTCCAGGCGCGCCTGTTGGCGGGTGTCGGGGAAAGGCGGTAGGGGCTCGGCCCGCCGGAGAAGATCTTCCACTGCCTGGTCGAGCAGCGCGTGGCCCGAGCTCTGTTCGATCGAGGAGCTGAGGACGAGGCCGTTGCGGTCCATCACGAAGCGCAGCAGGGCGGTTCCTTCCTGACGGCGCATGCGCGCTGGCCGTGGGTATTCCTTGTGTTGTTCTAGCCACGCTCGTACCGCGGCCAGATAATCCCCATCCGGCCGGCCAGTGAAGGCGGTTTTTGCGGCTGCGCTGGTCGGCTGGGAAGTGGACGCGGTGGGGCCGGGGATCCCGTCCTGGGCCGACACGTCGCTGGGGGAGGGCGAGGGACCCGAAGCGGCTTTGGGCGCTTGCGGTGGCGGGGATAGCGAAGGAACCGGCTCGGCAGGGGTTGACAGCGGTTTTACCTCCCGCTGGGGAGGGGGTTTCGTGACCGCCTCGACCACCTTTGCGTCCGTGAGTTCGGGTGGTACCGCCTCCACTGGGGGTTCTTGAGGCTCCGGGGACTCCAACTCCGTGAAGGTTTCGGGGGATGGCGAAACCGATTGCGCCGAACCCGCTGGCGACTGCGGGCCGGAGGCGGCGATATGGAGGGTCACCGGCCCGGGATTCCCCAGGGTCTCACCCAGTGCATTGGGCACGCGGGGCTGCGTCAGAACCAGCAGCAATGCTCCGTGGCCCAGCAACGCCAGTCCGAAGCCGACTACCCAGTGACGCCGGCGCAGTTCCATCAGCGGCCAGCGGCCAGCGTCATCAGATACAGTTCGCCGGCCCCAGCCCGCTGCAGGTCGTCTGCCAGCTCCATCACCTCGAGGGTGTCTACCCCAGCGTCGACGCGCAAGTGCACCTCTTTCATCGGCTCGGCACGTAGGCGCTCGCGCGCGCGAGTGATGGCTTCGACACGGGTAGCTGGAACCCCGTCTATCGCCAGTCGCCCATCGGCGGCTAGCGTCACGATCAACAGCCCCGTCGAGCGCCCGCTTTCCTGTTCACTCTCGGGGGGGCTAACCTCGAAGGGATCCGTTCGCTCGAGTTGCCCCGCGACCATGAAGAACACCAACAGCAGAAACACGATATTGATCAGGGGCAGCACACCGTCATCTCGCGGACGGATACGCCGCCGAAACAGCATCCGTTTCACGGTCACTGCTGCGGTCCGGTCGGAACCCATACCGACACGCCTGTGATACCGGACGCAGCCACCAGGTCTAGAGCAGTCACCGTGTGCTGCAGGGGGGTTCCTGGCGCCGACTGAAGCACCACCCCTAGGGCCGGGTTCTCGGCAAGGCGATCGCGAAGCCGTGCTGTGACCGCCTCCCGGGCCAGCGACTCACCGTCGAGGGACAATTCCCCGTTGACGGCGACGGTCAGGCGTACGCTGTCCGACGGCGTACTTGTCGAACCCCCTTGGACTCGAGGGCCGATGGGAATGGCGCGCCAATCGAGGAAACTCGAGGCGAGCATAAAAAACACCAACAGAATAAATACCACGTCGATGAGCGGGGTGAGACTCACTAGCGGCCTTGGGCGGCGCTCAGGAAGCAGAGGGGCTCGAGGCGAAAGCATGGGTAGCGCAGACACTGGGCAGGTCCGAAGACTCGCTGGCCGGGGGTGCGAAGCGCCGTAAATCGGCGGTGAAAATCTGACTGATTCCGTCTTGCAGGTCGTGCGCCAGGCGCTCCAGGACCCGTTCGAAGGCGTTGAGCACGGCCACTGCAGGGATCGCCAAGGCGAGACCAAAGGCGGTGGTGAGCAGGGCTTCCCAGATACCGCCCGAGAGCACGGAAGGGTCTACTTGGCTCCCGGCCGCTTCCATCTGCCGGAAGGCTTCGATGATGCCCAGCACGGTCCCAAACAGGCCGAGTAGCGGCGCCAGGCTGGCGATGACCTCCAGTGATCGCAGGTGGCTACGTAACACTTCCAACCGATCCACAGCCAACCGCATCGCTTCTTCTCGTATCGGCTCGGGATCGTAGCGGTCGCCCAGCCGTGCTCGCAGGGTCAGGCCGAGGATCTCGGCCAAAGGCCCCCGGGCCCCTTCCAGCACGGTGAGGGCATCGGTTACCCGACCCTGGCGGTAGAGTTCCAGTGCCCGGCGTGTCGGTCTGCGCTCACCCACTCGCGCAATTCGGAACTGATAAAGCTTGACCGTAATAAGGGCCACCGTGAACACGGACAGCGCCAACAGGATGAGTATCACCGGCCCTCCAGCATCCAGTAACGCTGCCAGGGGCTCTAGCCTAGGGTCCCAGCCGCCGGCCTGCTCCAGGCTTATGGTCTGGTTCGAGAGGTTGTTTAGCATGAGCGTCCCCCACGGTGAATCGCGCTACGACAATAACGTGAATACGAATAAAGTGCAATTAAAGAAAACAATACAAGGTAATAATGGTTATCCATAGATGCACCGTGCACTAAGTCCTAGCTGAGAGTTTTTCGCAAGCTCTAAGTTTCTCAGAAGTGAAATGGCCACTTTGACTAGCCCGACACAAGGTATTGCCAATCCGAATAACTATCATTAGTATTACTATCTTATGAAACGAAACAACAATTCATAAAGTTATTGACTTGCTCTGTGCAGTATCTGGCGGTGGTCTGGCAGGCTGTGAAAGAAACCGGAGCGCGCCGCCCAGATACTTAGGCGAGGAGCGAGCGTCGCCCAACACCGCTATCGGGTCGCGCAGCAGGTTTTCATGAGCTCGGAGGCGCATTGAGCACCTCGTGCACCACATTTGGAGGCTTACAAGCATGCATAAATCCGGCAATTGTTATTACTCCCTCGCTTGGTGGGCGGGTCTGATATGTAGCAGCCCGCTGGCTGTGGCCACACCGCCTGGCAGCGGTCCTGCGATCCTCGACCAGGTCAAGGTGGTGGGTAGCAGCGAGACGGCGGAAGGGCTGCCGGGTTCGGCCCACTACGTGAGCGAAGAGATGATCCGCTCCCAGAGCTACGACGACGTCAACCGGGTGTTGCGCCGGGTGCCGGGGGTCTACCTGCGCGAGGAGGACGGCTTTGGGCTGTTTCCGAACATCAGCCTGCGAGGGGTGGATACCACGCGCTCGGCCAAGGTCACCTTGATGGAGGATAGCGTGTTGGCGGCTCCGGCTCCCTATGCCGCTCCGGCAGCGTATTACTCACCGACAGCTGGCCGCATGAGCGGTCTGGAGGTGCTGAAAGGTACCAGCCAAATCAAGTATGGACCTCACACCACCGGCGGCGTCATCAACTATCTGTCCACGCCCATACCGTCGCGGCAGCGTATCTACCTGAAGGCACTGTACGGCGAACAGAACGAGGTCCGTCTGCACGCTTTCGGCGGTGACACGCTGGACACCCCCGTCGGGCGCGTGGGGTACTTGGTGGAGGGCTACTTCCGGCGTAGCGATGGGTTCAAGACCATCGATCTCACCCCAGATTTCCGCGACGGCGATGACACCGGATTCCATAACACCGAACCGATGCTCAAGCTATCCTGGGAGCCGCTGACCTCGATGTACCAGCGCCTGGAGTTCAAGTACGGGTTTACCGATAGGGACGCCGATGAGACTTATCTGGGCCTATCCGACGGCGACTTCCGGGCCGATCCCTTCCGGCGTTACGCCGCTTCGCGTTTCGACAACATTGAAACCGAGCAGCACCGTACCTATCTGCGCTACTTTCTGGCGCCCACCGATAACCTGGATCTCATCACGACCGCTTACTACAACACCTTCTCCCGAGCCTGGTACAAGCTCAACGACCTACGCAACGTGCCCGGTATTGGTAATATGAGTCTGTCCGCAGCCCTGGCGGGGGCGGGCGCCGGTGCCGGTCTGGCCTGCCTGAAAGGGGAGGCCGCCTGCGATCTACGGGTACGCAACAACAACCGCGACTATTACGCTCAGGGGTTGGAACAAGTCGGCAATGTGCGTTTTGCCACCGGCGCATTGACCCACGAAGTGAACGCTGGCATTCGTTATCACGAGGACCGGGAGGAACGCTTCCAGAACGACGATATGTTCAACCAGGCGGCGAACGGGACGGTCACGGATTTTACCCCCGGTGCCCCAGGTTCCCAGGCCAACAGGGTCGACGAAGTCAAGGCCCTGGCGGTCTTCGTTCAGGACCAGATTCGCCTCGGCCGCTGGGAATGGGTCCCTGGTGTGCGCTTCGAAAACCTGGATTTTGAGCGCCGCGACCGAACCTCCGGCATCACGACCAAGGGTGACTCCCTGGGCGTGTGGGGAGGTGGACTCGGCGTGGTCTATGACGCAAGCCCGACCTGGAAGCTGTTTGGCGGGGTGCACCGCGGCTTCTCGCCGCCCAGCGTGGGAGGACGCCTCAACGGGCTTCGGGAAGAAACGAGCCTCGGCTTTGAGCTAGGCGCCCGCTACCGCGCTCCCGGTGGCACTCTGGCCGCCGAGTTGGTGGGCTTCCACACCGATTTTGACGATCTGATCGTAGTCAGCAACATCGGTGGCACGGGCACTGGCACGGACGAGAACTTCGGTGAAGTGCGTTCCTACGGTGCCGAGTTCTCGTTAAATTACGATGCCGGCATCGCCAACGGCTGGGCAATGCGCAATCCCTACTTCCTAACGCTGACTTACACCAACGCCGAACAGCGCAGCGACGCTCGCTCTACCGATGCCGAATCCATCTTCAGTTTCGGCGAGAAGGGCAACAAGGTGCCTTATATTCCAGAATGGCAGCTGAGCGCTGGGGTCGGCATCGAGTCCACCAACTGGGGCCTCGATGCCTTGCTCAGCTACGTTGACGCGACCTTCACCAGCGCCAGCAATACCCGCGACCAGGTGAACGGCAACGGAAACCCCGATGCCCGCTTCGGCACGACCGACGACTATTGGGTGGTGGACTTCAGTGGCTATTACCGCTTGACCAAGAAGGCTAAGATGTTGGCGGGGGTCCACAACCTATTCGATGAGCAATATCTGGTATCCCGTCAACCCCACGGCCCACGGCCAGGCCAGGCCCGGTTCGCCTACCTCGCGGTCGAGTTCGACTTTTGACGCGCTGATGCGCCGCCATCCGCGTGTCGGCGGGCCGCGGCGCGGTGTCGCCGCTGCTTGCCTCTCTTGGCCCCACGGCCAGTCATGTTAAAATAAAAAATAAGTCGATGTCCTGAGAGGTTGTGAAAAAACCGTCGCGAGCGGGCCGAGAGCCAGGCGGACGGAGCGCAGCGACGAGACATATCAGATCGATAGGCGAGGAGCGAGCACCGCCCAACGCCGCTATCGGGTCGTGTAGCAGGTTTTTTCACAACCTCTGAGAAAAAGGCGCGCGGCTGCACCAGGGAAATTGCCGGGGTGGGAGCCTAACCCCCAGGGAGCGATCGGCAGCTAGCACGCCGCGAACGGGCTCCAAAGAAACCAATGAAGAATAACGATCCTTGCACGACCCTGGCGCAGCTTCCAACCCGCGATTGGCAGGCTGAGGAGGCCGAGGAGGCGCTGGCAGCGTTTGCCAGCGACGCCCACTCCGGACTGGCGTACGCCGAAGCGCAGGCACGGCTCGAGCGGTTCGGCTCCAATAGTTTGCCGGAGCCTAAGCGCCGCGGCCCCTGGATGCGCTTCGCCCTGCAATTCCACAATCCACTGATCTATGTCCTGCTGGTGGCGGGGGTCATTACCTTCGCCCTGGGAGATTACGTCGATTCCGGAGTCATCTTCGGGGTGGTGGTGATCAACGCCCTCATCGGTTTCGTGCAGGAGGGTAAGGCGGAAAAAGCGCTTGAGGCTGTGCGCTCGATGCTGGCGACCGAGGCGACAGTGCTGCGCGACGGCGAGCGGCACGAGATCGATGCTGCCATGCTGGTTCCGGGCGATATCGTGTGGCTCGAATCCGGCGACCGGGTTCCGGCGGATTTGCGCCTCGTTAAAGTGAAAAACCTGCGTGTCGTAGAAGCGGCGCTCACCGGCGAATCGGTGCCTGTGGAAAAAAGCACGGTCCCAGTGGCTGCCGATGCGAGCATCGGCGACCGCACCTCGATGGCCTATTCCGGAACGCTGGTGGCTTTCGGCCAGGCCAAGGGGTTGGTGGTCGGTACCGGCAAGCGAACGGAGATCGGCCGTATCGGGACACTGGTGGGCGAGGTGCAATCGCTCGCCACCCCCCTCACGCGTCGGCTGGATCAGTTCGCGCGCCAGATCACGGGGTTTATTCTCGTGCTGGGCCTGTTCACGTTTCTCTATGGCTATCTCGTCGTCGAGATGACCACCCTGGACATCTTTCTGGCCGTCGTGGGCCTGGCGGTGGCGGCGATTCCCGAGGGGCTGCCGGCCATCGTGACCATCGTGTTGGCCATCGGTACCCGCATCATGGCGCACAACCGTGCCATCGTGCGGCGGTTACCGGCGGTGGAAACGCTGGGATCGGTGACGGTCATCTGTTCGGATAAGACGGGGACGCTTACCCGCAACGAGATGACGGCGGTGCGCGTCATGCTGCCCGCCGATGAGTTGGCGGTCAGTGGCGTCGGCTACGCGCCGGAGGGTGGTTTCCATCGCCACGGCGAGACCATTGAATCGGCACAGGAAACGCTGCTGCAGGCGCTCGCCCGATGCGCCTTGCTCTGCAACGATGCCGAGCTCAAGCACGATGAGGCTCTCGGCTGGCAATTGGTGGGCGATCCCACCGAAGGTGCACTGCTGAGCCTCGCCCGCAAGGCGGGTCTAGAACCGGCTGACATGCGCTCGCGCTTCCCACGGATGGATGAGATCCCGTTCGAGTCCGAGCACCGTTTCATGGCAACCCTGCATCATGACCATTCAGGCAACGTGTTTGTGCTCCTGAAGGGAGCGCCGGAGCGCGTGCTGGATCTGTGCGTGGGCGATGGCACGGGGCAGCCCCTCGATCGCTCAGCCTGGAAAGCGCGCATGGAGTCGGCGGCGCAGGCCGGCGAGCGCGTGCTGGCCCTGGCGCAGTGTCAGATGCCAGCGGGTACGACGGCGCTGGACCTGGCCGACATCACCGTGTGCTTCGAACTGTTAGGTCTGGTGGGTATCATCGATCCGCCACGCGAGGAGGCCATCGCCGCCGTTGCCGAGTGTCAGCAGGCGGGGGTGCGGGTGAAGATGGTCACCGGAGATCATGCCATCACCGCCGCGGCCATCGGCCATCAACTGGGGCTAGCGACCGATCGCACCCTCAGCGGAGAGGTCATCGAAACCCTCGACGAGGCGGCACTGCGGCAACGCAGCAACGATACCGACGTCATCGCTCGCGCCAGCCCCGAACACAAGCTGAGGTTGGTGGCGGCGCTGCAGGCCGAGGGTCATCTGGTAGCGATGACCGGTGATGGCGTCAACGATGCACCAGCCCTCAAGGCCGCCGATATCGGTGTGGCCATGGGCCAAAAAGGCACCGATGCCGCTCGCGAAGCGGCCGATCTCGTGCTCACCGACGACAACTTTGCCACCATTGCCCGCGCCGTGCGCGAGGGCCGGGTGGTGTTCGACAATATCAAGAAGTCGCTGCTGTTTATCCTACCCACTAACGGTGGTCAGGCCGGCGTGATCCTTCTGGCGGTATTCGCCGGCTTGGCGTTACCGGTGACGGCCGCCCAGATCCTGTGGGTCAATATGGTCACCGCGGTGACCCTAGCTCTGGCGCTCGCCTTCGAACCGGGTGAGCCGGGCGTCATGCGCCAACCCCCGCGCTCGCCTCGAGAGCGCCTCATCACGCGCGCGCTCGGCATGCGCATCCTCTACGTCAGTCTGCTGATGATCGCCGTCACCTTCGCCGTGTTCGAGTGGGAGCTGGCGCGCGGCAATAGCATCGAGACGGCCCGCACCGCCGCCGTCAACATGCTGGCCATGGCGGAGCTGCTCTATCTTTTCCACGCTCGGCACTTCACCGCCTCCGCCTTCAGTCGCGAAACGATCACCGGCAACCCGGTGGCTCTGTGGGTAGGTTTGCTGCTGGTCATTTTCCAACTGCTCTTCACCTATGCCCCGCCGATGCAGCAGCTTTTCCACAGTGCGCCGCTGGATGCGCTGTCCTGGAGTGTGATCTTGACCCTGGCGGTGGTGAAGTTCCTGGCTGTGGAGGCTGAAAAAGCCGTGTGGCGTGTGTGCAAGGTACAGCGGATGTGACGGCTCCGGGGAACCGTGGAATCATGTCCTACCCAAGGAGATGACATGCCTCCTCATGACCGCCGGCGTTCATCCGGCTGATGAGCCCCCCCCCTCACCCAGTATGGGCGGTGTAGGCGCGTGCTTGCTCTGTCCGTGAGGTGCGATTGCTCTGGGTAAGGACCGAGGCATGTGGCGATCGGTTGTCCCCATCGTTTTCGGCGCTGCGCTGGGCGCCCTGTTGCGCTGGTGGTTGGGTCTTAGGCTCAACCCCGTTTTCCCGACCATCCCTTTTGGCACCCTGGCTGCCAATCTGCTGGGGGGCTATGTCGTCGGTGTGGCCATCGCTTTTTTCAGTGCCTTGCCCGGCCTGGCGCCCGAGTGGCGCCTGCTGGTGATCACCGGTTTTTGCGGCGGGCTGACCACGTTTTCCACCTTTTCTGGCGAGATCGCCGTGTTGCTCCAGCAAGGCCGGCCTTCCTGGGCGATGGCTGCCGTGGCGCTTCATGTGCTGGGATCAGTGCTGATGACGTTTGCCGGTATCGCCACCGTCGCCTGGATAAGAATGGGCCTGTGAGGGAGGTGCGGGGGTATGCCGGACCAACCTAACTGTCGCGAGGACGCCCTATGGAAGGCTCATTTCTTCGGTTCTACCTGCACGAGAACCAGCGTTGTCACGGCCGCTTGGCCTGGGAATGGTTGTTGGAGCAGGCCAACAAGCTGGGCATCCGCGGTGGGTCGGCGTTTCGAGCGATAGCCGGCTTCGGCTGCCACCACCAGCTGCACGCTGCCCACTTCTTCGAACTCGCCGGAAACCTGCCTGTGGAGGTGGAATTCATCGTTAGCGAGGAGGAATCGCGCCAGCTGCTAGAATTGCTGCGGCGCGAGAAACTGGAGGTCTTCTACGCCCATATCCCGGCCCATTTCGGAGTATTGAACCCGGAGTCGGAGGAACTCGCTCCTAGATAGAGAATCCGATCCCGACGGATAATAACAGGGCGCCGAGGGCGCGTCGCACGAACCATTCTGGCAGCTTCACGCCGAGGCGAGTGCCCAGGGGGAGGAACGGCGATGGATTCGGTTCGCCAGCAGCGGGCTCACCGTTATTTGCCTGCCCGCACCAGTCCCCCGAGGCCAGCCTGTTGGAGCGCGCCATTTAACAGGCGTCGGATGGCGGTCGCCTCTTCCATCTCGAGCGCCTGGTCGAGAAGTGCACGGGCCCGTGGCCGAGTGAAGCTGCGAATGACCCATTTCACGCGGGGGACGTTCGAGGCTGCCATGCTGAGGTTGTCGATGCCCATGCCCATCAGCACGGTCGCGGCGGCCGGGTCGCCCGCCATCTCGCCACACACGCTAACCGGTTTGCCACTTTGCTGGGCTCGGTGTGCGATCTCACACAGGGCATGCAGCACCGCTGGGTGCAAACATTCATAGAGATTCGCGACGCGCGCGTTGTTGCGGTCCACCACCAGCAGGTATTGCGTGAGATCGTTGGTGCCGATGGAAAAGAAGTCCACGCGCTTGGCCAACGCCGAGACCTGATAGATGGCCGACGGCGTCTCAACCATTACGCCGACTTGGGGCTTGATCGAGTCCAGCCCCTCATCCACTAGCGCTTGATGGGCGCGCGCCAGCAACCCGATGGCGTCATCCACTTCTCCCACCCGGCTGATCATCGGCAGCAACAGCCGTAGGTTGCCCAGACCCACATTGGCACGCAGCATGGCGCGCAGTTGGGTCAGAAATATCTCTGGATGATCGAGGCTAACCCGGATTCCTCGCCAGCCCATGTAGGGGTTGTCCTCTTTGACGCAGAGATAAGGAAGAGGTTTGTCCCCGCCGATATCGAGGGTCCGCATGGTGACGGGCCTTGGCGCAAACGCCTCGAGCACCTTGCGGTAGATTCGGTACTGTTCGTCTTCGCCCGGGAAGAACTCGCGAACCATGAAGGCGAACTCGGTGCGGTACAGGCCGACGCCTTCCGCTCCACTCGCCAATGAGGGGGGAATATCGGACAGAAGACCGGCATTGACATGCAAGGTGATTCTCGCACCGTCTGAGGTCTCGGCGGGCAGACTTCGAAGCTCCACCAGGCCGGCAGAAAGTTCCGCCTCTTCGTTGGCTAGCCGTTGGAATTCCTCCCGAATAGCCGGCGAGGGGCGAAGGTAGATTCGCCCCTGATAGCCGTCGACGACGATTTCGCTGCCATGCAACCGGCCCAGCGGCAAATTTCCGAGGCCCATCACAGCGGGAATACCCAGCACGCGAGCGAGGATGGCGATATGGGCCAGGCCCGAGCCCCGCATACAGACGATTCCGATCAGTTTCTCGACCGGTACCCCTGCCACTTGCCCCACGCTGATCTCGTCGCCCACCAGGACACACCGGTCAGGGTACTGGGTGGGCGTTACGGTCTGCGATTGCAGGCGCATGAGAATGTGGCGCCCAATATCCCGGATGTCCGCCGCACGTGCCCGAAGATAGTCATCCTCCATGCGGTCGAAAACGCGTGCATGTTCAGCGATCGCATCCCTTAAGGCGCCGGGAGCCCAATTCCCGGCGTGGATTCGCCGTACCGTGCTTGCGATCAGATCCTCGCTCGCCAGCAGCATCACATAGGTGTCAAACAGCGCGCGCGCCTCCGCCGGCAAAAGGGTGGCCGCACGCTGCCCAGTGGCACGCAGTTCATCCTGGAGAGCCGTTACGGTGTTTCGGAACGCGGTCTCTTCCGCCACCACGTTCTCAACCGGCCGATCCGGTACATCCTCAAGCTTCGCGAACGGATGGAGAACGACGATGTGGCCGATGGCGATTCCAGGGGCACCCCATACCCCCTGGATAAAACCAATACCCTTGGACGGACTATTGAGCAGCTTACTGATACCGCCGCTGACCGCCGCATGGTCGATGGCCCCCGCCAGCTGCGCCGCGATGGTGACCAAAAAAGCCACCTCATCTTGGTCGAACAGGCGATGCGCCTGTTGCTGCACCGCCAGCACCCCCAATACCTGCCGGTAATGGATGATCGGGACGCCGAGAAAGGCGTGATAGCGTTCTTCCCCTGTCTCGGGAAAGTATCGATAGTCTGGGTGAGCCGAGGCGTTTTCTAAGTTAACGGGCTCCTTGCGTTTGCCGACGAGCCCGGTCAGCCCTTCGTTCAGACTGAGACGCACCCGCCCCACAGACTTAGGGTTCAGGCCGTCGGCGGCCATCAGAACGTATTCGCCGCTTTGCGTATCGACGAGGGAGATGTAGCAGGCATCGACCCCCATGGCTTCCTTGACGCGGCGAACGCTGACGGTGAGAACCTCGTCGAGGTTGGCCGCTGTCGCCACCTCTTGGACGATGCGTCGCAGGGTATGCAGCATGGGGCAGAGCCTAACACTTGTGCTGCGTCCGGCGCAGCAGACAGGGGTTGATGCGGCAGACAGGGATCAATGATGGCTGAGTAGGAGTCAACCTACGAGTGTGCATTGCAGCCTTCTCTGGAGGATCAGGAATGGGTGTCCGTACTCGACGATTTCGAGCGCTCGGATCCAGACCCCATGCTTCTCTTTTTGGATTGTCGCCCCACGTTTGGCAATCACAACCTTTTGTAAGTGTAGACCACCGGCAGGAGTGATGCTGCGCGGGGCCGCCGGACCTGCAAGAAATCATTTCAGGCCTTGCCTGAGAGGCACCCTTCGGCGTAGGTTTGGTAGGGTTTTCTCGGCTGGCGGTCACGCGAAGGAGGCTCCAGATGTCCAACTCCGATGTACTCTGCCTTATCCTTGGTGGCGGGCGTGGTACCCGCCTCTGGCCGTTGACTCAATCGCGGGCCAAACCGGCCGTGCCGATCGGCGGTAAGTACCGTTTGATCGACATCTCCATCAGCAATAGCCTCAATTCGGGATTGAATCGGATCGCGGTTTTGACGCAATTCAATTCGGTGTCGCTCAATCGCCATATCGCCCAGACTTACCACTTCGATTTCTTTCATCCTGGTTGGGTGCAGATCCTGGCGGCAGAGCAGACGGCGACCATCTCCGATTGGTACCAAGGGACGGCGGACGCGGTACGTAAGCATGCTGGCGACATTCGAGCCAGCGATGCCAAGGAGGTGTTAATCCTGGCCGGCGATCAGCTCTATCGCATGGACTATGGGGCGATGCTTGCCGAGCATCGACGCACGCAGGCCGATATCACAGTAGCGATGAAACCGGTGCCGCTAGGAGATGTGCATCGCTTCGGGATCCTGCGGCAGATGTCCGATGGCCGCCTGGCGGCCTTCGTCGAGAAGCCCCGGCCCGACGCCGCGGGCCTGACCGATTTCGTGTGTACCGACGATCCTGAGCAGCCATTTCTCGCCTCGATGGGCATCTACGTATTTCGGACCGAAGTGCTCATGGAACTGCTCGATTCTGAATACGTCGATTTCGGTAGTCACGTCATCCCGGCCGCCGTCGTGGCGTATCGCGTGATGGGCTACCGCTTCGATGGGTATTGGGAAGATATCGGAACGATTCGCTCCTTCTACGATGCGAACCTTGCTTTGGCGCAAGGGACGCCGTGGAGATGTCCCTGTCGACTTGGGTCCGGCATCCCTGCCGCACACACCCTTGCCGCAAGAGATTCGGCTGCCGAAGGCTCGGGGACCGACGGTGTGCTCCAGGGTAACTCTGACGAAACGATGACCATGGCCGGATTACGCACGACCCTATAGGATACCGAGGGCGGCTACCTGGGAGCGACGCATCCGACGGTTCGAGCGCAGATCTCGCCGGCGATCGCCTCGATGGAGCGATTGGTGACATTGACCACTCGCCAGGCAGGATGTTGGCGGTAGATCTCATGGCAGAATCTGAGCTCGCATTGGACATGGTCCGGGTCGGCGTAACGGATGTCGTCTGCGCCAAGGCGTTCCTGTCGCTCTCGGCGAATGCGTACCAGCACCGGGGCACTGATGGTGAGCGCGATGACGCGTTTGCCGTCGATCCGCTCCAGGTCCGCAAACGGTTTGACCCCCAAGGCTAAGGGCACGTTGGCGACTTTTAGGCCGAGGGTATAGGCGAGGTAGACGCTAAGGGGTGTCTTGGAGGTACGCGACGGGCCGACGATGACCACGTCGGCTCTGTTCAGATCGTGTAATCCGCGGCCGTCGTCGTGATGTACGGCAAAGGCGGCCGCCTCCGATCGACTAAATGCATCGTCCCTCGGTGCCTGATAGAGTCCAGCCTGGTAGCGCGGCGCCACTCCCAAGAATTCAACTAACGCGTTTAGCAGCGGGCCGAGAAGGTCGACCGTTGGTAGCCCCGCCTCGTTGGCCAGTAAAGCGATCTCGGTGCGCAGCGGTCGACTGACGAAGGTGTAAGCGACAAGTGCCCGCCGTCTTTTCGCCTGGGTGATTGCGCGTTGCAGCTCGGCACGGGTCGCTATGTTGGCAAATACCTCCAACGTGACGTTCACCTGGCTAAACTGCGTCAATGTAGCGCGCACGACGCGCTCGGCGGTGGTTGCCGTGGCATCGGACAGCAGGCACAGGTATCGAGAGGCCGTATTGCGCTTCACCATGGTTCGAGTCGTTCTCCCATGCAGCGGATAATGGCACGGTCAGCTGACCGGTGAGGGCGGTTGCAGCGAATGCATTCCAAGCTTCAGTTTACGCCATCGGGCGGCTAAACGGAGTGGCCTCGGACCGATGAGTCCCCCGCGTCCCGAGCAAAGCTGAAGGGGATGACGAGCTGGGCGCACGTTCTTGCCGTTTTGACGTCCTTCCTTTGTCTTTGGCCACCGTGATAGGCTATTGAGCCCCGGCTCGGCTTGGTTCGTCGCTAACCCGGTGCGAAGCTTGGGGGCGTTTTCAGCGCGGTGGCGAAGTTCAATGGGTTGCCAGGTCGTCCCGATGGCCACAGCAACCCGCCCTGCAGGGGAATTCTTCCGACAGGGGAGGGCTTCTCCGTTGTAGTGAACCCGCATCATGTGCAGTGCTTATCTTGCGGTGCTTATCTTGAGGAGCGTGGCATGCCCGAAACACTGGATGACTTCAAAGCGCACTTTCCCGAAGCGTGGACTGCCTATGAGCAGCTGCGCAACGTCTGTGACCAGAACGGTCCCCTCGATCGCAAAACCGGTGAGCTGATCAAGATCGGGATCTCGGCTGCGCTACAACATGAGGGAGGGGTGGTGGCTCACGTGTCCCAGGCAAGAAAGGCCGGGGCGAGCGATGAGGAGATCTATCATGCCATTCTGTTGGCCACCGGCCTTGCTGGGTTTCCGGCGGTGTTGGCCGCAGTGGCCGCTGCCAAACGTTATCTGGAGGGTTGAGAGGTTGTGAAAAAACCGTAGCGAGCACCACCCAACGCCGCTGTCGGGTTGCGTAGCAGGTTTTTTCACAACCTCTGAGTCGATCTCACCCCCCTTGCATCTTGCACCAACTCGCGACCAAGTATCACTATCGCCATGCTCGAATCGCCTGTTCGCTACACGCATCGCTTCTGCCTGGAAGACCAGATGGCATTCGCTCGCTTGAGCGGCGATTACAATCCCATGCACGTTGATCCACAGACCGCTCGACGTTTGCTTTATGGCGATCTCGTCGTGCACGGATTGCATTTGGTTCTTTGGAGTTACGACAAGGTGCTGGCTCGATGGCCCGATGCCGCTCAGTTAGAGCGTCTGCGAGCTTTCTTTATGCAGCCCGTTTTGGTCAATCAAGAGATTACGGTCGAAGTCGAACAGGCGGGCCAGCACCTCATCAAAGGACGAGTCATGGTCGATGATCAGGCTCTGACCGAGATCGTTTTTTCTATCGGCGAGTCAGCCCCCCACCTTGCAGTCGATCGAGGCCTGTTTGAGGGTGGCCACGCTATCGCACGCGCTATCGAGGTATTGGAGAACGATAAGGGTGATTTGCCGTTATGCATCCATCCAGAGCGACTCCATAGCGCATTTCCGCACCTGGCAAAGACCTTAGATCACGGCGTGGCGGCTGTCCTGCTGGCGACCACGCGTCTGGTCGGGATGATTTGCCCTGGCTTGCATTCGTTGTTTACCGGATTGGACCTAAGCTTTTCCGACGGCGACCCCAAGATCCCCCAACACTTGATGCACTATGGCGTCACGCGCTTTGACCGTCGTTTCAATATGCTGGATCTCAAGGTAAAAGGTCGGAAATTTCACGGCAAGCTCAACACCTTCGTGCGGCCTTCGCCCACTAACCAGCTTTCTATGACGCAGGCCGCAATGCTGATGAAGGGCCATTCGTTTCGAGCGCAGCGGGCTCTGGTCGTTGGTGGATCGCGTGGACTGGGCGAGGTCACGGCCAAACTGCTCAGCGCTGGGGGTGCCCATGTGACGCTCACCTATTCCGCGGGTCGGGAAGATGCGGAAAACGTTGCCGCCGCGATCACGGCCCACGGGGGGACGGCGTCCAGCACTCGGTTTGATGTCTTGTCTGGGAGCGATACCGCGCCGCAGGGGCCTTTCACTCACATTTACTACTTCGCTAGCCCTCGCATCGTAGCGGGGAAACGACCACCCTTCGACGCGGAATTATTCAAGACCTACTGTGCCTTTTTCGTCGATGGTCTAGCCACCCTGGTCAGCGCCATGGATGGTCCAATAACGGTCTTCTATCCCTCCACCGTGTTTCTTGATACTCCCGAGAAGGGTTTCGTTGAATACGCTGCGGCCAAGGCGGCCGGAGAGGCTCTGTGTCGCTACCTGGAGAGTGAGCGACCGGATGTAACTACGCGCATCGTCCGGTTACCGCGCATGCGAACCGACCAAACTCAGGCTATCTTCGCGCTCAAAGCGAACGACTTGGCCGAGCCGGCCGATATCATGCGATCGGTGCTCATGCAGGAGTGGGAAGTGGACCAGGACAACCAACAGGTGATCATTTAAGCCGTTGGCGAACTGAGGGTCGGCCCTAAGAAGCGTTTCAAACCGTCATGGCCGAGGGATTGGCCCCCCGACAATGAAAATCGGGATTTCCGCGGAAAATGGTGCGAGCGCCGAAGTCGCAAGGCGCACGGTAGCGACAAAATCGTCCGGAACGATTTTGAACACCATTAAGTTGCCCTCCAAGGGGCGAGCCCCAGGGATGGGGCGAGTCACGACCGCAGTGTAAAAGGGAGTACATGAGCCTTTCTTGGTCAGCGTTAGCCGACAGCTCGCGGACTCCCTACGACGATTCCTCCCTCATCGCTCAGCTAGATTTATCCACCATGTAGTCGACGGCTGCCTTGACCTCGTCATCCGTGAGGTTGGCCGCCCCTCCCCGTGCGGGCATCATACCTTTTTCGCCCGTGTAGCCCTCGATGGCGTGTTTGTAGAGCACTTCCTGGCCCTGGGCGGTGCGTGGCACCCATTCGGCCTTGTCACCGGGCTTGGGCGCACCGGCCACACCGGCGGCGTGACAGAATGCGCAGGCGGAGTTGTAGACGCTGGCGCCGGCCGTGTTGGCCGAGGTCGCTGGGACCGGGGTCTCGTCGGCCGTCGCCGGTGCAGCAGTCGCCGGCGGTTCCAGAGCCGCCCCTTCGGGGGCGGCGGTGTCCTGCTGGCCACAAGCCGT
This sequence comes from uncultured Thiotrichales bacterium, assembly GCA_964624765.1. GTDB lineage: Bacteria > Pseudomonadota > Gammaproteobacteria > HK1 > HK1 > JAGTVB01. The sequence goes on from CAZUZO010000019.1 coordinate 24,273, forward strand.
CACCAGGCCTGCAAGGGAGGCTGCGAGAATGAGTGAAGCTTTGTTCATTATTACGATCTCCTGTCTGAAAGCCTTCGGGATAGGTGCCGGTAGGCCGGTTGTTTCCCGCTTGGGTTGGCGGCAATAGCCCTCTCTAGGCCATGGTCATCGTTTCGTCAGAGTTGCCCTGGAGCACACCGTCGGTCCCCAAGCGTTCGGCAGCCGAACCCCTGGCGCGCAGGGGTGTGTGCGGAGGCGGCCGGACCCAAGCCGACAGGGATGTCTTCACGGCGTCCCTTGCGGCCCGGGGTCGGCTGCCCCCAGGGCAAAAGCCATCAAACTGCCGAAGCGATGACCAACGCCCTTTTTTGCAAGCCTCGTTCTACCGCGCTAACTGCCATGCGTGCCACGCTGACTGTCTGTTGCGCGCAAGAGGGTTGCCGCGTCTTCCGGGCTTTGCACGCCCACTGCCACCAGCGCGCCGTTAATCAGCAACGCCGGAAAGGTCTTGAGGCGAAGACGCCGCGCGACTTGCTTGCCTTCGCCCCCGCGTGTGTCGAGCACGGAAAGCGATAAACCCTGCTTTTCGCTAATTTGCCGCCAGAAGGTTTCCGCTTTCGCGCAGGGGACGCAGTCTGGCGTCACCAACAGTTGTATTTTCACTCGGTGTGCCTTGCCTCCTTCGACGTTGCCCCGGCATCGGACTCCCCTAGAGCAGACATCGAGAGGACGGATCATGAGCATGGATAACTTAACCGGTGCGATCAACGGTTGCCTTGATCTCGATCAACTGGTCGGCAGGCGACGGCGACCCGGTGTGCCAGCCGGGTCACGGTCGTCGTTTCGCCACCGTCACTCTTCGTGGCATAGCATCACTTCGCGTCCTCCGATCACTTGTATTTAACATGCATTGATGATACACGTTAAGTGACGAGCAGGGGTACGCGAGGTTTGTAAAGAAGGGAACGCGGGGTACGGCACCATGCGGTTGACAGTCTACACCGATTACGCGTTGCGGGTGCTGATCTATGTCGCCCTCAAACCCACGGCGGTGGCGACCATCAACGAGATTGCGCAAAGCTATGGCATCTCTCGCAATCATTTGATGAAGGTTGTGCACCGACTCGGGATGCTCGGTTATCTCGAGACGCTGAGAGGCAAGAATGGTGGCATTCGCCTTGCCCGAGCACCCTCGGAAATCAACCTCGGGGAGGTTGTGCGAGATACCGAGGAAGACATGGCGTTGGTGGAATGTTTCCAGCCACTCTCGGGGAACTGCCGTATCCAGCCCGAATGTGTGCTGCGTAACGCGATTCAACAGGCCTTGAGCGCGTTCATGCAGGTGCTAGACGGATACACGCTGGCCCACTTGATAAAACCCAACCGGAATCTCGCGGCACGGCTGGCGATACCGGTGCCGGATTCCCCCCGCCGGTGACCCACGGCGGTTTCGGGAACAGTGACGTTTCTCGACTGGCGATGGCGCGACGCTCGCGAGATTGAGGGGGGACTGACGTGGACACATGCAGAGGGTGTAGAGGCAGGCAGATCGAGTCCCGCCAACGGGGCCCATTATCGCCACGCGGCTCTGCAACCTCCACAGCGGACAGCGACGCCGGGTTCGACGTCGGCGAGCTTCAGCGGATCTACCTTTTTGCGGGTCTGGATGCTGAGCAATTGCAAGCTATTTTCAGAACCATGCGCGTGCTCCACCTGGAGGAAGGGGAACGTCTTTTCGATATCGGACAAGCGGCCACCCGCTACTTCTATGTGTGCCTAGGCCAGATCAAGTTGTTCCGGAACTCACCCGATGGTGGCGAAAAGGTCATCGAGATTATTCGCGCTGGAGAGACCTTCGCTGAGGCGGCCATGTTCATGAAGCGATGCCGTTATCCGGTCAGTGCCGAAGCGATCACTAACGCCACCGCTCTGGCATTTGAAAGCAAGACCATGATGGACCTTCTAAAAGGCTCCATCGATACCTGTTTTCGAATGATGGCCAAAATGGCTATGCGGCTACGCCAACAGCTGGACGACATCGATGTCCTGACGCTGCACAATGCTACCTTTCGTCTCGTTTCCTTCTTGCTACAGCAGGTTCCCCAGGGTGTGGTGGAGTCTCCCGAAATCCAGCTCGATACCCCGAAACACATCATCGCATCCCGGTTGTCGATCCAGCCGGAGACTTTTTCACGTACCCTGGCGAAGCTGAGTAGACAGGGACTCATCGAGGTCCAGGGGCAAAGCATCGTGTTACAAGATATCGCCGGCCTGCGTCACCTTGTCGAGCTCTGAGCTTGTGAAAAAACCGTCGCGAGCGGGGCCGAGAGCCAGGCGGATGGCGCGAAGCCGAGAGACCTATCAAGTCGATATGCGAGGAGCGAGCACCGCCCAACGCCGCTATTATCGGGAAGCGCAGCCAGTTTACTCACAGCCTCTGAGGTCACACCATTGAATAGCCTCGGTGCTCAAGATAACCGCCAATCGGCAAGCAGGGCGGCACCGGCTTTGTTGCTACTCGGCTTCCGGCCTTTTTTCCTTTTGGCCACCAGCTTCGCCGTGCTTCAACTCGTGTTCTGGCTTATGGTGTACACTGGCGGTTATCAGCTCATTACCTACTATGATCGGGCGGCGGTGTGGCATGGCCATGAAATGATCTTTGGCTACGCCGTCGCGGTCATCGCAGGGTTTCTGCTCACCGCCGTTCCCAATTGGACGGGGCTCTCAACACCCGCAGGAAAGCCTTTAGCAGCGCTGGCGACGTTGTGGGTTGCTGGGCGGATCCTGCCTTTTTTTCCAGACAATGCGCCTCATTGGTTCATCGCCATCGTGGATATCGCCTTCCTGCCAGTGCTCATAGCGGTGCTCGCCATTCCGTTGCTGCAGGCTCGGCAGCCGCGCAATCTCGTTTTCTTGTTACTCCTGGGTGCATTGATGTTGGCCAATGTGCTGATTCACCTGGATATTCTTGGGGGTTTTCCGGGGACGGCAAGGCCGGGAATGTATCTGGCCGTCAATCTGATCCTGTTGCTTATCGTCATCATCGGCGGGCGCGTTATTCCTTTTTTTGCCGAGCGGGCACTTGCCGGCTTGAAAACAAAAGGCTGGCCTGCCGTCGAAGCCGCCGCCTTTGGAAGTTTGACGCTACTCATGGTAGCGGAGCTGGCGTGGTCTCATCCGCTGGTCATTGGCGTACTCGGCACGGTCGCCGCCTTAAGTCATGGCGCTCGATTGAGCGGGTGGTACAGCCGGCGCATCTGGAGCGTGCCCCTCTTATGGGTGCTCTATCTCGGCTACGGGTGGCTGGTGCTGGGAATGGCTCTAAAAGCACTTCCTATGCTGGGGATCACGACCCTCGTCCCTCTGCATGCTTTGACGGTCGGGTGTATCGGCGTGCTGACGCTGGGCATGATGGCGCGGGTGGCATTGGGGCATACGGGCAGGGTGCTGCGGGCCGCAAAACCGGTGGTAGTCGCTTTCGTCTTGATCAATGTGGCGGCGCTGGCTCGTGGGTTCCTTCCCATCGCTTTTCCCGGCTGGTATCTGCAGTGGGTTGCGGTATCGGGAGTGCTCTGGATTCTAGCGTTCTCGATATTTACGTATTGGTACGCGCCGATCTTGTTGGCACCGCGCTTGGACGCCCGCTAAATTGTCGGAGAGCTTTTCTGCCTCGTCCATATAGTGTGTTGTCAGCAACACGGCACCGCCTTTGGACTTGAACATGTCCACGATCTCCCAGACCTGTCGCCGAGCGTGCGGATCGAGGCCGGTGGTGGGCTCATCCAGAAACAAGATCTGGGGGGCCCCGATCAGAGCGCAGCCAAGAGCAAGCCTTTGGCGCTGACCTCCCGAAAGGTCGACGGTACGGGCTTGACGCTTCGCCCGTAACCCGATGAGATCGAGGATCCGCTCGGGGTCGCTGCCCTGGTCATAGAACGAGCGAAATGTTCGGAGGATTTCCATGACCGTTAGCTTGTCGGGCAGCCGCGTTTCTTGCAGCTGGACTCCCAGTTGCTGGCGTAGTGCTCGTGCCCGCTCCGGTCCAACCCAGGTCTGTCCGAGAATACATATTTCGCCTGCATCGGGCGGCGTCAAGCCCTCCAGCATCTCGATGGTGGTGGTCTTGCCGGCACCGTTAGGACCGAGCAGCCCGACGCATGCTCCTCGGGACACCTCGAGGTCGACCGCATCCACAGCGAGGAGATTGCCGAAACGCTTCGTCAGTCCACGGCCGCTGATGGCGGCGCCGAACTCACGTGTTGAGCTGCGGGTATTGACCGGTCTATCCTCCTAAGTACGGTAACATGGCTTGAGCCGCGGGTCCTGACGGAGAGGTGGTGAAAAGCAGCCGACGGATAATCGCCTTCACACGGACTGACAATGTTATCGACAGCACTGCACAAACTCTCGGAACAAGCGCTCCAAGTGCTGAAGCAGCATGTTCGCCAGCCTTTGTTTCGGACGATGTTGGTGCGGAGGTCGCGTCCCACTGTTCAGCGATTAGAGTATGACCGGGGACACATCTCATTGGTTCTGAAGCCTCATTTTGTCGAGCGCTCGGAATGGCCCCTCACGGACCAGTACCGTTTCGTCAATCAGGCGATCAAGCCTCTGAGCAGTTACTCCTATTGCCTCGCTACGCTCGAAAAATCATTTGGCATCGGCCGAGAGCACATTGAGCCGCGTCTGACCCGTTATCTTCAAGTTCTGGTGGCGACCTACTTTGATGAGCAAGACAACTCCATCGTTACGCCGTTCTGTCAGCGGTTTTTGCAGGACCTCGAAGGAGTGCCGATTCGTTGGGTGATCAAAGGAGCCATTCGAGGCGTGATATTGGAAACCGAACAGTTCCGGTTTGGCAAGTATCTTCTGCGTCGACCGGTGGCAGAGGACTTTGAGGTTGAACAGGCGGTTGAAGATGGCGCGGCCCATCCGTTGCAGGTCTATCCCCCTTCCGCTTTTCTAGAGTTCGAGACCCGCGCGCCTGACCACCATGGGGTGCGCCGGGAGTATTCAGGGATCCTGAATCTCTTGCGCCTATTTCGTATCGGGTCGATACGCTCGGTGGCACTGGTGTCGAAGCCCGATTCCATTATTCAGTCCCCCGGGACTCTCTATTCGTTCGGTGCGGCGCCTGCACCCTATGGTTACAGCCTCAGGGCGGCCGACCAAACCCCTCTCGGCCGCTTTCTTGAAAACCACCTGTTTTGTGTCGCGCGGCTCGACACGGCAGAAGATATCGATGCTGAACACGCATTTCTTTGCTTGGCTTACAAGACCTATACGCTAGCCTTGCTCGACCATGGCCACGCTGAATCGGGACTTCTCTTGGCCCTTGCCTGCCTGGAAGGATTGTTGCTGAGGCACAGGGAACGCAGCGAGGTTGGCGCTGCACGGCCACTCGGCAGACGACTCAAAAGTCTCTTGCTCGCCTGCGGTGCACTGCCAGACTCTGTTGAGGGCTCGCTGCAGCAAGCCTATGACGTGCGCAAGGTACGTGGGCGTTCACCGGCGCCAGGAGACGTCGCGCCACGTTCCCTAACGCGACTTTCCCGCACCGTTTTGAACTATGTGCGGATCGCGTTGGTCGCTTTCGCCCATACAGCTGACAGCGTCACGCATGACCGCTTCATCGAAATCCTCGATGGCGGCAGCGGTGCGGCAAAACGTCTACTGAAAAACACCGATGTCCCGCTCTAAGAAGCTGTTCTAGAAACTACTGCGCTTGCCTGAGCGCGTTGCGCAGCGGCTCGCTACCCTCATGTACTCCCTTGTACACTGCGGTGGTGACTCGCCCCATCCCTGGGGGGCTCGCCCCTTCGGGGCCAGCTTAACGCTGTTCAAAATCGTTCCGGACGATTTTGTCGCTGCTGAGCGCCTTGCTCTGCCGGCGCTCGTGACATTTTTAGAGCAGCTTCTAAGAGGGTGTTCTAAAACCCCGGCGGGTTCGGTCGGCACGCGATCGAGGGGACGCAACAAAGTTGGCCTACCGTTCGCGTTTGACCGATTGCGGTGCTCGGGTTTTCTTGTTATGCTGCATCGCACCAGATAGTCCACACGAGATCCCCCACCGTGGGAGCGTGGCATTGCCCCTCAGGAAAGTGCGGCGTCCCAACTCCTCCAGAGACGCTGCAATTTGCTGCAAGACAACCAGGAACCGCCCTTCCTCTTAAGGTACTTTGGGTTTGCGAGTTGGCCGGTGCGCTGGCAAAACCGAAGGCTATTTACTTTTTCATTTTTGTTCTCAGACCAACATGGCTAGTCAGCATGGGTGCGCCCTCAGCCTTTGAGGGTTAAGCGAACGCAAGGGAGATAATCATGCGCGTTGGGATATTTTCTGCAGAATCACTTCATTCGATCACAACCGGTGGTCTCGGTGTGCACGTGACCGAGCTGGCCGCAGGGCTTGAGCGACGCGGCCACGAGATGCACGTCATCACCCGCCGCAGCGAAGGCCAGAACGACTATGATCTCATCGACGGGGTACACTACCACCGCGTTGATCATGGACTGAGCGAAAACTTTGTCGAGTGCATGGATTTCATGTGCAAGACCATCGCCCACCGGTTTCACGAAGTCACATCCATGATCGGCAAGTTTGAGCTGGTGCACGCCCACGACTGGCTCACGGCCAATGCCATGAAATACGTCATGGACGGCTTTGGCACGCCTGGGGTACTGACCATGCATTCCACGGAGTATGGCCGCGATGGGAATGTATTTTTTGATGGTTTCGCCCGGTGGATTCGGGATGCCGAAGCGTCGGGGTGTCATAACGCGACGACCATCATTTCCGTCAGCCATTTTCTCGCCGATGAGGTTCGGCGCATCTACCAGGTGCCCGACGGCAAGATCCATGTGATCCCTAATGGGATCTCCTACCATGCTTTCGATGGGTACGTAGATCCGGCGGAAGTGAAGGGCCGTTACGGCATCGGCCCCATGGCGCCGACGGTGTTTTCGCCAGGGCGCATGACGCTGCAAAAAGGCTTCGATCTGCTGGTCGAAGCGGTCCCTCTGGTGCTGGGTTACTATCCCGAGACCAAGTTTATCATCGGCGGGGCGGGACCAGAGCGCGACCATGTCATTCGTAAAGCCCACGAGATCGGGGTAGCGGGGTCGATCGTGTTTTTGGAGAATGTACCGCGCTGGCAATACATCGACCTCATGCGGGCGGCGGATATCGTGGCGTTACCGAGCGTCAACGAGCCTTTCGGGCTGGTGGCCTTGGAGGCCTGGGCGGCGGGCAAACCGGTGGTGGCCACTCTTTCCGGCGGCCCCCGGGAATTCATCTGGCACGACGTCAACGGGTTCTTGGTGGATACCAATCCCGGCGGCCTGGCCCACGGCATCGGCTCGCTGCTCGCCGACCACGACCATTGCCGAGCACTCGGCGCCAACGGGCGCAAGGCTGTGGAAGAAAAATATAACTGGGACACCATCGCTGGCTATACCGAAGGGGTTTATCATCTGGCCCTCAACGGCTAGCGAACCGACGAGCCATCGCTTTGCCCGCTGGGGCGCTGGGCGACTGGAGCTCCTGACCGGTGACTGGAGCCACTGCGGCGTGCCGTGGTGGCTCTGCCTAGGGCAGGAGTTTCGGTGTCATGCCTGCATCACTCTGTTGCCGGTTTCCCAGGCAGGGGAGATCAGTAAAGCCCCTTTGCCTTCCCAGTGGGAACGGAAGGGGAGGGAGTCCGTGGCAGATTTACGGAAGGCACCCCACACACCTGGAGTCGTCAGAGGGTGAGGGCAGCAAACGCTACCGCGCAGAAAAAACCAACCGGGGGCCTTCGGTTTTCAGCGCCGCTTTGATCTGGCTTGAGGGTGCCTGACTCGAAAAGCCCCCACCCCCAAGGCGGCAGCTAGAATTGCCAACCCGACGTAAGACGGGATCTCTCGGCTCGACCCTGAGTGGACGTGAAGCTGCTCGACGACGATGACGTTGTCGGCAGCGAGGGTCCCTTGTAGGGAAACGGGACCGTCCACCTCCGCTACCTCTTGGTCAAGCACATAGGCTTTCCGATTCCAGGGTCTAAGCTCGCCGTCGTAACGTTCGCGGTCGAAAGCGACAGCCTGCCCCAGCAACTCTTCCTTGAGCGTCTTGGCGTGCTGCAGGTCGGCCTCGTAGGCCGAAGGCACCAGGGCTAGGGGCAGGATCAGGTAAAGGATCAGCAACCCCACGGCAATGGGCCAACGTTGCCACAGCAGTTCCAGCCTGTCCCAGAGCCCATGTCGCCATACCCACGCCACGAAAAGCAGGCCCAAGCCCGTCAACAGCAGATAGAATAACGGCTGTTCAGGCCAAAAGAATCCGACATTCCAAAGCGTCCAGGAGAACGGCGCCAGGATCAAGACGCCATTTCCCCACTTGGTTTCGCAGGCGTCCAATAATAGGTGCGCGAGGGTGTTAAAGCCTAGCAGAAGGAACAGGCTGCGGGGATGGCGCGTCAGGGCGGCGCACGCGGCACACAACACGAGCGAAACTAGCAGCGAGCTCTGGGCGAAAAAATACAAACGCAGGCTATAGGGATCAACACCCGTTAAGGCGCCTCTCGCCAGGCGCTGCAGGATCCAAGGTAGGTCAGGAATGACGCATCCTATCATGACCCAGCGCGGGTCGACGTTACCGAAGAGCAGGCGGGATGCCGGCCCTTGGAGCGCATAATGGGCGAGGGTATGGGGCATTGGGATCGTTCTGAGGAGCTTTACTCATTCATCTTAAGAATTAGGGAACCGAGCTCGACTCGCCGTGGCCATCAAGCACTTTACCTCGCACCCACTTGGCCGCACGACTCAGAGCTTGTGAAAAAACCTGTTGCGCGACCCGATAGCGGCGTTGGGCGGTGCTCGCTCCTCGCCTATCTATCTGATATGTCTCGT
>CAZUZO010000020.1:0-32228 GCA_964624765.1 uncultured Thiotrichales bacterium
CGAACAAGCTGATTGAGCAGTTGAGCGCCCATGCGCTGGCGGCGTGGGATACCGAGAATCATTTTCGTGCGCTGGCCGCGACCGGCGATGTGAATCGCGCGCTCGCGATTTTGGATCGGCTCGATGCCGAGGATACGCGGGCAGGCCGGTAAGTAAACCAACCTTCGCAACCCCTGCCCCTCACAAGGGATGGGGTAGGGAGATGGGGGTCGTTTCTTGACTATGCATAATCCCGGCGATATGCCAGCATAAACCGGCGTAGCCGAAGTTGGAAACGCGATGGCGCGCAGGCTCGGCGCCATTGCCGGCTCCTCTCTTGGCCTGTGTGAGACGTTGGTCAATCCCCAATCCAGGTTGATCGAGAAGCCGGCTAGATGATTATCATATCTCAATTATTAGCCTTGACCCGTACTAGCCTGGTGTCCTGTTCCAGACCCTTGGGGATCGAATTTTCCGGTTCGTTGTATCACGTGCTTCCCGTCAAGAAATTGGGGTCAGACTCGATTTAAAGCCAGCGTGTGTGTCTGCCGCTGAAGGTTGTTTCCATGAAAAATCTTACTGATGGTTCGTTTGACTCGTTACTTTGTGCCGGGTCAGCCCCAGCATGTTATTCAACGGGGAAACCATCGGCAAGTCATTTTCGCCGCCGACGAGGACTACCCGTTCTTTCTTGAGTGCTTGAAGGAGGCGGCCGATCGGTACGCATGTGCCCTACACGCTTATATTTTAATGACCAACCACATCCATTTGCTTGCCACGCCCAAGGAGGCGAAGAGCTTGCCGAAGGCGCTGCAGTCCGTCGGCAGACGATATGTCCAATACTTCAACTAGAGCTATCGGCGCACGGGGACGTTATGGGAGGGCCGCTATCGGGCCACCATGGTTGACTCTGAGCAGTACCTGTTGACGTGCTCTCGCTACATCGAGCTCAATCCCGTGCGGGCTGATAGAGTTGAGCACCCGAGCGAGTATTGCTGCTCAAAAAAAAGGGGTCAGACCCCTTAAATAAATACACACAGAATCCGCCAAAATGGCAGTCAAAATGTCAAAGATGGGTTAGTAGTGGTAACGGAGCTGGGCAAGGAAAAGGGCGTCAGATTCAACCTTGTAGACCATACGATGCTGGTCATTTATCCGCCGGGACCAATAGCCGGAGAGCGCGTGCTTTAGTGGTTCCGGTTTCCCGATGCCTTCGAAGGGTGAACGCTTGACTTCTTGGATGAGGAGGTTAATGCGCGTGACTACCTTTCGGTCAGTGCGCTGCCAATAGAGGCAGTCTTCCCAAGCATGCTCGGAGAAAACCAGCCTCATTCCAGGAGGGCCCGCTCCGTGCCGCCACCGGATTCGAGCTCAGCGATGGATTCGAGCAGTCTGCGGACATTCTTGGGGCTTCGGAGGAGGTAGGCCGTTTCTTCGAGAGCCTCGTAATCGTCGAGCGAGATCATGACGACGGACCGAGCATTCTTGCGAGTGATAATCAAGGGTACGTGGTCATCGCAGACCTTTTCCATCGTCTTGGCCAACTGGCTTCGAGCCTCGGAATAAGTAATCGTATCCATGGCCTGTCTCCTTGTTGGGCTAATTGTACAATTAATTGTACAGAAAAACTTTTACATCATAAGCAATTCAACCGATGAAAAAAAAGGGTTACCCATTAGCCGGGCCCTGACAAGTCGTAATAAGTTCCCCTAAGCCGCTGGTTCGAGGCGGTTATCGTGCACCAACTTGGCAGGGTGTTGTAACTGCAAAACACGCCGATTTTCATTGCATGTGGCGTCGGTGTCGTTACTGACCCGCACCCCTCACCCGTCCGGATCGAGGCGCCGGGTGTTTCGGTGCCGAATCGCTCCCGGGCCCCTGGCCGCGGCTCGGCCCGAGAAAACCGTTGGAAAAAAGGGGTCAGACTCCTTAAGCTAGTGAGTCGGCATCGAAATGGTAGACGCGAACGCTTCGAACCGAACCGGTGCAATAGCGTCTCACTCGCTTGCCCGCTGAGGGACGGGGGACGAGGGAGACGTGATGCGCGACCCGGTGCTACGTTTGGAACGGATTCTCGATGACCAGGGTATCGATTCGCTGCCCATCCTGAAGGTCTTCGCTGTATAGCCGTGTGCATCCGGCTTGCAGTGCGCCGGCAATGATCAGGGCATCATAAAACCCGTAGCGGTAGCGCGCTTGAATCTCGAGGCCGCGGTGGTAGAGAGCGATGCTCGCGGATACCCGCAACAGCGGCGCGAGCACGTGGTGGAGGTAGGCGCTTGCGCTGGCGTTGTCCAACGGCACTTCAGCCTTTCGCAGCACGGTGTTCAGACACTCCTGGACCACCTGATAGCTGATGCATGCGTTCCCTGTTTCTATTCCTTCACGGATGATGCTGTCGGCTATGGTGCGCTTGCGTTCGTCTGCCGCCTCGAGTTGGTAGATAAACAGATTGGTGTCGAGAAATCGCTCAGCGTTCATTCATCTCGTCACGGCTTAGCTTTCGTCCTACACGAACTTTGCTGCGCAACTCGGCAACCACCGTATCGTACTGCTGCATACGGCTACGCTGACGGGCATAGCCTTCGAGCCATTGCCTGAATTGCTCATTTAACGTCGTGTGCTCGGCCCGCGCCCGCGCACGGGCTGCCTCAATTAAGGTCTCATCAGCGCTCAACGTAATGTTCTTCATGGATACCTCTCGCACCGCGACTCGTGTTGATAGTGTACACGCAGGCAGTGGATAAAGAAAAGCAGAAGAGTACGGGGTCTGAACGGGGAGGATAAAAGGGGTCAAAAGGGGTCAGACCCCTTAAATATTTTGTCGGAATGTCACCATCTTCCCAGTAGGCGTCGTTGGACTTGTCTGGTGTCCCGCCCGCGTAACGCTGTGAAATCCACTTCAACGAGACAGAGTCCCAATGTGCTGGTATTTGTCCAAGCTATTGAACGCCGCTTTCCTTGTATCCTGAATGAGGGGAATATCTCATTTCTCCCCCTTGTTGTGTTCAAGTTGTTTTTCAATCTGCTCCAGCTCTGCGATCTCTTCGGCATCGGCCTGCTTGGCCTCGGCAAGGCGGCGGTTTTCGTCGAAGGCATCAAAGCGCTCGCGGGCGATGCGCTCCATGGCCTCACGGGAGACGCTGCCGGCGTGGGTGAGCACGGCCTTTTCGTTGAAGTCCAGCAGGCGGTCCACATTCTGCCGCCAGTAGTCGAGGGTGAGCTGCTTGCGCTCCTTCACCCGCAGTTCGGCCTGTTCCAGGAAGATGACCACCAGCCGGTTGAGGGTGTCCACCTCGTCGGCGCTGAGGTAGTTCTTGGCCACGATCACATCGTGCTTGCGCACCCTTGAATCGCTCCAGTTGGTGAGCGCCATGTTGGGGGCGTTCGGGTCGGCGCGGGAGACGACGATCTCGGCGGCGGTCTGGCCGGTGACGGCGAACAGCAGCTTGTTCTGGGTTTCGGCGAAAAAGAGCTGGGCGGCGCGGTCGTCCGAACGGTAGTCGGAACTGAGGGAAAAAAGGTCGCGCACCTTCTGGTAGAAGCGCTTCTCGGAGGCGCGGATCTCGCGGATGCGGGCCAGCAGCTCATCGAAGTAGTCCCATCCGCTGGGATTCTTGAGCCGCTCGTCGTTCATGACGAAGCCCTTGACTAGATACTCCGCCAGATGGGCGGTGGCCCACTGGCGGAACTGGGTGCCGCGCGGCGAGCGGACCCGGTAGCCCACCGCCAGGATCATGTGCAGGTTGTACAGATAGGTCTTACGCTGCACCCGGCGGCTGCCCTCGTTTTGAACTGTCAAGGATTCCTTGACAGTTGCCGACTCCGGCAACTCCCCTTCCTTCAGGATGTTCTTGATGTGCAGGCTGACGTTCTGCTTGGTGGTATCGAACAGCTCGGCCATCTCGCCCTGATTCAGCCAGACGGAGCCGTCCAGGGTTTGCAGCTGGACTTCCGCCTGCCCGTCCTCGGTACGGTAAACGATCAGTTCCCCCCGGTCCGGCGTGCTCATGCGGTGACCTCCTGGTAGAGCCAACCGCGCACTTCCGCCTTGGCCTTGAGCAGCTTGGCTTTCTTTTCGGTTGCGCTCTTGCCGTAGGCGGAAAAGTCGATCAGGGCATGTTCCGGAAAAGGGTCAGGATCAGGTGTCACCGGCAGTTCGAGCGCTCCGCATTCCGCCATGGATACCGCCAGCACGCCGCTACTGCCCAGCTTCAGGTCCTTGGTGTAATGCTCAAAGGCTTGTGCGGGGGTGATCTGGTCCCCATCGTAGACTGAAAGCTTCTGTTCATCCTTGGGTGTTGGGCGGAAGGCCTGGGATGAGGGTCGCCCATCCTGCACGAAACCGGGGTGGATCTGGCGCAGCAGAAGGGTGATATCGTTCACGCGTCACCCCCGGTCCGCCGGGTGATCTGCGCCGCCAGCCATCGCCAGTCGTTGAGCTCATTCAGGTTCAGCGCCTTTTCTTCTTCTTGTTCACTGACCATATCCAGGGCATGCCATTGGCCCTGATGCTGATCGAGGTCAATTTCAAGGCTGATTTCCCAGCCATTCACCGACCACTCGGCCTGCACTCCGCCTTCTGCGGTTGGGTAGAGATAGGGCGTGGTGTGTTCATCTGGATAGTTGCGCTGGAACGCCTCTGCCAGCCAGTCAAGACCTGTCTTGTCGGGGGCAAAGCCCTTCTTGCCGTCCAGCCAGCCGTGGCGCAACGTCTTGAGTTCTTCCAGTCGGGCGGCAATGTCATTAGCGTCCAACAAGCTGAGGTGCTCAACGGTTTCCAGGCTTTGCAGCCGGTCGTAACGGTTGTACCGGCCGATGCCCTGCAGGAGCACACGCGCACCCTGTTTGTATCCATTAAAAGCTTCAATCACGGTCGGTAGATGCTGGCCTGCAATGGGGGCAACCACACGTGGTCCGTTGATGACCTGAAGCTCAAAGGTCATTTTGCCTTGGTCAGCTTCGGGGATACTGCCACGCAGGGTGACCTCTTCGGTGAGTTCCTGCACTTGACTGGAGGCCAGCACCAGCTTGCGGCGCGTGGCCTTGGTAAGGCGGGCCTTGCGCTCGGTTGCCTGGGGCGCGAATTCAATGGCTTCGCCATCGCGCAGGCCGCGACCGAAGCGGTCGAAATAGGCCAACAGCGCATCGGGAAGATGCTGGGTGATAGGTTCATCGTGTTCGGCGGCATTAATCGCGCCGACCAGATGTGTGCGGGCCTGTTCGAAATAGGTCTGCGCCTGCGGCGGGAAGAGTTGCGTCTGTTGGACGACCAGACTCAACCGGGGTACGGCGCTGCCTTCGCCGACGCCAGACAGTTTGAGTGCGACATCATCGGTGAAACCCTTGGGCGAACGCTTGCGCTCAGGGTGATGCTGCAGGTAGCACCATTTGGCAACCTCGATGATCATCTCCTCCAGCACAGCCAGATCTTTAAGCAACTCCAACGGAATGGCGTGTTCGGCAAAGCGCGGACCGACCATACGTGGGGTCAGAAATTCGATAACTTGGCTCATGCGGTCACCTCCTTAAGCAGGTCGATAATCTCGCCTTCCAGCCCCTTGATCTCGGCCTCGATCTCGGTCAGCTCGATAAAAAGGGGTCAGACCCCTTAAATTCAGAGGTTGATTTCTTGGTGGTGTCCCTCAGTTTACGTGATGAGCCTCATCATCCAATGCCGGGAACAAATGTTGGATGGCATCCAAGGTATCCAGCAATGGGGCGGGTACCCGATACCCCAGGAGTTCCGCTGTAGTCCAAACGTGATCCGTCATGCCTGCGGCCATGGCCGGAGTGACGGGCCGCCATCTGCGGGGCGATCCGTGACCTCGGGTCGGTTCCGGTGTGGGCAATTCCTCACGCAAGCTGAGGTGGGGCAAGCAGAAATGGTAGTAGGCCAACGACAGCCACAGCTGCTTTTCCATCCAGGGCCGCTCCTTGGAAAAGCAATTGTTTTGCGGGTCAGCCGCCGATTGTGTTCGCGCCAAGCCAGATTATCCCGCTCGACAAAGCTGGTGTTGATCGTCGTGCTGGTGGGGGAGACGGCCAAGCGCGCCTGAAGCGCGTCCGCACTGCCCCAGACGATCTTGCGGGTCACTTCGACCACCCGTCCTTTTTCACGCCGCTTGACCACTTGGGCATACAGCAAATTCGGCGGGGGGCGGCACCGTGGGGCGGGATACCGTCCCCGCTTCCCTTGGCGCTCGGGCTGATACCATTCTCCATAGGCATGCAGCAAGGCGGTGGGATAGCCCGGCCATTGGTCGCTGGTAAAGGAGGGGACGCGGCCGTCGGTCACGTACACCACGCGCTCCAGGAGCAAGTCCGCCTGGGCCTGCGTGCGCGGGCCCACGACAAACGCCATCACCAGGCGCCATTCCGGCGCAAAGGCGACCCACACCCAAGCATCGCCATACGTCTCGCACCATTGCCGCGCCGTCGGCAGATTCTGGTCCTTGGTATGGACAAAGCTCCACAACTCATCCAGCTGACACTCGGTCACCGTCAGCTCCCGCCAATGGGACAAAACCACCCAGCGACATTGCTGGGCGGCCCGAGTCAACCACGCACAAACCGTATCCTTGTCGATCTGGACGATGCGTGCCGTGCCCTGGATGGAATTTCCCTCCGCCAAGGCGCGCACCGTCAGTTCAAAAAGGGCCGGATCGGCTTCGAGATCAAAGTAGGCGGTTCCGTAGGTCAAGGACACCCTCCTCCCGCAGGAACGACACAACGCCTGCTTTTTCCCGTGACTGGAGCCATTTTTGACCAACAACCCTTGATCAAAGGGCCGACCGTAGTGGTCACAGGAACGATTGGGGCAGTAAAGCGTTTCCCATTTCATGATATCCCCAGCCAGCGATCAACACCGCAATCACACTGAGGATACATGCTGTCGTCGTCACTGGCTTAGCTCATCACGTAAACTGAGGGACACCACCGAAGCTTTCACTGGCGTGGAATTCAGCATCTAGTCGGAACCGGCTGCACCAACGTAGGACGAGAGCCCGTCAGTGATGAGGGTCGAGCCGGGTTCAACGTGCTCCAGGAGAAAGGACCGCAGTGTCGGTGACTGGGCATTGGGGATGACTTTGAGGCGACAGCGTCCGAAACCCTTGGGGCGGGTCTGTTCCACCGCCACTGCGACAAGCACCTTCCCTTCTGCTCCCCGTCCCCGCTTCCCGGGCTTGACACCGCCAATTATCGTCTCGTCCACCTCCACGTCGCGACTAAGACGGTCCCGTCTCAGTCGCACCATGGCGTTGCGGTAGCGATGGAGCATCGCCCAGA
This sequence comes from uncultured Thiotrichales bacterium, assembly GCA_964624765.1. Taxonomy (GTDB): domain Bacteria; phylum Pseudomonadota; class Gammaproteobacteria; order HK1; family HK1; genus JAGTVB01. The sequence continues at coordinate 7,270 of CAZUZO010000020.1, forward strand.
CGGTCTGATAGGAGCCGAAGCTGAGGAGCCGATGCAGAGTCTTGGCCGAGACGCCGTTCTTCGAGGAGGTCATGTACCATGCCGCTGCGAACCACACGGTCAGCGGTGTCTGGGTGCGGTGGTAGAGGGTCCCGGACGTGACCGAGATCCTCCGCCGAAAACGATCTGCGCGACCGCGTCAAGAAGCGTCAGATCAGCGCCGGCACGCGAAGCGACCCGAGGCGGCGCAGTGGGGACGCGTTTGCCAGCTTGAAGAAAACCTGCCGAAAACTCGGGGTCTCGTTCTGGACTTTCCTTATTGACCGCGTGTCCGGTACCCACACCGTCCTGCTTTCGGCGCTGTGAATGCCGCAGGCGCGGGCGAGCACGAGCATCGCATGCTCGGTTCGCGCATGATTCCAGTGATCGTCCAGACGGTTGAACTTCGCGATCCACAGACCCTGGTCGTCCTCGACCACCGCTTTCGGCCGTGCGCCTCCCATCGACGTGCCGATCAGCATCAGGTCCTCGACCTGGTCAGCCTGCGCGTCCGGCCTGCGGCGAACTCCAGCGCGAGTCCTTCCTCATCCTTGCCCGGATCAGCCAGCGCCGCGGCCGGCTCCAGCAGACCGTAGGTCCAGAGCAAGGCCATATAGACGGCCATGCCGGTCGAAGGCTTGCCCTTCTCGGCATCCATCACGGCACGGGGTCCCGTGCCGATCTTCCCTGCGACCTCTTCGATCGTCAGGTTGCGGCGTAGCCGTGCCGTACGCAGGTTCGTGCCCAGACGCTTGATTGCCTGTTCGACCGGATAAGGCGGAGCGCTGGTCAAAAGGTTTCTGGCGGACATGCCTGCTCTAAAGAGATTATTAAGTAACTTTTTGTGCTCTTAAGAGCATATAACGACTTTTGGGTGTTATCAATATGTGTGTGCTCTCAAGGGCGATTTTTCGTGCCGCCCAAACTAGGTTTGGCATGGAGCGTCTCTGTGAGGCGATAGACGAGCTCTAGGGCCTGTCGAGGCGACAGCTGGTCGGGATCGAGGTCGGCAAGTAGCGCTCTGAGCGCCGCGTCGGCGGCAGCCGAGGCCGGCGAGTCCGACACCTCTCGGGGGCGCTCGGAGGGAGACCGGCGCGGCTCGGCTTGAAACTGATGGAGTAGCTGACGCGCCTCTTCCACCACGCAGCCGGGTATGCCGGCGAGGGCGGCGACTTGCAATCCATAGCTGCGATCTGCGGCACCCTCCCTGACTTGGTACAGGAACACGATCTGTTGGCCGTGTTCCACGGCAGTGAGATGGGCGTTGGCGACCCCTTTGAGGGTGCGCGGTAGCGCGGTGAGCTCGAAGTAATGGGTTGCAAATAGCGTGAAAGCGCCGATCGGCTGCGCCAGATACTTGGCCGCTGCCCAGGCCAGCGCCAAGCCATCGTAGGTGCTGGTGCCTCGACCGATCTCGTCCATCAGCACTAAGCTGGCGGCGGTCGCATTGTGCAGGATGTTGGCGGTTTCCGCCATTTCCACCATGAAGGTGGAGCGGCCGGACGCCAGATCATCGCTCGCACCGATACGGGTGAAAATGCGATCGATGGGCCCCAAGATCGCGGCCTCGGCGGGAACGAAGCTGCCAAGGTGGGCCAGCAGCACGATGAGCGCTGTTTGACGCATGTAGGTGGATTTGCCACCCATATTCGGTCCAGTAATGACGAGCATGCGCCGGGCGTCGTGTAACTCCACATCATTGGCAACGAAGGGAGCGTCCAGCGTTTGTTCCACCACCGGGTGCCGGCCGCCACGGATACGAATGCTGGGACGGTCGGTGAGCTGGGGGGGGTTGAGGTTGAGGCTGATGGCACGCTCGGCGAAGTTCACCAGCACATCGAGCTCGGCGAGCGCAGTGGCGGCGGCCTGCAACGGCTTGAGTGAGCCACAGAGGGTCTCCACGAGTTCATCGTAGAGCGCCTTCTCGCGGGCCAGCGCGCGTTCGCGACTGCTCAACACACGGTCCTCGAAATGCTTGAGTTCCGGGGTGATGTAGCGTTCGGCGCCTTTCAGCGTCTGGCGGCGGCTGTAGTGGGGCGGGGCGTTGGCAGCCTGGACTCGGCTTATTTCGATGTAGTAACCGTGGACGCGGTTATAGCCTACTTTCAGGGTCGCGATGCCGGTGCGGGCGCGTTCCTGGGCTTCCAGTTTGGCGATAAAGCGCCCGGCATCCCGGCCGAGAGCGCGCAACTCATCCAGTTCTTCATCGTAGCCTGGGGCGATAACGCCGCCGTCCCTCAGCAGCGGCGGCGGGTTGTCCACCAGGCCACGGCATAGCAGGTCGTGGAGCGCCGGGAAGGCTTGGATCTGATCGAGCCAAACATGGATGAGCGGCGTGTCAAGGGCGCTGAGGTGTGCCCGCAGATTGGGCAGGGCGCCGAGGGTTCGCCTGAGCTGGGTCAGATCCCGGGGGCGGGCGGTACGCAGGCCGATCCGCGCCAGGATGCGCTCCAAGTCGCCGATGTGGCGCAAACCCTGGTGCAGGGCCTCGATGTCCGCTTCGGCCAGCAGCCGCTCGATGCAGTGGTAGCGATGCCGAAGCTCAACCTGGTTGCGTAGCGGCCGCCTGAGCCAGCGCCGCAGCAGACGCCCGCCCATCGGGGTGGCGGTGCGATCCATCAACCCTGCCAAGCTGTGGGCGGGGTTGCCACTCAAACTTTCTGTTAGCTCGAGATTGCGTTGGGTTGCGGCATCCAATAGCACGGCGTCTTCCGGGTGTTCGACGCAGAGACCCTGCAAATGGGGCAAGGCACTGCGTTGCGTGTCCGTAGCGTATTGGAGCAGACACCCGGCGGCACCGATAGCCAACGGCAACGACTCACAGCCAAATCCAGACAGATCACGGGTACCAAACTGCTCGCTGAGACGGCGGCGTGCCGACTCGGTGTCGAAGTACCATGCCGGTTGGCGCCGCACGCTGAAGGGCACTGGCGTGTGGTCCAGGACAGCGTCGTCTTCACTGACCAGGAGCTCGGCCGGGCGCAGGCGCGCCAGCTCGGCATGCAGAGCCGGCGCTCCCCTGACCTCCATGAGCGAAAAACGCCCGCTTCCAAGGTCGAGGGCGGCTATCCCGAATCCATCTCCGGCCGGCTTGACGGCGCTCAAGAGATTATCGCGGCGCTCCTCCAGCAACGCCTCATCGGTGACCGTTCCGGGCGTCACGATGCGGGTCACCTGCCGCGCGACCGGCCCCCGAGTGGTGGCCGGATCCCCGACTTGCTCACAGATGGCCACGGATTCGCCTTGGCGCAGCAGCTTGGCGAGATAGGTATCGACCGCGTGAGCAGGGACGCCGGCCATGGTCAAGGGTGCACCGGCGGATCGGCCACGGCTGGTGAGCGCGATGTCGAGCAGTCGGGCGGCTTTCTCGGCGTCTTCGAAAAACAGCTCGTAGAAGTCGCCCATGCGGTAGAAAAGCAGGATATCCGGATGGGCGGCCTTGATGCGCAAGTACTGCTTGATGACGGGGGTGTGTTCCGGGAGTGAGTGGTTATTGGTGTCCATCAGCAAAACAGGGCGAGAAGACTGGGGCGCGGCCCCTCATCCGAGGGGCTTCCCGAAGGCGGGGTTTGGCCGCGGGGGTCGCGTTTCATGGTCGTGGGCGTTGGTCATCGTTTTGACAGTTCTATTACCTTTGCTCCTGGGGCAGCCGACCCCTTGGCGCAAGGGACGCCGTGAAGATATCCCTGTCGGCTTGGGTCCGGCATCCTTGCCGCAAGGGGTTCGGCTGCCGAAGGCTTGGGCACTGACGGTGCGCTCCGAAGAGCAACCTTGACGAAACGATGACCCTGGCCTGCTGGTGCCGAGGCGGTTCGCGAGCCCCGTGATCTGTGGCTATTGGCCGATGATCTTCACCAGGGCGCGCTTGCGCCGCTGGCCATCGAACTCACCGTAGAAGATTTGTTCCCACGGTCCGAAATCGAGTTTGCCATCGGTTACCGCGACGACCACTTCCCGCCCCATGACCTGGCGTTTCATGTGGGCATCGGCATTATCCTCGCCGGTATCGTTGTGGCGATATTGGTCGATGGGCTCATGGGGTGCGAGCTTCTCGAGCCATAGGGTGTAGTCACGGTGCAGCCCACTCTCGTCATCGTTGATGAATACCGAAGCGGTGATATGCATGGCGTTGACGAGCGCGAGCCCTTCGCGCACCCCGCTCTCGAGCAGGCATTCCTGCACCTGCGGCGTGATATTGATGAATCCAACCCGGCTGGGGACATTGAACCATAATTCCTTGCGATAACTTTTCACGTTTACCTCCCGTTGGGCAGATGGCTTGCGGCTTGGTGACGCAGCCGGGCGTACGAACCTAGGGGCAAGTTTACTGCGGCGCCGGTGTCGGGTGAAGCTCTGGAGTTCAGGGAGGCGATTCGACGACTCTGTCCCTCAGGGAGAAGTGACCGTTTCTTGGATCTCGGTTGAAAAAGCCCCTGGCCGTCCCCATCTTTTCGCCGTATCTAGAGAAATTGGATGCCATACTCAAGGTTTCGCGAGGGGCGCTCGGTGGGGCTGCCTAGAAGGGGTGCCGAAGCCTTGGGTAGCCGCAACGGATGAAAAGGCGCCTAAGTGATATGGGGCGTTGGTCATCGTTTCGGCAGGTCGACGACCTTTGCCCTTGGGCTACCGAAGGGTTGGGTGCCGACGTGTGCTTAAGAGCAACCCTGAAGAAGCGATGACCATGGCCCGAAGGCCATACCGGATGAGACCGAAATTGGGACGATTACGGGTAAGACGATGACGGTTAATGCGCAAAAAGAGACGCTTGGATTCGAGGCTGAAGTCAAGCAGCTTCTCGATCTGATGGTCCACTCCCTCTATAGCAATAAAGAGATCTTCCTGCGGGAGCTGATTTCAAACGCCTCGGATGCCGCGGATAAGCTTCGTTTCGAGGCCCTGTCCAACGACGCTCTTTACGAAGGGGACGGGAAGCTAAAGATCTGGATACGCGTCAACAAGGATGCGCGGACCATCACCGTGATGGACAACGGTGTCGGTATGAACCGTGCCGAGGTCATCGCTAACCTTGGCACCATCGCTAAGTCCGGTACCCGGGAATTCTTTAAGGCGTTGACCGGTGATCAGGCTCGGGATACTCAGCTCATCGGCCAATTCGGGGTCGGTTTTTACTCGAGTTTTATCGTGGCGGACCGCGTGACGGTGACCACCCGACGGGCCGGCATGCGTCCCGAGGAGGGCGTGCGTTGGGAGTCCAGTGGCGAGGGTGACTACACCATCGCGAACGTAGAACGCATGTCCCGCGGTACCGAGGTGGTGCTGCATCTGCGCGAGGAGGAGGATGAGTTCCTCGAGGACTATCGGTTGCGGGGCATCATTCACAAATACTCAGACCACATCGCCTGGCCGATCCTTATGGCAAAGGACAAGAAAGGCGACGCGGAAGAGCAGATCAATGCCGCCACCGCGCTGTGGGCGCGGGCCCGCCACGAGATCAAGCCGGACGAGTACGATGAGTTTTATAAGCACATTGCCCATGATTTCGAGGTGCCGCTGGCCTATGTCCACAGTCAGGTAGAGGGCACCTTGGAGTACACGTCGTTGCTGTTCATCCCCAAAAAGGCTCCCTTCGACCTGTGGGATCGGACCACGCGCCGCGGCGTCAAGCTCTACGTGCGGCGCGTTTTCATCATGGATGACGCCGAGCAGCTGATGCCGACCTATCTGCGGTTTGTGCGCGGTGTCATCGATTCCAATGACCTGCCATTGAATATCTCGCGGGAGATCTTGCAGCAGAACAAGCAGATCGACTCCATGCGCGCCGGATCGGTCAAGAAGGTGCTGGGGCTGCTGGAAGGCATGGCGAAAAACGAACCGGAGAAATATGCCAGCTTCTGGAAGGAGTTCGGTCGGGTACTGAAAGAGGGGATCATCGAGGATCACAAGAACCGGGAGTCGCTAGCCAAATTGTTGCGTTTCTCCAGCACCCATGCTTCAGCGGCCGATCAGAGCGTCAGCCTCGATGACTTTGTCGGGCGCATGCAGGAGGGCCAGGATAAGATCTACTACATTACCGCCGACAGCCACGCTAGGGCGGTGAGTAGCCCGCACCTGGAGGTCTTCAACAAGAAGAACATCGAGGTGCTGCTGCTGACCGATGAGATCGACGAGTGGGTGGTGACGCACCTGACGGAATACCAAGGCAAGTCGCTGCAATCGGTCACCAAGGGTGAGCTGGATCTGGGCAAGCTGGAGGATGAGGCGGACAAGGAAAAAACCCAGAAGGCCGGCAGCGAATACAAGTCGTTGCTCGAGCGCTTAAAGGAAACCCTGGGGGATCAGGTGAAAGAAGTACGGCTGACCCATCGGCTGACGAGTTCCCCCGCTTGCCTGGTGGCTGACGAACAAGATATGGGGGCTCATCTGGAGCGCCTGCTGAAATCCATCGGTCAGAAGGTGGGAGGCTCGCGCCCGATCATGGAGCTCAATCCCGAGCATCCTCTGGTGCAGCGCTTGGATGCGGAAAAAAACGAGGCCCGGTTCGCCGATTGGGCCCATATTTTGTTCGACCAGGCGCTGTTGAGCGAGGGCGGTCAGCCCGAGGATCCGGCGGCCTTTGTCAGGCGGTTGAACGAGCTGTGGCTGACGCTCGCCGGTCCATCGCAGCCGGGGGGCGAGGGCATCCCAGTTTCGTGAGGGAGTCTGGCGACGTTTCACCGGCACTGCTGGCAGCGGCACAACGGGAGCTGCGCTCGATCGCCGATGTCATTCGCTGGGGTGCGAGCCGGTTTAGTGCTGCCGGGCTATGCTTCGGCCACGGTTATGATAACCCCGTGGACGAAGCCACCGCCCTCGCGCTGCATGGCTTACACCTCGAACCGCCCTTAGCGGCGGAGCTTTTTGCGGCCAGGCTGACCCAAGAAGAACGCGAGTCGGTGCTGGCGCTTTTTGTCCGTCGCATCAACGAGCGCATCCCGGCCGCTTACCTCATGGGGCGGGCGTGGTTCGCGGGCATTTCGTTGCAGGTCGATGAGCGGGTGCTGATACCCCGGTCCCCCATCGCCGAATGGATCGAGCGCGGTTTTACCCCCTGGATCGAGCCGGATCAGGTGCAGCGGGTGCTGGACCTTGGTACCGGCAGTGGCGCCATCGCCATCGCCTGTGCCCTGGCTTTTCCGGATGCCGAAGTGGACGCCGTGGATGTTTCGCCGGGGGCCCTGGAGGTCGCTCGCGCCAACATCGAAGCCGTTGGGCTGCAGCAGCGTGTCCACGCCATCCGGTCCGATTTATTTTCTGCGCTGCAGGGGTGTTATGACTTGATCGTCAGCAATCCGCCATATGTGGAGGCGACCCTGTTGGCGAGCCTGCCACCGGAATACCACCATGAGCCCCGCCAGGCCCTGGTTGCCGGTGAGGAGGGGCTGGCGTGCGTGCGCCGGATTCTGCAGCAGGTGGGTGAGTACCTTTCTCCTGCCGGCATCCTGGTGGTGGAAGTGGGGGTCAGCCGCGGCGCGCTGGAGGGGGCGTTTCCGGATTGGCCGTTCACCTGGCTGGAGCTTGGCCGGGGCGGGGAGAATGTGTTTCTGCTCACCGCCGAGCAGCTGCCGTGCCCAAGGCGGTCGTCCGCGACCGCTCCCTGACCGGACCTTTCCACTCGGTGCACTTCGAATCTCGGCTTGTGGATCACAGGCTCGATGTTTTTTGATGGTGGACCAACTGGACGGCGAGCGCGCAGGAGGCTATGCGGGTCATCTCATCGTCCGCCCGGCTGGTGAGCACAATGGGCATGCGTGCGCCGAGTAGGATGCCCGCGCCTTCGGCGTTGGCGAGGTATTCCAGCTGTTTCGCCAGCATGTTGCCCGCTTCCAGGTCGGGCACCAGGAGAATATCGGCCTTGCCGGCAACCGGTGACACGATGCCTTTCACATGTGCCGCGGTCTCGGAGATGGCGTTGTCGAAGGCGAGGGGGCCGTCGACCACGGCGCCTCGGATCTGACCGCGATCGGCCATCTTACACAGCGCAGCGGCCTCCACCGTGGACGGTATCTTCGGGGTGACGGTCTCCACGGCGGATAGGACCGCCACGTTCGGGTCCCGAGCGTACAGGGCGTGGAACAAATCGATGGCATTTTGCAGGATATCCACCTTGTCTTCGAGAGTCGGGTAGATATTGATGGCCGCATCGGTGATGAGCAATGCCCGCTCATAGGTGGGGACGTCGAACGCCGACACGTGGCTCAAGCGACGCTCGGTACGCAATCCCTTGTCCTTCGATAACACCGCGTGCAAGAGCTCCTCGGTGTGGAGGCTTCCCTTCATCAGGGTTTCGACCTCGCCGGAGCGGGCGAGGGCGACGGCGCGTTCGGCCGCTTCGTGGCTGTGGGCCACGTTGACGATCTCATAGGGCGAGATATCGATCTCGGCCTCTTCTGCGATGGCGCGCATCTTGGCTTCTGGGCCGACCAGAACTGGAATGATGAGATCCGCCTTCACCGCCGCGACAACACCGAGCAGGACCGTCCGTTCGCAGGGATGCACGACCGCCGTGCGGATCGGGGGCAGGGCGCTGACGCGTTCCAAGAACTCGTAGAATCGTGCCCGATCCGTTAGGTGGACCTCCGGCAGCAGGGTGCGCCGGCGGCGGATTTTTTCCGTGGGCGCGATCACTAGCGCCTCGGCGCTGACCACCGTCTCGCCGTCTTGGTTCAGCCCCTGACACGCTAGGACGAGCCGGTGGCGGTCAGCGTGTTTCTCTTTTACCGACACACTCACCGTCAACAGCTCGCCTAGATGTACGGGCTGATGAAAGTTGAAGGTGGTTCGTTCGTACACCACGCCGGGACCTGGCAGTTCGGTGCCGATCAGGGTGGCGATCAAGGACACGCTCCAAAGCCCGTGACCGACGACGTCCTGAAACCGGCTGCTGCTGGCATAGTCGCTTGCTATCTGCGCCGGAGCGCCACTGCCCACCAGGGCGGCGAACAGCCGCATGTCCTCCATGGTCAGCCGGCGCGGGGGCAGGTTGGCGGTATCGCCAACCTGAATTTCATCAAAGGTTCGATTCTCGATGTGTTCAGTGGCCATGCTTGGGTGTCGGTGGGATGAGCGCTGAGTTTGTGGTGTCGGGCGTTGGGGGTCGGTCGAAGCAGGAAGGGGGCAGTCGATCAACCCCACCTTCGGCTGTTGCGTGACAGACTGCCCTACGCGGTGCCCTTCGAGCCTGTGCCCAATACCGTACTGGTGGACCTAACACGCCTCACGAGGCGAGCATTCCTCCTTGGGTTTCTCCTACCCCTGCGTCCCTTTCATGCTTTTTTCCTTCCAAGCCCTCAGGCGACGTGCCAGGCCCAAACCCACCCTAGCACGGACACTGCGTACAGCACCATGACCGGGATCAACGATCTGCTTTCACTATGGACACAGCGTGGTGTTTTGTCGGACGGTCCAGCGGGGGTACTGGCCTTTAGGGATCCGGGGTCAACATCGGCACCTCTGAGGGGGCGCTTTCCTGCTGCAGGGTGGTTCGCACATCGCGTCCATCGAGGTCCAATCCTAGCGCGTCCCAGCCGCTTCGACGACGCCGGGCAAACAGCTCCAGCCTGGTGCTGGTCGGATAAAGGCGTTCGATGCAGTCGTACTGCTCATCCGGCTTCCAGGAGTGGTCTCGACGCTGAGAGACGATGAGTTGGCTTACTCCCTTATCGGCCACCGGCATGCGCCCCCGGATGCCGAGTAGGCAGATCTCCGCATTGGCGCGCGTATAGTGGCCCAACCCAAAGGAGGCGCCGTACAGCTCGCCCGCCCTATAGATCAGCGGCTTGTCGACAGCCTTTGCGTGCCCGCGGGGATGTTTGTCGTGCTTGACCCAGACAAAAGCAAAGGTTTTGTAACGAAAACCCCAAGCTTCCACGACTCGCAGCGCTTCCTGGATCGCCGGTGGCGTCGACCACAGGAACAGCGCTGCGTCGTCGGCAGCGATACGGCTGATGGGAAGCTCGGCGATGGTTTCCGTTGACAGAGTTCGATAGTGGGCGTCCGAGGTTCGGCTCTTTTGGCCGCTCCAGACCCGGTAGCTCCAGGGGGGATCGGCGAGGAGGACATCGTACCTGTTCATAGGGCTGTTCGCGAACGCGAGGCCTTTGGAAGTGGCCTTGGTGCGCGCCGTCTCCCGTCGCCTGCTGCTGGATGAAACGAGGTAACGTATTATGCCAAGAGCGGTTGTATGAGAACAGCTTCTGTACGGTCGCCTGTCGGCTACCCCGGTCATGCGCTATCGAAGGTGCTGTCTCTTAGTCCGCTGCATAACCCGTTCAGCTGGCCCTGCAGTTGCTCCAGTTCGGCGATTTCCCTCAACAGGCGCTGAGTATCGAAGGCCTCGAGTTCCTGTAGTTTTTCTTGGAGAAGCTCAAGGACCTGGTTGGCTCGGTCCCCTTCGGCTGCCAGAGCGGCGCTTAGCATGTCCGGTTCGATATCCGTTAACTCCTGATGATTGAGGGCCCAGTTCAAGAGGAAGGCGGCGACCCACGTGGAGGTCACATTGAGTCCGGGCTGCTCCATACTGAGTTGGTGAGCATAGCGTTCCAGCCTCCTGACCAAGTCCACGGGCACGCGAAACGCCATATCTTCCTCGACAAACCGCTTCCAGGCTTGCTCGCTGCCAGAGGCTGGATCTTGATGGAGGAGCGGCGGCATAGCCCTAGCGCCTGCCGTGGCGCGTGCCAGGGAAGCCATGATACGCTCCAGATGTGCACTCTTGCGCCGACCGGACATGCTTACTTATCCAACATGAGAAAGGTGGCGTTGCCCGCTCACCCCGATGCCCCGTGTTGGACCGTCCAGGGCTTTTCGACCGGCCAGCGCCGTACCAGGATGGCCGCTAAGCCGGTCTGTGAAAGCGAGGGCAGTGTCATCAGCTGTGTCGGAACGATGGCCTCGCATACCGGGTTGACCCATGACTGAACACGGCTGGCTCAGTCAGATAGAGAACTTGAGATGGTTGGCATCGGCATAAAAAAGGCCGAGGCATCTCACCTCGGCCCAAGACCACTCACAAAGGAGGTTCATCATGAAAATGGCAAGTAGGTTATCGGCACGCAGGAGTCTAGCTTGAGCGTCTCCATTTAATGTCTCGACCCCCTGGGGATGCGGAATGGGCAGGCAGGGCTGCCGTTTCCACGGCCGAGAGCCGAGGACGCGCGGGGCAGGATAGACTAGCGGGAACTCTATTAACAGCTTTAGTCAGACGCTGAAGGGATCAATGCCGGGGATGACGTTGGCATCACGTGAAGGCTTGTCAGCCGGTAAAGGCCCCGATCCCTCGACGGTTGTCCGTGAGTTACGGTCCAAGCTGCCGGCTTGCATGCTGTTTGAGCGGCGCATGCTGCGTCGTCGATTGCGTCGACTGGAAAGGTCGGGAGTTCGCGACGTCTCCTGGCAATCGGCATCGGCTCGGCTGCAGCGGGCAATCGAACGCTCGGCGCAACGGGCCGAGGAGCGTCGTCGCGACCTACCTACGCCAACCTTTCCGGAAGCATTGCCCATCACCCAGGCACGCCAGGCCATCGTCGAGGCATTGCACGGATCCCAAGTGGTCGTCGTGTGCGGTGCGACGGGTTCAGGCAAAACCACGCAGCTGCCCAAACTGTGTCTCGCTCTGGGACGGGGTGTTCAGGGCCTCATCGGTCACACGCAGCCGCGCCGTGTGGCGGCGCGCAGTGTGGCCGCACGCATTGCCCAGGAGCTGAATTCACCGCTGGGCCAGGCGGTGGGGTATCAGGTGCGATTCAGCGATCGGGTGAGCGATGGGACCTATCTCAAGTTGATGACCGACGGCATCTTGCTGGCCGAGATCGAATCCGATCCGCGCTTGGAGCGCTACGACACGCTCATCATCGATGAGGCCCATGAGCGGACCCTGAACATCGACCTGCTGCTCGGCTACATGAGGCAGCTGCTGCCGAAGCGCCCAGACCTGAGGCTGCTTATTGCCTCGGCGACTCTCGATCAGGACCGCTTCGCGCAATACTTCGACGGCGCCGCGATGGTAGCGATCGCTGGACGGAGCTATCCGGTGGAAGTGCGCTACCGGCCGCGGTCCACCGAAGCGGGGCCACAACAGGGGCTCGCAGTCGCTGTGGTCGCCTCGGTCGAGGAGGTGTGGCGGGAAAGCGAGGCGTCTGCGCTCGGCGATATCCTGGTGTTTTTGCCTGGCGAACGGGATATCCGAGAGGCTGCCGAACGGCTTCACAGACGGTTTTCTTCACAGGTCGAGATCTTGCCGCTTTACGCCCGGTTGCCCATGGCGAAACAGGACAGGATCTTTGCTTCCCATGGCGGGCGGCGCATCGTGCTGGCCACCAATGTGGCGGAGACGTCGCTGACCGTTCCCAACATCGGTTACGTCATCGATTCGGGGATGGCCCGCATCAACCGTTACAGTTACCGGACCAAGGTTCAGCGATTACCCATTGAGAAGATCTCCCGGGCCTCCGCCGAGCAGCGCAAAGGTCGGTGCGGGCGGGTAGGCCCGGGAGTTTGTATACGCCTTTACTCGGAAGACGACCTTGCCGGTCGGCCGGAGTTCACCGAAGCCGAGATTTTGCGCACCGATCTCGGCGCGGTGATTCTGCAGATGAAAGCTTTGGGACTAGGGGAAGCGGGGACATTTCCCTTCCTCGACAGCCCAGACCCGCGTTACCTAAAGGATGGCTATGCGCTGCTGCGGGAAATCGGTGCTCTCGACGAGGCTGGCGAGCTCACAGCCCTCGGTCGGCGTCTAGCTCGCCTACCGCTCCATCCCCGGGTGGGCAGGATCCTTCTAGAGGCTGCCGAAGCGGGCTGCCTGAGGGAAGCCCTCGTGGTGGCAAGCTTTCTAAGCATCGATGATCCCCGGGAGCGGCCCCTGGACGCAAAAGATGCAGCCATCAAGGCGCACCTGCCGTTTCGGCACGAGCGCTCGGATTTTCAGGGAGCGCTGGCGCTCTGGGCGTTCTACCAAGAACAAAAACAGACGGTGTCCTCTGGTGGGCTGCGGGCACTTTGTCGTCGGCATTACCTCGCCTATGAGCGGATGTGCGAGTGGCTGGACGTGCATCAACAGCTGCGGGAGACCGTTTGTGAGATGGGTTTGGTGCTGAACGACCGGCCTGCGACCTATTCGCAGCTGCATCGGGCCTTGCTGAGCGGCTTTTTGACCCGTGTCGGAGTGCGCACCGAGCATCAGGATTACCTAGGCCCGCGCAGCATCCGTTTCCGCGTTTCGTCAGCCTCGGGGATGAGGGGCGTGGGCGGCAAGTGGGTGGTGGCCGCCGAGCTTGTGGAAACGACACGGTTGTATGCCCATCGGGTCGCTAGCCTCCAACCCGAATGGATCGAACGTGCGGCCGAACATCTGGTCAAGCGCTCTTATCGCGAACCTCACTGGGAACCTGCCGCCGAGAAGGTCATGGCTTACGAGCGGGTGACTTTCTACGGCCTAACCTTGGTCGCCGACCGCCGTATTCATTACGGTTCGGTTGATCCGGCCGCTGCTCGGGAGATTTTTATCCGCGAAGCGCTGGTGGCGGGACGCTATGCGACCGAAGCCGCCTTCCTTGAGCACAATCTAGCGCTGCTAAAGGATCTGCGGATGCTCGAACACAAGTCCCGACGTCTGGACCTGTTGGAAGATGAGGAGGCGATCGTTCGCTTCTATGAGAAGCGCATTCCAGTCGGTACTTGCACCGGTCCGGCGTTCGAAAGATGGCGCCATGAGGTGGAAAGGCAGTCTCCGCGATGGCTATTTCTTGACCGTGAAAGGCTGTTAAGGCCTGCCGCCCAGGAGGTGACGCAAGCGGCCTTTCCCGATACGTTGCAGATCGAGGGACAACGCTATGGGCTTGAGTATCGCTTTCAGCCGGGGGATCCCGCTGACGGCATGACGGTGACGGTTTCCGTGGTCAATCTGACGCAACTCACTCCCGAGTGGTTCGAGTGGTTGGTGCCGGGCAGATTGCCCGAAAAGGTGTTTTGCCTCCTCCGTTCGCTGCCCAAGGATTGGCGTCGCGCGCTCGGCCCGTTGTCCGATGTGAGCCAGCGCTGCGCTGTCCGCCTGGTGCCCCAAGCGCGTCCTCTCATCGAAGCCCTGACGCACGACATCGAGGAGCATATGGGGGTAGCGATCCCCGCGCAGGCTTGGAACGATGATCGGTTGCCGGAATATTTACGGATGAATTTCCGGGTCGTCGATAGCGATGGCCGTGTCATCGCTGGGGGCCGCGATTTACGGCGCTTGCAGCGAAAGCTGTCCACCACTGCGCAGCGGGCATTCGTCTCCCTCAAGCGCAGCGACCTCGAGCGTGCAGGGATCACCCGGTGGGACTTTGGGGATGTGCCGGAACAGGTCGACTGGCTCCGCGGCGCCACCGCCTGTCGGGGCTATCCGGCACTATCCGACCGGCAGACCACGGTGGCGATCCATGTCGTCGATTCGCGGCGCCGGGCGGATGAGGATCACCGGGCCGGGCTGCGCCGTCTATTCCTGCTGGAACTGGCTCCCGCCGTGCGGGACCTCAAGAAGGCGCTGCGCGGCCTGTGGGCCATGTGCTTGAGCTATGCGTTGGCACCGCCGTCACCCTTTGCGGCGGTCGATGGCGGCGAAGAGTCGACCGCCGGTCGCAGCCTCAATGATTCGCTCCAGGATGAGGTGCTCGCTCTGATCGTGGATCGGGCCTTTCTTGCGCACAATCCCATGATCCGCACCGAGAGTCAGTTTAGGCGATGCCAACAAACCGGATTAGCCCATCTGAACGGCGTCGCCCAGGAGGTTCACGAGCTCGTCGGAGCGATCTTTCGGGCCTATGCCGATGTTCGAAAAGCGCAGGCCCGTGTGGCCGCGGCCGACGCGCTGTCCGACATCGCTAGCCAACTGGAGCATCTTGTCTTCCGAGGTTTTCTTCGCCGGACCGATTGGGACCAGCTGCGCCACCTGCCGAGATATTTGCAGGCGCTCGGTGTGCGCCTCGATCGATTACGCCGCGAACCCGCAAAGGATGCCCTGAAGCGAGAACGTATGGGTGCGTTGTGGCCACGGTGCCGTGAACGGGTGATGCAGTGTCATGCCCTCGGGATCACGGACCCAGAACTCACGCGGCTGCGTTGGATGATAGAGGAATTTCGAGTGTCCCTGTTCGCACAGGAACTCGGCACGGCTTATCCGATCTCCGCCAAGCGGTTAGCCGAACAGTGGCGCCGAGTGATGGGTTCTTGATTGACGGGATCTTTATACTGAACGCACAGGAGAGAATTCCTCAGAGGTTGTGAAAAAACCTGCTACACGACCCGACAGCGGCGTTGGACGGTGCTCGCTCCTCGCCTATCTACTTGATATGTCTCTCGGCTTGGCGCCGTCCGCCTGGCTCTCGTGCTGCTCGCGACGGATTTTTTACAACCTCTCAGGTCGGCGCCGCCCCCCCTTAGGAGAGCTCGGCGGTGGCGGCTCGTTTGTTTCCTCGGAGGCAGTCGCGGAGCCTTCGGTCGCCGGGATGGCCGGAATGTCGTGCTCAACTGTCATCACCACGGGAGGAGGAGGCACTTCGTAAGTGAAAGAACTCAATGAGTCGTTGTCCCCTTCAGGGGGGGGCGGAATATCCGCAACTGAGGACTCTCCCGGAAGCTCCGGGGGTGCTATGTCCAGGGCCGCCACTGTAGGTTCGATACCGCCGCCTGGCGCCGGTGCAAACGAAATCTTGATGGTGATTTCGGGTATCATCTTTTCGCTCTCCTTTCATTTGTCGCAATCCAACGCCACTTGGCGTCTGAGCCTGAGCCGCATAGCTGACTAGCGCAGCGTTGCCTCGGAGATTTCATTGTTTGTCACGTAGACGTCGACCTTTCGGTTGTTGGCCAAGGCGATGCTCAGAATCATGTAGATGTTGCTCACTCCGTCCGCGGCGTTGGGCTTGATACGTAACCATCCGCTGCCTACTCCGCTGACGATGGCCCAGGCTTGCTGGGTTCCATGCTTTGCATGAGTCCGGGTAACCTGTTTGTCGTTGTACCACATGGAGTATCGTCCTTTTCTCTAAAGGTTGATCTACTTGAGTGTCGTCTCGATGATGCGGCCGTTGCTGACGAGGACATCCACCTTTCGGCCGTTCGCCAGTGCCTCACAAAGCGTCATGAAGATATTGGTGTTACCGTCAGTCGATGCTCCCCCGATCTGGAGCCAGGCGCTGTCCCCTTGCAAGAAGGCCCAGGTCTGACTCGCCCCGTTCTTCGCATGCGTGCGCAGTACGAGGCGGTCGTTTTGCCAGAGCACCTGAGTGTTGACTGTCATCGTCGACTCGGGGGCGGAGATCGAGGTGAACTCGAGTCCCGAGACCGAGCTGTCCCACCAGCGGCTGTTGGGGTTGGTCGAGTTGCCGAACTTCGGTGCCGCGGGGGCGCCGTAGAGATCGTCCGCATCGCCCCCGTTGCGTTTGTTCTCGAGATCGAAGCGGCCGTCTGCCTGCTCGAGCGAACACTCCAAAGGCTTTGACGGAGTTAAAGGCGGGTTGCTATTACTCCCGTTTTCGTGGACGTGCCAGATCGCGAGACCGGCGTCGGGCAAGACTGCGTCGCGGCCCGACTTCGCTCGGTTCTCGACGATGAAGTACTCAGCCTGGTTTTTGCGGTGGATCAGGAAGTTGTTTCTCTCGGCCGCAACGGAGTAGCTCATGCCTGGGGCGATCGGGCGCAGGGACGAGGTCCAGCCCGCGGTGTTCTTGAGGTAGGCGCAAACCTGTGTCGGGTTGGTGTTCGAGCCACCGAAGCACATGAGGCAGTAGTGTCCGACGCCACTATGCTGGTTGTTGTAGTCGTAGAGGTCGGGGAAGTCGCAGATCATGTGGCCGTTCTCGTGACAGAACGTGCGCAGGCTCAGCTGGCTGCCCATGTTGGTGATTTGGTAGTCGGAGAACCGCCGGGTCGAACTCGCGACGTAGGGTGTGGCGAGTGCCCAGGAATGGGGCCAGAGGCCCTGTGACCAGTTGTTGACGGTGGGGCCCGCGTAGAAGACGTTGAGGGCCTGCACGTATCCGCCGCCGTCCGCAGTCAGCTGCTCGAAGTTGAAGCCTTGCGCTTTGAGATGGTTCAGCGCCTCGATGATCAGCTCGCGAGCCCGCGTCCCATAAGAAACATGAGGATCGGTGTAGTAGGCGCGGTTGTGCTGGGCGGTATAGTAGGCGGTGACAACATTGGTATAGGTCAGCTTGCGATCCGAGTTGTCGTAGAAGTAGTCCCGCACCGAACCGTTGTTGCCGAAGCCGGTGTAGCCCGGTTGGTTGCAGTAGTGGGTCACCTCCTGCTGCGAGATCGTCCCCGAAACGTCGGGGAACTGGATGAGCAAGCAGAGACCGACATAGTTGCCGACAGTCGCCGCAAGCGGGCCTTCCTCGGGCGTGTCGTCGGAAGTGTCTTTCGACGAGCGGGGCGATCGAGCCCGCCGTTGCTGGCGCTCCTGCCGCCGAATTTCCCAGCGCGGTTGGACGCCCGTTTCCCGCTGGGCGGCACGGGCTTGGCGGCCTACTGCCTCGCGCGTCAGGCGTAGATGCCGTGGCATCGGAAGCTGCTGGGGTGCCACCGTTCCGACCGGCGTTCCGCTCGGAAGAAGCTCGGTGCCATCTTCGGAGAGGATCGCGTAGTGAAAGAAGCCGCTCGTGGGATCCTGGATGATCGTGAAGCCGTCAAGGGTTTCGAACACTGCGGCAAACTGATTACCCCACCCCCGCACCTTTATCTCAGATCCGTCGGGGTTGTAGAATGTAAACTCCTCACCGTCGTAGAAAACAGGCATTTTTCGTTACCTCCAATACCGTGGGAAAGATGCAATCATTGACCCCTCCCCATTTGAAGCCTGAAATCGCGGGTTGCAATACTGGCGTCCACCTCCTGGGCGGCTGCCGGGAGCGCGGGAGCGTCCTGTCCTGGTCGCCGAAGCCTCATCACCTTGCCCCGGCATCCCCTGCACCTTTCTCGTAGCGATCTGTTCGTGAACGGCCATTCCCCAGAAATAAGATCAAAATCTAAGGAAGCCCAAAATACCCTCCCGGATCATGTTGCCACGGTGCTTGCTCGTATTTTAGGCGTTGGTCATCGTTTCGGCAGTTTAATGACCTTTGCCCTGGGTGCGGCCGACCCCTTGCCGCAAGGGAGTCGGCTGCCGAAGGCTTGGGGACCGACGATGTGCTCCAGTGCAACTCTGACGAAACGGTGACTATGGCCGCATTTTAGGCCGGTTTCGAACCCGGCTATAAATAATGCCAATTGCGGATCCCACACTGGACGAAAGTACCACATCAATCATACTATCGTTCTTATGTCAGGTTTGATGCCACAAGGCACGCATACTTGCGAATACAACGAGGTAGGAATCTGTATGGTAATACGGAAATGTGAGTTTCTAATTTACTTCAGCTTTATTTTTCATATGTCAAACTTGGGTGACGCCGGTCATCGCTCGCTTTTTTCAGGTGAGAGTGATCACGGTTCTTCTCATGGTCGATAATCGTTTAGAAGCTATTTTAACGATAGATATTAGACATTATCGGAAACTGCCCCACCCATGAGCCTTTCTGCGTCATAGACTTGAGTTTCCGATAATGTCTATTTTATCGGGAACGACCTTATGTAGGGTCGTTTGTCCGGCATGGACGTACGCTTCCGATAGGGTCCAATTCTCCCCAGCCGAGTCTTCCTTGCGTCGCCGTCTTCCAAGCCGTCACGAGTATTGCGCAGGCGAATCGAGAAAATCTTGCACGAGGTTGCTTGTATGCCTTAAATCACCGTTCGCTCCAGCGTACTTGTGGTCTCACGTGAGGATGGACCCGCACGACGCGACAGTCACTTCACAAGTATAGCTGCGAATTGCCGAAATGCCATCTGTATTGTATGCAATCAAATAAGTGAAATCCCGTATGATGACGTTAAAATCCGAAACGATGGTGTGGTGCTTTAAAAGTACTGTGCAGGTAGAATGATGCAATAAAGTCAAAATAATACACAGTAATGTGATAATGACAGTGGTGGTGGCCCGATTCTTCTGTGTCGTGCGGCGAGCGTCTTCGTTTCCCGATACGCCTCGTTCTTCGATTACTCGAGGACTCGCTGCGGCTCCCAGAACGGCAGCAGGGCTTGTGCGAGGGCGCGAAACGCATGCCGCCCCGGATGATCGACCGTCACGATCTGCCAGACTCGGCTTCCGGTGTGCCGGCGCAGGTGCGGGAGGAGGCCGGCACGGGCGAGCGACGACTTACCACTGCCCGAGGCGCCGACGATGGAACCAGCGGATACTGCTCGACGGCGGCGACCAGCTTCTGCAGGTCCGCCTCACGGCCAAAGTGGAACGCGTGATCCTCTTCGCGGAAAAGGCCGAGGGCCCGGTAGAGGGGCAGATCAGGGTGCGCGGATCCGGATGGGCCTCGTCGTAGAGCTCGGCCGGCGCTTTGCCCTCCAGGGCGCCGGCGATCAGGTCGACCGCCCGCGGGTCCCAGGCCTCGACCCAGACATTCTGGGACAGGAAACCGAGGCCGGCGTGGGTCCGACCGCCTTGGTCGAGGAGTACCGGGATCACCCGGAAACCAAAGTGGCCCGAGGCTTGTTCTCGGACCTCACGGTCGATGGCGGTGTAGACCTCGCGCTGCTGCCACGGCCCCATCCCGTTTGGGCCGATCAGGACGGCGACAGCCTTGCAGTGCGCAAGCCGTCGTTCCAGCGCCGACGGCCAGTGGTCGCCCGGGCTCAAGTACCAGTCGTACTTGAACACCTTGAGACCGCGCTCGCGCAGGGCTTTCCCCACCAGCCGAGCCCCCTGTAGCCAGGGGGCTAACGTGCTACCATTCTCGACAGCCGCCGCCCGCACCGTCAGTCGCGTTTCGGCGAGAGCTTCTGAATTTTCCGGTGGTGGGCGCCGTGCGGTGAGTGAAAGGATGGGCAGTGGGAGCATTGAGGAATTCGGATGGAAGTAGCTTGCCTGGACCTGGAGGGGGTGTTAGTCCCGGAGATTTGGATCGGCGTCGCGCAGCGCACCGGGATTGCCGCTCTAAGAGCGACCACGCGGGACGTGCCGGATTACGATGCGCTGATGCGACAGCGATTGGCGCACCTGGACCGCCATGGACTTGGCATCGCTGATATCCAGGCAGTCATCGAGACCTTGGATCCGCTTCCGGGGGCTGCTTTGTTTCTGGATTGGCTGCGGGCGCGCTTTCAGGTGGTCATTCTATCGGACACTTTTTACGAGTTCGCCACGCCGCTCATGCGCAAGCTGGGTTGGCCGACGCTTTTCTGCAACCACCTGGATGTAGGCGAAGGGGGAAAGATCATCAACTACCGGCTACGGCAAGTTGACCAAAAGCGCCAGGCGGTGAAGGCCTTGCGCGCCCTCAATTTTCGCACCATCGCCGCGGGGGATTCCTATAATGATACCAACATGATGGCGGAGGCCGACGCCGCGATGTTTTTCTGCCCCCCGAGTGACATCGCCGAGAAGTTTCCTCAGTATCCGGTGGTGCACAGCTACCAGGAGATGCGCGAGGCCTTCCGGCGTGCAAGCGCTCGCCCTTTGCTCTAATGGCCGCGCGTCGTGGAGGCGACGACTCGACCACCTTGACATTCCTCAGAAAGACCAACCGATCTGCGCGCCGATGATGTCGACGCCGTTTTGGAAGCGGCCGATGAGCCGACTCTGCAGCTGAGGCAAGGCGTTTGGCAGGGTGCTTCGGATCTCGGCGTCACGCACGAAGAGGTGGGCATAGGCGATATCGACAAACATGGTCCGCGTCACGAGGTAAGTGACGCCTCCTGCTACCCACCATCGGTCGGCGTCCGGTAGCCGCGCGCTGCGGCTTTCGGGGCCGGGGATCGGTGTTTCATCGTAGGCGACTCCAGCGCGCAGCGTCAGCCGTGGGTTGGCGTCGAAATTGACGCCGACCCCATAGCGAAAGGCATCGGTGAAGTCCAGGCGCAACACTTGCGGGGGCTGGGCCGGATTGTCAAAGCCAATGAGGATCTCATCCTCTAGGTCACCCCATCGGGTCCAGCTGATCCCGGCCAGGAGTGCCCAGCGGGCGCTGACTCGATGATAGGCGCCGATGGAGAAGGTATCGGGCAGGCTGACGGCTGCCCTGGCTCCGGTATCCTGAAGCAGAGACGACAGCCCGGTGACGGCTAGCGCGCTATCGATCTGGGCGCTTTTCTGGAACTTTGCCTCGCCGCGCAGATCGAAATCGATCCCCGATCTGAACGTCAAGCCGATGCGGGTGGTGTCCGTTGGGGTGAATAGCAGCCCGACGTTGTAACCCAGTCCCCAGTCCTTGGCCTTGATCTCCTGAAAGCCGTCGTCGCCGCCGGGTGAGGTTAAGCCAGTGGGGGCAAAAAAAGTTCCCAGATCGATGGCATTGGAAAGCAACACGTCGATATATTGCACATCGATACCGGCACCGATGGATAGGCTGTCGTGTAGCTTGAAGGCTGCCACAGGGCTCAAATTGAGGGTGCGTAGCCCCGACTCAACGGCATGGTAACGGCCCACCCAGGTTCGGGGATAATCGGTTCCTAACCCAAAGGGGGTATTGATGCCAAACCCGAGAGAAAGCCGATCGGTCAATGGGGTAGCGAGATAGCCGTTCCAAACGGCTGTCGAAATGCCGCCGTCGGCGGCAGGCCCTTGGAGCGGCTGCCCCCTTCCGTCTAATGACCCTTCGTCGATAAAGTTCGCTCTCGTGACGATAACATACCCCGCGCCTTGAATTTGTGTTCCGGATAACCGGGTCATCCCCGCGGGATTGAAGAATACCGTTGCCGCGTCGTCGGCACTTGCGGCACTGCCCGCAAAGGCATGGCCCAACCCCTTGACGCTTTGTTCGAAGATTTGGAAGCCGCCGGCGCTGGCTGCTCCCGTGACGAGGTAGAGTGCACTGACCAACGCTATCCTCGGAAGCGCTGATCGAGGCTTAGGATAGCGGTTGGCACCACAGCCGGGTAGAGACCGCTGGGTGCCGCGCCCAATGGCGGAAGGTGGTAGGGCGGCTATGGCTGGGGCCCTAAGAAGCTGCTTTAAAAATTGCTGCGCTTGCCATAGCTGCGTTGCGCGGCGGCTCAAAATCCTCATGTACTGCCGCGTACACTGCGGTTGTTACTCGCTCCATCCTTGGGGCTCGCCCCTTCGGGGCCAGCTTCCAGCTGTTCAAAATCGTTCCGGACGATTTTGTCGCCGCCGTGCGCCTTGCTCTGCCGGCGCTCGCGACATTCTTAAAACAGCCTCTAACCTGTGCCCCCGAGCGGTGTTTACTCCTCGCCGACGGGTCGCGGTTCACGCTCTTCAGTCAATAACCGCTCAGCCTCATCGGGATTTTGCGCGAAAATGACCTTCAGCGTGTAGTCATCGCCTTCCTGGAGCGACATGCGCAACGATCTCGCCAGATCTCTGGCCTGCCGGTACTGTTGTGCTGTTTGCACCAGTTCCAGGCGCTTAGGTGGAAAGACTTTGTATACGAAATAAGGCATTGCCCCCTCTCTTGGCGATTCGCAGGTCAACCCCGCCTCGACGTGCCATCCGTCTGTCTCGCGAGCCGCGCCGCAGTTTGTTTATCGTCGTCTCATTCATCCCCTGTCAGGCCACCTGGGGGGCGGTGAGAAATGCCTCCCTAGCGAGAGATCGAGACCCGATCCCACTGGTAGATGAGGGCGAGTTCGATGCCATTGCTGAAAGCATCTTCGTCCAGATCATCCCTTGACTCCCAGCGGAAACGGTAGCGGGTCTCCAGAAACAGCTGCCTTGCGGCTTGCCAGACGAGCGCCGGCTCCACTTGCGCGTAATAACGATCATCACTACTCTCTTCGCCTGCTTGCTCTTCCAGGCGCTCATTACGGAAGGCGCGGCCGGCTAGCCGAAAGGCCCATCGCGGTGTCAGATCCCGTAGCCAACGCACATCGACCTGGGCCCGCTGCAGCGGGATGCCTCGGGTCGTCGGTTGAATGTCATAGCGAAAGAAGGTGCTAAGACGGCTCTTTTCAAATTGCTGCTCCAAGCTGGCATCCACGACGGCGCCGAAATCATCGCCTTGGTCATTCTCAGTGTAGGTAGGGCCCGCGATCAGGGTGCCCCGGAGGTTCTCCGAAAAGGCGTGCTCGACGCCGAGCCCCAGGCTGTAATTGTTAAAGAACGCGTCTTGGTCGTTATCGAATCGTTGGTAACGCGCAATGAAGCTGAGGTCGGTCTGGGGCGAAAGCCGATAGGTCAGGCTCGGAACGACAGTGTTGCTCATGCTGTCGAATACCCCTAGCCTCTCTGCCTTTTGCTTGTCCTCGTAGGCCTCATAGTCGAAGCGGTACGCCAGGTCCAGCGTGGTGCGCGGCCCGATAATCCATTGCGCGGAAGGGTTAACCGCGAATCGATTGAAGAATAGACTGTCCGTCGTGACGAGCCCCAGATCAGGACTCTGAAGGTCTGCACTAGAGGGGTCTCTTACGGCTTCCGAGCTCGGATCCTGAATGTCGGTGCGCAGGGTCGTGGCCCTCTGCCAGAAGGCATCGAGTTGCCAGCGGCTAAGCTGGGTGCGGTAATCGGTGTAAAAACGAGCCAGGGCCTCGATTCTGTTAGGGTCCCGGTTATCGTCGGTGATGATGCCATCCACACGCCCGACACCGCGAATATCGCTGGTCTCGGTCTTGCGGCCAAAGGCTAACGTGGGTGAGAGTTGGCCGGAGAGAACCGAGACCTCGTCGGTTGGGGTGAAAAAACGGTTGTCATCGTAGTTACCGAGGACTCTGACGGAGGGATCGAGATACCATTCGGCAGCATGTAGGGCCGCAGGAGGAGTCAGTAACAGCGGGACTAGAGGTATCGCGAGGTAAGCGACACCGCGCTTATCGTTCCAATCCATTTAACGATCGCCTTATTGTGTCCTGGAGAGAGCAATGCGAGCGATACAACCTCTGGAAATCCCCGAGCTTCCAGTCGAAGATTGCCAGATACGACCGGTCTAGGTCAGGGCACTACCACCGTGTCGCCCCCTTTGAGAATGATATTTTGCTGCAGCTTGCGCCCCTTTTTCACATTACCGTATTCGAACGGGAAGACTGTTTCTCGTCCCCCTTCCCGACGTAAGATGCGAATATTGTTTTCGCGCGCGAATTCCGACAGCCCTCCAGCAAGGGTGAGCGCTTGTAGAACGTCTACGTAGCGGCCTATCACGTAGGCTCCCGGATTCTTAACCTGCCCGATAACGTAGATCTTGTTGCCACCGATGGTCCTGACCGTGACGGTGACCACCGGATCGGGTATGTAGCGTTCTATGCGTTGGGCGATAACTTCTTGGACCTGTTCTGGCGTCTTGTCTGCCGCCTTGACATCGCCTGCCAGAGGAAAGGAGATCCGACCGTCGGGGCGTACCAGAACCTCCCGTTGAAGGTCTGGCTCCCTCCACACGGAAATTTCTAATACATCCTCCGGACCGATGATATAGTCCGCTGGTGCAACCACGGCGCCCGCGCTGGTTTGCTGGGCGGACAAGGCGGCACTAAACAACAAGCCTAGCGTAAGGACAACTAGCGCCTGGCGTAGAGCCCTAATTTGCACGTGGGATCGCCCCCCAATTCCATTTAGATAGACCATCGTCCTCGATCCAGATCTCTGGTTGAAGTGATGAGCTTCGAAGTCACGGGTTAGCGTTCTGCTCGTTAACCCGTCGAGCTCAACGCCCGTCATGCCCGCTAGGAAGCCTGAATCGAGTCGCCGGGGAATAGCTATGGTCCGGCAATCGATACGTTGACACATCTCGACTTCTGTCTCGAGCGGGTGCGACGAACGGTACAGGCCAATCAAAACAAATTTACCGCGATCGAAGTCGAAAGGGTAGTATTTGTGATGTGTTCGTTATTCAAGCAGGTTAGGCGGTGTAGTGTCAAGGCGCGACGACGGCCGTAGCGGCTAGTTCAACTGGGGTCAAGTGAGAGCTTGTGAAAAA